>JAHCLD010000198.1 GCA_026125585.1 Burkholderiales bacterium
AACAGCACGCGCTCGGTCGTCGTGGTTTTCCCCGCATCGATGTGCGCGGAAATCCCGATGTTGCGATAGCGTTCGATTGGTGTCTTGCGTGGCACGTTCGTTACCCTTCAGCCGCCGGCATCAGAACCGGTAATGCGAGAAGGCCTTGTTGGCTTCCGCCATACGATGCACTTCTTCACGTTTTTTCATCGCGCCGCCGCGACCCTCCGCCGCCTCCGCCAGTTCGCCGGCAAGCCGGGCACCCATGGATTTTTCACCGCGACCGCGCGCAGCATCGCGCAACCAGCGCATCGCGAGCGCCATCCTGCGCACCGAGCGCACCTCGACCGGAACCTGGTAATTGGCACCGCCCACGCGACGGCTCTTGACTTCGACCATCGGTTTGACGTTGTTCACGGCCTGGTTGAACACTTCCAGGGCATCCTTGCCGCTTTTCTTGCTGATCTGCTCCAGCGCGCCGTACATGATGCGCTCCGCAACCGACTTCTTGCCGCTGGTCATCAGCACGTTGATGAACTTGGATACGTCCGAACTGCCGAATTTCGGGTCTGGCAGAACTTCGCGTTTGGGCACTTCTCTACGACGTGGCATTTCCCTGGTCCCCTATCAAGCGGCCTTGGCGCGCTTCGCGCCGTACTTCGAGCGGCTCTGTTTCCGGTCCTTGACACCCGCGGTGTCCAGGCTGCCGCGCACGATGTGGTAACGCACGCCAGGCAGATCCTTGACCCGGCCGCCGCGAATCAGCACGACCGAGTGCTCCTGCAGGTTGTGTCCCTCGCCGCCGATGTAACCGATGACCTCGAAACCGTTGGTCAGCCTGACCTTGGCCACTTTGCGCAGCGCCGAATTCGGCTTTTTGGGGGTTGTCGTGTAGACGCGCGTGCATACGCCGCGTTTTTGCGGGCTGCCCGCCAGCGCCGGCACCTTGCTTTTTGTGCGGGGCGCTTCCCGGGGTTTGCGCACCAGTTGGTTTACGGTCGGCATTTTTCCTTGTTTCTCAATTAGTTACGACAATATTCCGTTTACTGCGAACTCTGCCTGCTACGTGACGGCGATCCTTAAGGCCACGGCCCCAAAAAATGCGGGGACGGCGTTTCCGCCGTCCCGGACTTTTTACCGCCGGAGCGCTGCGCGAAAATTAAGGTCGCACCTCGCCCAAAAAAGACTATCGATTTTATGGGGTCGAATCATTACTGTCAAGCAACCTGCTCTTCGCCTTCCGGCGCGGCCGGAATGGCGGCCTCGGCAGCCGCGGCCGCCTGATCCAGTTCGGCCTGGGCCACCTGCTTGCGGCGGACGCGGTGGTAGGCGAGGCCCGTGCCCGCGGGAATCAGCCGGCCGACGATCACGTTTTCCTTCAGGCCGCGCAGCTCGTCGCGCTTGCCCATGATCGCCGCCTCCGTCAGCACGCGGGTGGTTTCCTGGAACGAGGCCGCGGAAATGAACGAATCCGTGGACAGCGAGGCCTTGGTAATCCCCAGCAGCACATATTCGTATTGCGCGGGTGCCTTGCCCTCGGCCTCGATGCGCTCGTTTTCCTCCAGCACTTCCGCCCGCTCGAGCTGCTCGCCGGTGATGAAGCGCGTATCGCCGGCGTCGACGATGTGCACGCGGCGCAGCATCTGGCGCACGATGACCTCGATGTGCTTGTCGTTGATCTTCACGCCCTGCAACCGGTACACATCCTGCACCTCGTTGCAGATGTAGCGCGCCAGCGCTTCCACGCCGAGCAGCCGCAGAATGTCATGCGGATCCGCCGGACCGTCGACGATCATCTCGCCCTTGTTGACCACCTGGCCGTCATGGGCCATCACGTGCTTGTCCTTGGCGATCAGGAACTCATGGGCAACGCCGTCGAGATCGGTGATGACCAGGCGCTGCTTGCCCTTGGTGTCCTTGCCGAACGACACCGTGCCGGTGACTTCGGCGAGCATGCCGGCGTCCTTCGGCGAACGCGCCTCGAACAGTTCGGCGACACGCGGCAGGCCGCCGGTAATGTCGCGCGTCTTGGAGGTCTCCTGCGGAATCCGCGCCAGCACCTCGCCGACCCCGACTTCCTGCCCGTCGCGCACGGTGATGATGCAGCCGATCTGGAAGGTGATGTTCACCGACTGGTCTGAACCGGCGATCTTGATTTCCTGGCTGTTGGCATCCAGCAGCTTGACCTGCGGCCGCAGGCCTTTGGCCTGCGCACTGCCGCGCCGCTTGGGATCGACCACCACCAGCGTGGACAGGCCGGTGACCTCGTCGATCTGCTTCGCAACCGTGACGCCTTCCTCGACGTTTTCGAATTTGATGCGTCCGGCGTACTCGGTGATGATCGGCCGCGTATGCGGGTCCCAGGTCGCCAGCACCTGGCCGGGCTTGACCGCCTGGCCATCGCGGGCCGACAGCAGGGCACCGTAAGGCACCTTGTGGCGCTCGCGCTCGCGGTTTGCCTCGTCGTGGATCATGATCTCGCCGTTGCGCGAAATCGCCACCAGTTCACCGCGGGTATTCGAGACATAACGCATGCCGGCCGAGTAACGGACCACGCCCGCCGACTTGCCCTCCACCTGGCTGACCACCGCGGTACGGGAAGCCGCGCCGCCGATGTGGAAAGTGCGCATCGTCAGCTGCGTGCCGGGTTCGCCGATCGACTGCGCCGCGATCACGCCCACGGCCTCGCCGATATTGACGACTGAACCGCGACCCAAGTCACGCCCATAACAGCGGGTGCACAGACCGTAGCGCGTCGCGCAGGTCAGCGGGGTGCGCACCTTGACCTCGTCGATGCCGGCAGCCTCAATGGCATCAACCACATCCTCATCAAGCAGGGTATTCGCTTCGAACAGGGTCGCGCCGTTCTCGGGGTTGACGACGTCCGCCGCCGCCACGCGGCCGAGAATGCGCTCGCGCAGGCTTTCGACCACTTCGCCGCCCTCGACCAGGGCTTTCATCACGACACCGTCGTCGGTGCCGCAATCATCCTCCGTAACCACCAGATCCTGGGTCACGTCAACCAGACGGCGGGTCAGATAACCGGAATTCGCGGTCTTCAGCGCCGTATCCGCCAGGCCCTTGCGGGCGCCGTGCGTCGAGATGAAGTACTGCAGCACGTTCAGGCCTTCGCGGAAGTTCGCGGTGATCGGCGTCTCGATGATCGAGCCGTCCGGTTTGGCCATTAGGCCGCGCATGCCCGCCAGCTGGCGGATCTGGGCGGCCGAACCACGCGCGCCCGAATCGGCCATCATGTAGATCGAGTTGAAGGATTCCTGCATCACCGCAGCACCCTTCTTGTCGACACGCGGCTTCCATTCACCGGCCTTGGCGCTCCACTCGATGACCGGCTCGACGCCCAGTTGCTCCATCATCGCCTTCGCCACCAGATCACCGGCGCGGCCCCAGATGTCGACCACCTTGTTGTAACGCTCGCCCTGGGTCACCAGGCCCGAGGTGTACTGCTTTTCGATCTCCTGAACTTCCTTCTCCGCTTCCCCGATGATGCTGTCCTTCTGCACCGGCACCAGCATGTCATCCACCGCGATCGACAGGCCGGCGCGGGTCGCCATCGAGAAGCCGTTGTACATCAGCTTGTCGGCGAAAATCACCGTCTCGCGAAGGCCGCAGCGGCGGAAACTGGCGTTGATGATTTTCGAGATTTCCTTCTTCTTCAGCGCCTTGTTGATGAACTCGAAGGGCAGCCCCACCGGCAGAATTTCCGACAGCAGCGCACGGCCTACGGTGGTCTGGTAACGCGTCAGTTTCTCGCGCTTCGAGCCATCCTCGGCAAGCTCGGTCTCCCTGATGCGCACGTGGATACGCGCATTGATCTCGACCTGGCCCGTTTCATAGGCGCGGGACACCTCCGAAACATTGATGAAATGCGAATCCTCGCCGCGCGCGCCCTGCTTCTCGCGCGTCGTGTAATAGAGCCCCAGAACGATGTCCTGGGAAGGCACGATGATCGGATCGCCGTTGGCGGGCGACAGCACGTTGTTGGAGGACAGCATCAGCGTACGCGCCTCCATCTGCGCCTCGAGCGACAGCGGCACGTGAACGGCCATCTGGTCGCCG
>JAHCLD010000199.1 GCA_026125585.1 Burkholderiales bacterium
GGTATTCCCGCGGCGCGATGTCGCGCAGCAGCTGGCCGTCGATGCGGTCCGCTGGCCAGTCGGTCAGCTTCAGGAAGGCGCGGTTGTGCTGACGGATGCGCAGGTCGCGGTCGATCCGGAGCAGGGGCGTCGGCAGAAGGTCGTGGATCATCCGCGCACGGGCATCTGCGGCCTGCAGCGCTTCCTCGGCAGCACGTGCGCGCTTTCTTTCCTGCTCGAGCTGCTCCTTCGTCCGTTCCAGCTGGCGGGTGCGGCGGGAGATGATCCATTCCGATTTCGAGGCCTGGCTGGCCAGCGAGAGGATCGCCGCGAACAGGATGCCGCCGAGAAAGGTCAGCCAGTGCGGATCGAACAGGGTGAACTGGATGGTGGCGACCAGCAGTCCGCCGAGCACGAGCGTCGCCAGCACCGACAGCACCAGTTGCACCGGCCGCCGGTAGATGAAGGCCATCAGCCTGCGCAGCAGTTTCACAGCGCGGGTTCCGTGATCACTGTCTGCGTTCTCCGGCCGGCGCTACATGTTCGGGTAGTTCGGTCCGCCGCCGCCCTCGGGTGCCACCCAGACGATGTTCTGCGTCGGATCCTTGATGTCGCAGGTCTTGCAGTGCACGCAGTTCTGCGCGTTGATCTGCAGCCGCGGGTTGCCGCCATCGTCGTCGCGCACGATTTCGTAGACGCCGGCCGGGCAGTAGCGCTGCTCGGGCGCGTCGTAGAGCTCGAGGTTGACATTGACCGGCACCGACGGATCCTTCAGCGTCAGGTGCGCCGGCTGGTCCTCGTTGTGATTGGTGTTCGAGATGAACACCGAGGACAGGCGGTCGAAGCTGATCACGCCGTCGGGCTTCGGATAATCGATCGGCGTGCATTCGGTCTTGCGTTTCAGCGTCTCGTGGTCGGCGTGGCCGTGGTGCAGCGTCCACGGGGCCTTGCCGCGGAACAGCACCTGGTCGATGCCGACCATCAGCGTGCCGGTATAGAGGCCCTTGTTCATCCAGGGTTTGAAGTTGCGCGCCCTGTGCAGTTCCTCGTGCAGCCAGCTGGCCTTGAAGGCTTCGGGATAGGCAGACAGTTCAGCCGGCGGATTATCTCCGCCCAGCGCGGAGAACGCGGCTTCGGCGGCGAGCATGCCCGACTTGATCGCGGCGTGGCTGCCCTTGATGCGCGAGGCGTTCAGGAAGCCGGCGTCGTCGCCGACCAGGCAGCCGCCGGGGAAGACCAGCTTCGGCAGCGACTGCAGGCCGCCCGCCGAAATCGCGCGCGCGCCGTAGGCGATGCGTTTGCCGCCTTCGAGGAAGCTGCGGATTTCCGGATGCGTCTTGTAGCGCTGGAATTCCTCGTAGGGGCTCAGGTACGGATTGCTGTAGCCGAGGCCGACGACGAAACCGATGGCGACCAGGTTGTCCTCGAGGTGGTAGAAGAAGGAGCCGCCGTAGGTGCTGCTGTCGAGCGGCCAGCCGGCGGTGTGCATCACGAGGCCGGGCTGGTGTTTTTCCGGTTTGATCTCCCACAGTTCCTTCAGGCCGATGCCGTAGACCTGCGGGTCGACGCCGTCGCGCAACCTGAATTTTTCCTGCAACTGCTTGCCGAGGTGGCCGCGGCAGCCTTCGGCGAAGAAGGTGTACTTTGCGTGCAGTTCCATGCCGGGCTGGTAGGCGTCGGTGGGCTGGCCGTCCTTGCCGATGCCCATGTCGCCGGTGGCCACGCCCTTGACGCGACCGGCGTCGTCGAACAGCACTTCCGCGGCGGCGAAGCCGGGAAAAATCTCCACGCCCAGCGCCTCGGCCTGCTGGCCCAGCCAGCGGGTGACGTTGGCGAGACTGACCACGTAGTTGCCGTGGTTCTGGAAGCAGCCGGGCAGCAGGGCGGAAGGCACCTTGAAGCTGCCGGTCTCCGTGAGGAACATGAAACGGTCCTCGCTGACCGGCGTGTTGAGCGGCGCGTCCTTTTCCTTCCAGTCGGGAATCAGTTCGTTCAGCGCGACCGGGTCCATCACCGCGCCGGAGAGGATGTGCGCGCCGACCTCGGAACCTTTTTCGAGCACGCAGACGCCGATCTCGCGGCCCTGTTCCGCCGCCAGCTGCTTCAGGCGGATCGCCGCGCCGAGCCCGGCGGGTCCCGCGCCGACGATGACGACGTCGTACTCCATGGCTTCGCGTTCGGCCATTGTCCTCTCTCCGTGTGGATGGTCTGTTTGCGTCCGATTATACGATGCCGGTCCGGCGGGGCCGGAGGCCGGCATGCGGAGCGCCAGCTAGCGTATCTGCGCCGCCGCGGCGACGCCGCTGCGCACCGCGCCTTCGATCGTCGCCGGATAATCGCCGGCGACGTAATCCCCGGCCAGCAGAAAACCGGGGCAGTCCGTGGCCGTTGCCGGCCGCGCGAGGTCCGGCGTGCAGCTGAAGGTCGCGCGTTTTTCCGCGATCACGCGCTGCCACCGCAGCGGCGGCAGCGGACCGAAGTGCCGTCCGATGTCCGAGACCACGCGCTCCGCCAGCGTGTCCTGCGCTTCGCCGGCGTGTTCCTCCGATGTGCTGATCACCGCGCCGACCAGCCCGCGCTGGCCGCAGATCGCCTCGCGGTCGAACAGCCATTGTGCCGGGCTGTCCGCGAGACCGGTCATCGGCGCGGGCAGGCGCACGGCGCCGTCGAACTGCAGCCACACCGAATGGATGGGCTCGTACTGCAGCGCCTCCACCTGCGCTTTCGCGGCGGCGAGTTCCGGGATGTCGGCCAGCAGCGGCGCGGCGCGGTGCGGTGCGACCGCGCAGATCACGCGCTCGAAGCGGCGCGATGTTCCGTGCACCCGCAGCCTGAAGCCCGTGCCGTCGCGCGTGACGCTTTCCACCATGGCGCCGGCCTCCACCGGGTTGCCGCGCGAGCGCAGGAAATCGGCCGCGGGCTTCGGGAACAGCGCGCCGAGGTCCATACGCGCCAGCAGCAGGTCGCTCGCCGCGCGCCCGGCGCCGAGGCTGTCGCGCAGCACGTTGAGGAAAACCTGCGCCGAGGCGCGTGCCGTCGGCGTATTGAGCGCGGCGATGCACAGCGGTTTCCATAAATTATCAATTAAAACAACAGGCTGTGAATACTCTTCGAGCAGGCTTGCGACCGTGCGGTCGCGGCCGAGGCGGTAACGCGCTGCCTTCATTGCCCGCATGAAATCCGCCGCCGCGCGTTTGTCGGCGGGAGACAGGCCCTGTGCAGTGAGCAGCGCCCAGGCCAGATGCAGCGGCGCCGGCAGCTTCGGCGCGCGCAGATGAAAGCGCTGATGAACCCGCAGGTCCAGCGGCAGCCGCAGGAACGAATCGCGCCGCGGCGCGACCTTGTCGATCAGGCGCAGCGTTTCCGAATACGCGCCGATGAGGATGTGCAGCCCGTTGTCGAGCGCGGTGTCGTGGACCGTGACGCGCCGCGCCCGTCCGCCGAGCGCCGGCGCGGCCTCGAACACCGTGACCGGCACCCCGCGCGCGGCAAGCTCTACCGCCGCGGCCATGCCGGCGTAACCGCCGCCGATGACGGCGATCGGGGAAACTGCGGAGGCGGTCACGGGCAGAGATCCTGGTGGCTGCGATTCGTCATTCCGGCGCGAGCCGGAGTGACGGACTGGAAGGAACAGGGCGCGGAAATGTTCAGGCCGCCCGCTTTGCCGTCGCCGTTTTCCCTGCCCACACCTTCGACGGCACCATCACGTGCCCCTCGAAGATGCGGCGTGCGGTGCGCACCAGCGCGGCGCGGCGCAGTTCCTGCCTGCCGTTCGTGAAGTCGGCATCGAGGTCGATCAGGATCAGGCCCGAGGGATGTTCGATTTTCACGATGCCCTGCGGCGCCGGTTTTAGCGGCGCGATTTCGGCGGCAAGCGTGCCGGGAATCGCACAGGCGGCGCTGATGCACACCGTGCCGGTGACCGGGTGCGACTTGTGGCAGGTCTCGGGCACGAAGTAGCGCGAGCTGAGCGTGCCGCAGTTGCGCGGCGGGGCGAGCAGG
>JAHCLD010000002.1 GCA_026125585.1 Burkholderiales bacterium
GCGGCGACTGGCGACCACGGATGCCGCCTGCCTGTGCCCCGGAGTGGCGGAGGAACTCGCGCGCATCGCCGAAACTGCGCCCGGAACCGGCGAGCCGCGGGGAGTCACGCTGGCAAGCCGCGCCGACGGCACTGCCGGCGAGGCCGCGGAACTGCTTGCGCAATGGGAGCGCCGCGACACGCCGGCCATCGTGTTCACCGGCTACCTGCCGCCGGGCACGCCGGCCGAACGGTTGACGCGCAATGGCCGCGCGCAATACCTGCGCTGGAACGTGCATCCGCGGCTGTCGGACAACGCGGCACTGGTGCGCGGCACCGGCGCGCGCACCGTGCTGCCGGCTTTCGGCGATGCGAAGAAACACCGGGCGGCCTGGGAACGGGCGTTCGCGCCGGCCCGGGTGGCCACCGCGGGCCCCGTCGCGCTGTGAACGCGACACCGCTGTTCGGCGGCCCCTTCTGCTTCCTGCGCCACGGCGAAACCGAAAACAACCGGCTCGGCCTGGTCGCCGGCGCCAGCGACGTGCCGCTGAACGCCACCGGGCAGGCCCAGGCGCGCGCCGCGGCGGAACGGCTGGCCGGCAGCGGCATCGACGCGATCTGGTCGAGCCCGCTGCAGCGCGCGCACGATACCGCGCTGTGCGTCGCGGCGGTGCTGGGCCTGGACGTGCGCATCGTGCCCGAGATCGCCGAGCGCAGCTGGGGCGAGCTCGAAGGCAGGCCGCGTTCCCTGCGGGTGCGCGGCACGACGCCGCCGGGCGGAGAAAGTCCGGAGGCCTTCGCCGCGCGCACGCTCGCGGGCCTGCGGCGCATCGACGCCAGCCGGCTGCCGCTGGTCGTCGCGCATTCGGGCACCTTCCGCGTGCTCGGTGCCCGGCTGGGACTGCCGCCGCAGGAAGCGCAGGTCGCCAACAGCCAGCCCCTGCGCTTCGCGGCCCGGCCCGACGGCCGCTGGCACTGCGTCGCCCTCTGAGGGCCGGTCTCCGGGGAACCGCGATAAAATAGCGGCGCGGCACACGCGACCGCGGCAACCGCCGCCGGTTGACAAGAAACGTGGCCACGAAAACTGATTCCGTCCGATCCGCCAGCCCGGAGAACCGCGCCGATGAACGATCCCCGGTTCCGCTTCACCGCGAATGTCCGCGCGCGGCCGGCCTGTCCGTGATTTTTCCAATGATTCGAGGCCCATCGCAATGACAGACAACAGCACACAACGACCGACCTCCCGCCTGCGCGCGCTGCTGGCGCGTCCCGGCTGCCTGGTCGTGCCCGGCGTCGCCGACGCCTTCGCCGCGCGCATGGTGAAAATGGAGGGCTTCGAGGCGGTGTACATGACCGGCTTCGGCACCAGCCTGACGCGGCTCGGCATGCCCGACGTCGGCCTGCTGACCGCGAACGAGATGATCGACAACGCGGGCCGCATCGCCGACGCCTCCGGCCTGCCGGTGATCGCCGACGCCGACACCGGCTACGGCAATCCGATCAACACCCGGCGCACGATCCGCGACTACGAAAAGGCCGGCGTCGCCGGCGTGCACCTCGAGGACCAGGCCTGGCCCAAGCGCTGCGGCCACCTCGCCGGCAAGCGCGTGATCCCGACCGCGGAAATGGTGGCCAAGATCAAGGCCGCCTGCGACGCCCGGCGCGACGGCGATTTCGTCATCATCACCCGCACCGACGCGATCGCGGTCGAGGGCATGGATGCCGCGCTGGAGCGCGGCGAGCGTTACCGCGAGGCCGGCGCCGACGTGCTGTTCATCGAGGCGCCGGTCGGCCGCGAACAGGTGGACATCGTGTCGAAGCGTTTCCAGGGCGTGCCGCTGCTCTACAACATGGCCTCCAGCGGCAAGACGCCGGACCTGCCCGCCGAAGAACTCGGCAGGCTCGGCTTCAAGATCGCGATCTATCCGAACTGGATCATGCTCGCGGCGATTCCCGCGATGCAGAACCTGCTGCGCGAACTGAAGAAGACCGGCTCGATCGCCCACATGCGCGACAAGGTCGCGAACTTCAAACAGTTCACCGACATCGCGGGCCTGCCGGAAATCCAGGAACTGGAAAATCGCTACGGCCTGCCGGAAGACCAGCGCGCCGCACTCTGATGAATTTTATAAGTATTTGATTTTATTGAATATTTTATGACTTCGCCACGCACCCTGTTCGACAAGATCTGGGACAGCCACGTCATCATCCAGCGTCCCGGCGGCGACACGCTGCTGCACATCGACCGCAATTTCGTGCACGAAGGCTCCTTCCATGCCTTCGGCGCGCTGGCCAAGGAAGATCGCAAGGTACGCAAGCCGCGGCAGAACTTCGCGGTCGCCGACCATTACGTGCCGACCGTCGGCCGCGAGCGCGGGCTCGACGCGACCGAGGACGCCGATGCGCGGCACATGATCCAGCTGCTCGAGGAAAACTGCCGCGTCAACGGCGTCGCGCACTTCGGCATGGACGACGCGCGCCAGGGCATCGTCCACGTGATCGGCCCGGAGCTCGGCATCACCCAGCCGGGGCTGACCATCACCTGCGGCGACTCGCACACCTCGACCCACGGCGCGCTCGGCGCCTATGCGCTGGGCACCGGCGCCTCGCAGTTGAAGCAGATCCTCGCCACGCAGTGCCTGTGGCTGAAAAAGCCGAAGACGCTGCGCGTGACCGTCAACGGCAGGCTCGGCCCCGGCGTCACCGGCAAGGACGTGGTGCTGGCGATCATCGCCAAAATCGGCGCCGCCGGCGCCACCGGGCATGTCATCGAATTCGCGGGACCCGCGATCCGCGGCCTGACCATCGAAGGCCGGCTGACGGTCTGCAACATGGCGATCGAGGCCGGCGGGCGCGCCGGCATGATCGCGCCCGACGACGCGGTCTATGAATACCTGCACGGCCGCGAGTACGCGCCGAAAGGCGCCGACTGGGAACGCGCGCTGGCGCAGTGGCGCGCGCTGCCGACCGACGACGGCGCGCGCTTCGACCGCGAGGTGACGCTCGACGGCGCCGCGCTGGAGCCGATGCTGACCTGGGGTACCAGCCCCGAGGAGGCGCTGCCGGTGTCGGGCCGCATCCCCGACCCGCAGTCGCTGGGCGACGCCGACAAACGCGCGCACGCGCTGCAGGCGCTGGCCTACATGGATCTGAAGCCGGGCATGGTGCTGACCGACATCCGCATCGACCGCGCCTTCATCGGCAGCTGCACCAACGGCCGCATCGAGGACCTGCGCGCCGCGGCCGCGGTGCTGAAGGGCCGCAAATCGATGATCCCGGCGTGGATCTCGCCCGGCTCCACCGCGCTGAAGGCGCAGGCCGAGGCCGAGGGGCTGCACCGCATCTTCCTCGACGCCGGCGTCGAATGGCGCGCCTCGGGCTGCTCGAGCTGCGCGGCGATGAACGGCGACAAGGTGCCGCCGGGCCTGCGCTGCGCCTCGACCTCGAACCGCAACTTCGAAGGCCGCCAGGGCAAGGGCGCGCGCACCCACCTGATGAGCCCGGCGATGGCCGCCGCGGCGATGGTTACCGGCCGCGTCACCGACGTGCGCGCGCTGCTTTCCGGGAACTGAGATGAAGCCTTTCTCCACGCTCACCGCCGTCGCCGCGCCGATCGACATGGCGAACATCGACACCGACCGCATCATCCCCGTGCGTTTCCTGCGCAAGCTGCGCAACGAGAAGGCGGGCTACGATCCCTACCTGTTCCACGACATGCGTTTCGGCAACAACGGCGGAGAAAACCCGGATTTCGTGCTCAACCGCCCTGCATACCGCAATGCCGGCATCCTCGTCGCCGGCGCCAACTTCGGCTGCGGCTCCTCGCGCGAGGGCGCGGTGTATGCCCTGCTCGACTACGGCATCCGCGCGGTGATCGCGCCCTCCTTCGGGGACATCCATTACGCCAACGAGCTGCAGAACGGCATGCTGCCGGTGACGCTGCCGGAGGAAATCTGCCGCGGCCTGCGCGCCCAGCTGCAGGCGCAACCCGGCGCGACGCTGGCCATCGACCTGCCGGCGCAGACGGTCACCGATACCGAAGGCACGGCGCATCCCTTCATGATCGATCCGGTCTACAAGGAGCGCCTGCTGAAAGGCCTCGACGACATCGGCCTGGTTCTGGAAAACACCGCCGCCATCGAGGCCTTCGAAAAAGGCTATCACGCGCAACGGCCCTGGCTGGCCTGAACGCGGAGACGCCGCCATGCTGATCAACAGCGTCGCCTACAGGGATGGACGGAAGGTCGCCGACGTCGCGCGTGAGGACATCCGCACCTGGCGCGGGCGCAGCGACTGCATCCTGTGGGTCGCCGTGCGCGATCCCGAGCCCCACGAGCTGGAGCAGCTCGAGGAGGAATTCGACCTGCACCACCTCGCGGTGGAGGACGCGCGCCACGGCCACCAACGGCCGAAGTTCGAGGAATATGGCGACTCGCTGTTCTTCGTGCTGCACATGCTGGAGCCCGACGGCGACGACCTGCACGTCGGCGAGGTCGACATCTTCGTCGCGAGCAACTACGTGCTGTCGGTGCGCAGCCGCAGCCAGCGCAATTTCGCCGACGTGCGCGCGCGCTGCGAACGCGAGCCCGGACTGATGCGGCACGGCACCGGCTACATCCTCTACGCGCTGATGGATGCGGTGGTCGACCGCTACTTCCCGATCCTCGACGACATCGAGACCCGCCTCGAAACCATCGAAAGCCAGATCTTCGCCGGCAAATCGGCGCGCGACAACATCGAGGCGCTCTACGACCTGAAGCAGAAGCTGATGACGCTCAAGCACGCGACGGGGCCGCTGCTCGAAGCCGCCGGCAAGCTGCACGGCGGCCGCGTGCCGCAGGTCTGCGCCGGGCTCAACGACTATTTCCGCGACGTATCCGACCATCTGGTGCGCATCAACCAGAACATCGACGCCGCGCGCGAGATGATCACCACGGCGATCTCGGTCAACCTGTCGCTGATCACGCTGCAGGAGAACGAGGTCACCAAACGGCTCGCCGGCTACGCCGCGCTGGTCGCGGTGCCGACGCTGATCGCCGGCATCTACGGCATGAACTTCCAGCACATGCCGGAGCTCGCCTGGCGCTGGGGCTACCCTCTTGCCATCGGCGCGATGATCGTCATCGACAGCTATCTGTTCTGGCGTTTCCGCAAGGCGAAGTGGCTGTAAGCCCTGCCGCCGTCATCGGCGGCGGCCCGGCCGGGCTGATGGCCGCGGAGGCGCTGCTCGCGGGCGGCGTCGCGGTCGATCTCTACGACGCGATGCCCTCGGTCGGCCGCAAGTTCCTGCTGGCCGGCAAGGGCGGCCTCAACATCACCCATGCCGAGGACGAAGAATCCTTCCTGTCGCGTTATGGCGCGCGCCGGCCGCAGTTCGAACCACTGCTGAAAACCTTCGGCGCGGCGCAGTTGCGCGACTGGGTGCACGGCCTCGGCATCGAAACCTTCACCGGCACTTCGCAACGGGTGTTCCCGAAAGGGATGAAGGCGGCGCCGCTGCTGCGCGCCTGGCTGCAGCGGCTGCGCGCGGCGGGCCTGCGCATCCACGTCCGCCATCGCTGGACCGGCTGGAGCGAGGACGGCGCGCTGCGTTTCGCGACGCCGCAGGGCGAAAAAACCGTGCGCCCGCGCTGCACGGTGCTCGCGCCCGGCGGCGGCAGCTGGGCGCGGCTGGGCTCCGACGGCGCCTGGGTGCCCCTGCTCGAAGCGCGCGGCGTCGCGGTCGCGCCGCTGCGGCCGGCGAATTGCGGCTTCGAGGTTGCCTGGAGCGCCCATTTCCACGAACGTTTCGCCGGGCAGCCGGTGAAAGCGGTCACTGCCTCGTTCAGCGACGCCGCGGGCATATCGCACCGTCGCCGCGGCGAACTGCTGGTCAGCGAGTACGGCATCGAAGGCAGCCTGGTCTATGCGCTGTCGGCGCCGCTGCGCGACACGATCGCAGACCGCGGCAACGCCATACTCATGCTCGACCTGCTCCCGGACCACGACGCCGCGCGGGTATTGCGGGAAGTTTCGCACCCGCGCGGCTCGCGCTCGCTGGCGAGCCACCTGCAGGGCCGGCTCGGCTTGAAGGGCGTGAAAATCGCACTGCTGCGCGAGGTGCTGCCGGCCGCGGACATGCACGATCCGGCGAAACTGGCCGCGACGATCAAGGCGCTGCCGCTGAAACTCACCGCGCCGCGGCCCCTCGATGAAGCGATCAGCAGTGCCGGCGGCCTGCCCTTCGAAGCCCTCGACGAACACCTGATGCTGAAGCGGATGCCCGGCGTGTTCTGTGCCGGAGAAATGCTCGACTGGGAAGCGCCGACCGGGGGTTACCTGCTGACTGCGTGTTTTGCGAGCGGCCGGGCGGCCGGATCGGGCGCCGCGCGATGGTCAGCGGGGCAGCAGTAGTTCGAGAATCCGGCGGTAGATCTTTTCGAGCGGCGCCACTTCCGCCACCGGCAGGCATTCGTCGACCTTGTGAATGGTGGCGTTCGTCGGCCCGAACTCGACGACCTGCGGACAGATGTCGGCGATGAAACGGCCATCCGAAGTGCCGCCGGTGGTCGACAGTTCGGTGTCGACGCCGGTGATTTCGCGGATTGCCTGCGAGACCGCGGCGACGAGGTCGCCCTTGGGCGTCAGGAAAGGCCGGCCATCGAGGCGCCATTCGAGGTCATAACGGAGATCGTGCCTGTCGAGGATGCCGTGAACCCGGGTCTGCAGCGATTCGACCGTGCTCGCCGTCGAGAAACGGAAGTTGAACTGCACGCGCGCCGTGCCGGGAATGACATTGTTGGCGCCGGTACCGGCGTTGAAATTGGAAATCTGCCAGGTCGTCGGCGGAAAATATTCGTTGCCGCGGTCCCATTCGGTGGCGGCCAGTTCGGCGACCGCCGGCGCGACTTCGTGGATCGGATTCTTCGCCATGTGCGGATAGGCGACGTGGCCCTGCACGCCATTGACGGTCAGGATGCCGGTCAGCGAGCCGCGGCGCCCGTTCTTGATCGTGTCGCCGAGCCTTTTGACCGAGGTCGGTTCGCCGACGATGCAATAGTCGAGTTTCTCGCCGCGCCGCGCCAGCGCCTCGACCACGCGCACCGTGCCGTCGGTGGCCGGGCCTTCCTCGTCGGAGGTGAACATGACCGCGATCGAACCCGGGTGGTCGGGATTGGCCCCGACGAACCCGCGGATCGCCACGACGAACGCGGCGATCGAGGTTTTCATGTCGGAAGCCCCGCGGCCGTAAAGGATGCCGTCCCTGATCGTGGGTGTGAACGGGTCGATGCCCCAGTTTTCGACCGGGCCGGTCGGCACGACATCGGTGTGGCCTGCGAAGCAGACCAGCGGCGCGGCGCGGCCGCGGCGGGCCCAGAGGTTGGTGGTGCCGTTGCTGGCAATGATTTCGCAGTCGAAACCCAGCGGCTTCAACTGTGCCATCACCAGGTCGAGGCAGCCTGCGTCATCGGGCGAGACCGAAGGGCGCGCAATCAGTTGCTGTGTCAGTTCCAGGGTATCGATGATTTCCATTGAATGGGCTTTTCGCGGGGATCTGGCGGGGTACCTGTGTCGTGCATGGTAGCAAAGAGCGGTTAAAATCTCCGCTCTTCCGCAGCTCCCTGCCGTGCACACCGCCATGACCACCCTGCTCGTTTCCCACCGACTGCACGCCGAACACGGCGCGGATCTCGCCGCGCGGGCGCGGCAAATGGGCATGGGGCTGGAGCTGGTCGTGCTGCCCGCCGATCCCGAAGGCCGGCTCGAAGCGGCGGAATGCGCGCGGCTCGATCTCGCATTTTTCTCTTCCGACGTGATTCCGCAGCACGGGCGGCAATTTTTTTCGACCGTGCGCAAGGCGCCGGCACTGAAATGGCTGCATGTGTTCAACGCCGGTGTCGATCATCCGGTCTTCAGCGAAATGCTCCAGCGCGGCGTGCGCCTGAGCACTTCGTCCGGATCCACGGCCGTGCCGATCGCCCAGACCGCCATCGCCGGACTGCTGATGCTGGCCCGCAATGTCCCGCGCTGGCTGCGCGGCCAGCAGGAACGCCGCTGGGACCCGATGCGGTCCCCGGATTTTCCGCGCGATCTCGCCGGCCAGACGGTACTGATTTACGGCCTCGGCAGCATCGGGCGGGAAATCGCCCGGCTGGCGCGCGTACTGGGGCTCCGGGTCATCGGCATCCGCCGCAGTCCGCAGCAGCCCGGCGATCCGGTCGACGAACTGCATCCGCCGCAGCGGCTGGCGGCGCTGCTGCCCCGCGCCGACTGGCTGGTCCTGGCCGCGCCGCTGACCGACGAAACCCGCGGCCTGATCGACGCGGACATGCTGGCACGCCTGCCCGCAGGGGCGCGCATCATCAATGTTGCGCGCGGCGAGATCATCGACGAAACTGCGCTGGTGGCAGCCCTGCGCGACGGCCGGCTCGGCGGCGCCTATCTCGACGTGTTCGAAAAGGAGCCGCTGGCCGCGGATTCGCCGCTGTGGACGCTGCCCGATGTGCTGGTTTCCCCGCACAATTCGGCGGCGGCGCAAGGCAACGATGGCCGGGTGTACGAGATGTTTCTGGCCAACCTGAAACGCTGGCATCTGGGCGAACCACTCGACAACGAAGTGCCGGCAAACCAATAAAAAGGAGGAAAGATGAGGAAAATCAACAGTTTGATTGCAGGTCTCGGATTGCTGGTGGCGGCGGCGCCGGTACTGGCCCAGAACTGGCCCGCGCGCACGGTGCGCATCATCGTGCCCTATGCCGCGGGCGGCAATACCGACTATACGGCGCGCACCGTTGCCGCCAAGGTTTCGGAAATGTGGGGCCAGCAGGTGATCGTCGACAACCGGCCCGGCGGCGGCACCAACATCGGCTCGGAGCTCGCAGCCGCTGCCGCACCCGACGGTTACACGCTGTTCATGGGCGGGGCCTCCAATGCGATCAACATGACGCTGTACGCGAAGCCCCCGTATAACACCGCGCGCGATTTCCAGCCGGTGGTCTGGTGCGTGCAGGGCGCCGCCCTGCTTGCCGCGCATCCCTCGCTGCCGGCAAAAAACGTGAAGGAACTGATCGCGCTGGCCAAGGCGCGCCCGGGCCAGCTCAATTACGGCCACGCCGGACTCGGCAGCTCCAACCACATGGCGGGCGAGCTGCTGAAATACATGACCGGGATCAACATCGTGCACGTGCCGTACAAGGGCAACACGCCTTCCATCACCGATGCCATCGCCGGCAACGTCGAGATGGTGTTCAGCGGCGTGCCCGCGCTGGTGCCGCACATCAAGACCGGACGGCTGCGCCCGATTGCCATCAGCAGCCTGGAGCGTTTCCCCGCGGTGCCCGAGATTCCCACGTTCCACGAGTCGGGTGTCAAGGGTTATGAAGCCAGCAACTGGTTCGGCCTGATGGCACCGAGCAAGGTCTCCCGCGACATCGTCAACAAGGTGAACACCGACGCGAACAAGGCGCTGGCCATGAAGGACGTGCGCGAGAGGTTCGACCGCGACGGCCTCATCACCAAGGGCGGCACCATCGAGGAGTTCGACAAATTCATCCGCGCCGAAACCGAGAAGTACGCCAACGTCATCAAGAAAGCCGGCATCAAGCAGCTGTAATGCAATCCACCCCTAGCGAGGAGAAATTCCCTTGAAACTGCTGATCATGATATTCGCCGCCGCCTTGGCGGTGCCCGCAGCCCAGGCCCAGCAGGGCTGGTCGCCCACCCGCAACGTCGAGATCGTCGTCGGCTCCGCTCCCGGGGGCAGCAACGACAAGACCGCGCGCACGGTCGAGAAGGCCATCGTCGAGGCCAAGCTGATCCCGACCTCGCTGACCGTGGTCAACCGTCCCGGCGGCGGCAGCTCGATCGCCTTCAACTACGTCAGCCAGCGCAAGGGGGATCCGCACACGCTGCTGATCGGCACCACCGCGCTGCTGACCAACCACATCGTCGGCACCAGCCCGCTGAGCTACATGGATTTCACGCCGGTGGCCTCGCTGTTCAACGACTACGTGGTGTTCGCGGTCAACGTTAACTCGCCGATCAAGACCGGCAAGGACCTGATCGCGAAGCTGAAGGAGAACCCCCAGTCGGTGTCCATCGGCTTCGCCACCACGCTGGGCAGCCACAACCACATTGCCGCCGGGCTGCTCGCCAAGAGCGTCGGCGTCAACGCGCGCAACCTGAAGGCCATCGCGTTCAAGGGCTCCGCGGAAGCCATCACCCAGGTGCTGGGCGGCCATATCGACATGGTGACCACGGCGGCGGGCAACGTCGCGGGCCATCTCGCCGAGGGCCGGATACGCGTGATCGGCGTGTCCTCGGACAAGCGTTTCCCCGGGGCCTTCGCCCAGGTGCCGACCTGGAAGGAGCAGGGCGCCGACCTGGTCTACGGCGGCTGGCGCGCGATCATGGCGCCCAAGGACATCACGCCGGCCCAGGTTGCCTACTGGGAGGGTGTGCTGCGCAAGGCGGTATCGAATCCGGACTGGAAGGCCGATCTCGAGAAAAACTACTGGTCGGACGACTTCGTCGGCAGCGCGCAGTTCAGCAAGGATATCGTCAAGGACTACAACGACATCAAGGCCGTTCTGGTCGACATCGGCCTCGCCAAGCAGTAGGCGGCGAGCCGCCGGAAACGGGCTCCCGGCGGAGCCCGTTTTTTGTTGATTCACCCATTCCGAAAAAACAGCAGGCAACCAGGAGCACTGACATGAATGCACCCGTCGTCGTCACCGAACGCCCCGCCGAAGGCGTCGGCCTGATCCGCATCAACCGGCCCGAAGCGCGCAATGCGCTCAACCTGGAGGTGCGCCGGCTGCTCGCCCGGCACCTGACCGAGATGGGCGACGACGATGCCGTGCGCTGCATCGTGCTGACCGGCAACGACAAGGCCTTTGCCGCGGGCGCCGACATCAAGGAAATGGCGGACGCATCGACCATCGACATGCTGCTGCGCGGCACCCAGAAGATGTGGCGCACGATCTACGCCTGTCCGAAGCCGGTGATCGCCGCGGTCAGCGGTTTCGCATTGGGCGGCGGCTGCGAGCTGGCGATGACCTGCGACATCATCATCGCCGGCGAATCGGCGAAGTTCGGCCAGCCCGAAGTGAAGATCGGCATCATCCCCGGCGGCGGCGGCACCCAGCGTTTTCCGCGCACCGTCGGCAAGTACAAGGCCATGCGTTACGTGCTGACCGGCGACCTGTTCGGCGCCAGGGAAGCCGCCGAGATGGGGCTGGTCAGCGAAATCGTGCCCGATGCCGAAGTCGAGAAGCGCGCGGTGGCGATGGCGACGCAGATCGCCGAGCTGCCGCCGCTGGCCATCCAGCAGACCAAGGAATCCGTGCTGAGGGGCATGGACGCGTCGCTGGAAACCGGGCTCACGCTGGAAACACGCACGCTGCAGATGCTGTTCGCCTCGCAGGACCAGAAGGAAGGCATGGCTGCGTTCATTGAAAAACGCAAACCCAAATTCACGGGACGCTGAACCGGCGCCGGCCGCGCCGATCCTCTCCGGGTCGTGCCGCGGCATGAAACACCGCGGCCCGGCTGCCGGAGGCTGATCTGGCGACGCCCGCGCGGGAGTGGCTGGCACTGGCCGCACTGTTCGCGGGTGCCACTGCCATCGCCACCGCGCCGCTGTTCGTCAAGGTCAGCGAAACCGGGCCGGTGGCCACCGCGTTCTGGAGGGTGTTCCTGGCGCTGCCGTTGTTGTGGCTGTGGACTCTGGCGAGTGAAGGCTTCACGCGCCAGGCAGGCCATTTTCGCGGGCATCGCGGCGGACTCTTCGCGGTTGGCGCTTTTTTTGCTGGCGACCTCGCGGTCTGGCACTGGTCGATCCTGCTGACCTCGGTCGCCAACACCACGCTGCTGGCCAATCTGGCGCCGATTTTCGTCACTGCCGCGGCCTGGCTGCTCTACCGGCAGGCGCCGCGAAAACTTTTCGTCACCGGACTGGCCGCCGCGATGGCCGGCACCCTGCTGCTGGTCGGCGCCAGCTTCGGCCAGGGCGGCACGGCGCTGCTCGGCGACGGCCTCGGCGTCATCACCGCGATGTTTTATGCGGCCTACCAGATCGCCGTGACCCGACTGCGCGCGCACATGCCGACAGCGAGCCTGATGGCCTGGAGCAGCACGATCATGGCGCTGCTGCTGTTGCCGGTCGCCTGGCTGTCGGGGGAACAGTTGCTGCCGGGCAGCAGCACGGGCTGGCTGAAACTGGTCGGCATCGCGCTGTTCGCGCAGGTCATCGGGCAAAGCCTGATTGCCTGGGCAATGGCCCATCTGCCCGCGACGTTTTCATCGGTGGGACTGTTGCTGCAGCCGGTGATGGCGACGCTGTTCGCCTGGCTGCTGCTGGGCGAGACCCTAGGGCTACTGCAGTTCGCCGGTGCGGCGCTGGTGCTCACCGGCATTGCCCTCGCGCGGCGAAGCGCTATAAAAACCCAATAAAATCAAATACTTATAAAATATCTGCGGGTGTTAGCCTTCGATCTTCTTTTTCAGCTTCGCCTGATATTTGTCGAGATCGACGACGAAGCGGTCATGCTCGCATTCACCGACCTGCTCCACGTCGTCGAAGACCCTGATCTTGAAACTCAGGCGCCGCCGGTCAATGCCGGTGAGTTCCACTTCGGCGCGCACGCGTTTGCCCATCGGCGTCGGCCCCATGTGGCGGATGGTCACCACCGTGCCGACCTGGCCCTGTCCCGGCTTGAGATGCGGCGCCACCAGTTGTCCGGCGGCGCTTTCGCAGAACTGCACCATGTTCGGTGTGGAAAAAACCTTGTACTCGCCGCGCTGCGTGGTCATCGCCTCGGTGACCTCGCGCTCGACGGTGAGTTTCATGCCGGTTTGCAGTGTGTCCATTGCCATCCATCCTTGCCTGATTGAACCGCGGGCATTGTAGCCGCCGCCGGTCTGAAAATCAGTGTCGGCCGGGCCTGTAGCAACAGCGGAAACCGGGATGGGCGAGATGCTTCGTCAAAACGGACGCAAGGCCGGGGCCGCGCAGCGGCTATTTTTCGGGATAGGCATCGAAGGCAATGGCATCGGCGTCGCAGCCCAGCGCCTTGGCCATGCCGGCCAGCGCATCCTCGGTGAGCGCCACCACCGAATACTCGGCCTCGATGCCCTTCGCGGCAAGGAAGGCTTTTGCCCTGTCCCCGGAGGTCCAGGTCACCACGAGATCGGGCTGGCCGCCGCCGACACTGCGGCTGACCGGAAAACCATCGGATTTGCTGACGATTGCAAACATGGCTGGACCCCCTGCTGTTTGTCGACTGCGCCCGGTTGCCCCGGGCTTCTCCGGCCTGCTGACCCGGTCGGCGGACCTTGAAGCCGATTCTCCCATAGTCTCCGGGCAACCGTGCGCGCTGCGTTTCCCGCATTGCCGCGGCGCGCAAATGCGGCTGCCGCCCTCGATCCGCAGTGACGGCCATGCCGGACCGGCGCGCGGCCGGTCAAAAGCATGACGCGCCGGATAGGCGGGAACCGCGAACGCAAACCGGTTACCGGTAGATTTTCTCGAAGCCGCTGATGCTGAAGCCGTTCATCCGGCGCTTGTCGACGAATATGACCGGAACACCCCTTCCGCCGAAGGCCCTGTAGTCGCGACGGGCCGCGGCGTCCTTCTCGATGTCATGCTCGACGTACGGAATGCCCTGCTGGCGGAAATAATTGCGGGCCTGCTGGCAGTACGGACACCAGCTGGTGGCGTACATCACGACCCGTCGCTCGTTGTAGTCGGCCAGTCCGGCCGCCGCGGCCGGGAACGACGCCCAACCGGCCAGTAGGCTGAGGAACATCCGGCGTCTTGCGCGATCGGTCATGGCGGTGCGGCTCCGGTGGCTGAAGCCATACTCTACGCCGCACCGGCCGCAAACGCATCTCGGACGAGCTTCAGCCGTCGCGTTTCAGCACGGCCTCGATCTCCTCCGCCGGAACCTTGATGCTGACGCCGGCACGCTCCTGCTGCAGGATCAGGTACGAACGCGAATCGCGCTTTTCCCAGCCACGATTCAGCCCCTCGGTCATTTCGGCATAGGTCAGGTTCGCCAGCCGCATCGGCACGCCGATCTCGCGCGCCAGTTCAGTGGCCAGCGTGACGTCCTTGTGCGCGAGCGCCAGCGCGAAATTCGGCGGGTCGAATTTGCCCTGCAGGAACTGTTCGCCGATGCGGTCGAAAGAACGCTTGCGGCCGAGCGCGCCCTGGCGGATCGCCGCCCACAGCGGCAGCGGTTCGACGCCGGCCTTGACTCCCATCGTGAACAGTTCCACCAGCGCCAGTTGCATCGAATATCCGGCGCAGTTGTGCACCAGCTTCGCCACCGAGCCGGCGCCGACCGGTCCGATGTAGATCACCTGGTCGCCGACGGCATCCAGCACCTTGCGGCAGCGCTCGAATTCGGCCTTGTCGCCGCCGACCCACAGCGCCATCTTGCCGGATTTCGCGCCCGAAGGCCCGCCGCTGACCGGCGCATCCAGGACCGACACTTTTTTCTCCGCAAACCGCGCATGCAGTTCGCGCACCACCGTCGGCGAATTGGTCGACAGGTCGAACCACACCGTGCCCGGGCGCATGGTCTTGATCAGGCCCTCGGCAACCGCCTTCACTTCCTTCGGTCCCGGCAGCGAGGTCAGCACCACGTCGGCATCGCGGCCGACATCCTCGACGCTGTCCGCCCAGATCGCGCCCGCCTTGAGGTGGGGCGCCGCGGCCTCCTTGCGCACATCATGCACCTTCAGCGCAAAACCACCCTTCATCGCGTTGAGCGCAATCGAGGCGCCCATCGTGCCCAGCCCTATGAATCCCACTTGCATCTTCCGCTCCTTTGCCGATCCGGCATTGTCATCGTCAATCAACCTGGATTCCCGCCCTTTTCACGACACCCTCCCATTTCACGATTTCGGCGGAAATGTGCTTTTGGTACTCCGCTGGCGTCGATCCCACCAGTTCCACCCCGTCACCCCTGAAACGCTCCTGCATTTCCGGCGTGCGCAGCACATCGACAATCCCGCGGTTCAGGATGTCGACGACCGCGGCCGGGGTCGCCACCGGGGCAAGCACGCCGTACCAATTGGTCACTTCATATCCCGCGACGCCGGTTTCCGCAATCGCCGGCAGCTCGGGCATCGCCGGTGAACGTTTCGGGCTGGTGACCGCAAGGGCGCGAAGGCGTCCGGTCTTGATGTGGGGAACCGATTCAAGGGGCGTGGCAAACACCATGCTGATCTGCCCGCCCAGCACGTCGGCAAGCGCGGGACCGCCGCCCTTGTAGGCCACATGCAGCAGCTCGGTGTTCGTCAGCGTTCCCAGCAGCGCTCCGGACAGGTGCTGCAGGCTGCCCTGTCCGGCGGAACCGTAGGCCAGGCTCCCGGGTTTGGCCTTTGCCAGCGCAAGCAGGTCGGGGATGGACTTCGCCGGTACGGCAGGATGCAGGACCAGCACGTACGACTGGCGGGTCATCTGGGTCACCGCCCTGAAATCCTTCAGCAGATCGTACGACAGGCGCCCGTAATGCGTGGCGCGGCGCGCGGTGTGGGTTCCGGTGATCAGCACGATGGTGTGTCCATCCGGCTGGGCGCGGGCGGCGGTTTCCAGGCCGATGGCCCCGGTGCCGCCGGGCCTGTTGTCGACGACGACCGATTGCCCCCACAGGGTGCTGAGCCGCGGCGCGACGGTACGCGCGGTAATGTCCACGCCGCCACCCGGCGCGAGCGGAACGATGAGGCGGACAGGACGCTGCGGAAACTGCTGTGCCGAAGCCTCCTCCGGCATGGCGGCGGCAAACATTGCGCAGACGAAACAGAACAGTGATGCAAGACGGGACAGGCCGGCAAAATGCGGAGCATTCATGAATACCTCCTCGTTGTGGACAGGTATTGCAGAACCCGCGGCTGAAGCCGCTGTTATCGTGACCTGAAGTCCATTCTTTGCCGCGCCAGACCCAGCGTCAAGCTGCCGACCGCACTATGGAGCCCGCGTCACCAGGCGGCTTCCAGCGCGGCCATCAGCGCGCCGCGCTCGCGCAGGAACTCCCGCCCGGGATCGGCGTTGAAATTCTTCAGCGAAGCCTCCAGCACGTCGCCCAGGCTGTCACGCGGGATGTCGAGTTCGCGCAGCCGCGCCGGCATGCCCGCTTCGGCAAAGGCCTGTTCGACTGCAGCCGCGGCACGCTCGTGCGGCGGGCGTCCGTCCATCACGCCGAAAGCCCCGGCGATCAGCGCCATCGCCTCCGGATCGCGCGCGCCGAAATGGCGGATCACGGTCGCGGTCAGCGCCGAATTGGCTTCGCCCTGGCCGACATGCGCATGCCGGTTGAACAGGGCCGTGGCCAGCGCATAGGTCACCCGCGCCGGCCAGTGTTTTTCGGTCAGCGCGCCGCCGTCGTCGGCGTCGCGGTTCTGCAGGAAGGCGGCGGCGCACATCTCAATGCGCGCCGCGGCGTCCGCGGGATCGCCCATGCGCGGATAGGCGCCCCGTGCCAGGCGGAAAGCCTGGAGGCGGTCGCCTTCCGACAACGGCGCCATGCCCGGGGCGCCGAGATTCATGATGGCGCGCCAGAACACGGAGGTGCCCGTGGTGCGCGCCAGCGACACCGGCGCGGTCAGCAGCGCGTCCTCGTCCCAGAACAGCGCGGCCGGACGCGTCTTGGGATCGAAGAACTCCATGCGGTTGGGCCGCGCCGGGTCCTTGACCGCCGAGCCGGCGCGGTTCTGCGCCGTGGTTGCCGCGGTCAGCACGTTGATGATCGGCAGCTTCGGCGCCAGCAGTTTCGGGCTGATCGCCGGCGCGTTGGCCGGATACTGCGTGATCAGCTGTTCCACCGGCGCCTGCTCGGCGAGCAGGATCGCCACCACGCGCGTGCCTTGGATCACGCTGCCGGCGCCGACGCCGATCAGCATATCGGCGTTGGCCACGCGCGCGGCGGCCGCGGCGGCCTGCACCGATGCCAGCGTCGTGTCTTTCTCGATTTCGTCGTAACAGCCGGCATAGGCCGGGCCGAGGATTCCGGCGATGCGATCGACCAGATCGGTCTTGCGCGACACGCTGCGCCCGCACACCACGAAGGCGCGCCGCGATTTCCGGCGTTTCAGTTCCGCCGGCAGATTTTCCAGCGCATCCCTGCCGCTATACAAGCGCAGCGGATAAGCAACCGCGCGGAAATCGTGCCTGATCACGGCCGTACGCCGTATTTTGCCTTGGGCCCGAGCTCCGTTGCCAAACGCGGTTGCATGGCCTTGATGAACCGGCACAGATAAGGACGGGTCTGGCGCGGATCAATCAGGTCCTCGACGGCAAAGGCTTCCGCGGTCAGAAACGGCGAAGTGATTTTTTTCAGCTCGGCTTCCAGTTCCTTTTCACGCTGCTTCGGATCGGGTGCATTCTGGATTTCCCGCTTGTACACGGCGCTGACGCCGCCTTCCACTGCCAGCGAACCCCATTCGCCCGAAGGCCAGGCAACCTTGAAATCGAGCCCGTATTTGTCGATGCCGACACCGCCGCCCATGCCGTAGCATTTGCGCGTGACCACCGAAATGATCGGCACGGTAGCCTGGCATTTCGCGTGCACCGCGCGCGCACCCTCGCGCAGGATCGCCGCCTCTTCGGATTCCTTGCCGATCATGAAGCCCGGCACATCCATGAAAAAAACGATGGGAATGTGGAAGCAATCGCACAACTCGATGAAATGCGCCTGTTTGCGGGCCGACTTGACGTCAATGCGCCCGCCGACCATCGGATTGTTGGCGATCACGCCGACGGAATATCCGCCCATGCGGGCCAGTGCCGTAATCGCGGAACGGCCATAAGTTTCCTGAAGCTCGAACAGCGAGCCGCGGTCAACCACCATTTCCAGCACTTTCTTCATGCTGTACGGCTTGCGCGGCTCGCGCGGCACGATACGGATCAAATCGTCTTCACAGCGGTCAACGGGATCGTCGGACGGCACGAATGGCGGCAGCTGCCAGACATTGGTCGGCAGGTACGACAGAAAACGCCGGATCATTGCAAAACACTCTTCCTCGCTCGCCGCAGTACTGTCGATGGTGCCCGCCTTGTCGACGGCAACCTTGTGGCCGCCCAGTTCCTCCTTGGTGACTTTCTGGCCGAGGCCGCGTTCGACGATGGGCGGCCCGGATGCAAAGATGGTGCTGTTTTTCACCATGACCGACCAGTGCGCCATCACCGCGCGCAGCGCAGGGCCGCCCGCGGCGACTCCCAGCACGGCGCTTACCACCGGCACCATGCCCAGCAATTCCGCGACGTTGACGCCGGGATCGTTGGTATGTCCGGGAAACACCGTGAAGCCGCGCTTGGCCGAAGCCACGCCGCCGCCATAACCGTCAATCAGGCGGACCAGCGGAATGCGGTACGAATGGGCAAGATCATCAATGAAACCACCCTGCCCGCCCTTGCGCCGGCCATGCCCCCAGCTGGTGCCACCGCGCACCGTGGTGTCTTCCCCGCCGATCGCGACCGGACGGCCGTCGATTTCGGCGATGCCCATGACGTAGGGCGCCGGAGTCACCTTGACGAGTTTGCCGTCCTTGTCGTATTCCCCCTTGCCGGTCAGCTTGCCGACTTCCTGGAAGGAGCCGCGGTCGACGATGCCCGCAATGCGTTCGCGGACGGTGAGAAATCCTTTTTCATGGCGCAGCCGCACGGCTTCTTCGCCACCCATGCCTTCAGCCCATTGATAACGCTGTTTGATTTCCTCGGCTTCGCGTTCCCAGCCTGCTGTTTCAGCTTTGCTCATGGTTTCCCTTTTTTGGCCTGCGTCCGCGGCGGCAGCATCAATTGATCCGTTTGGCGAGGCCGAGGTCGGTCAGTATTTCCCTTATCTCGACATATTGCGCATCGAAAAACCTTTGCGCCTCCCGGCTATTCAGATAACTGTTCACCCTGAAATTCCTGTTCAAATCGTCGCGCCACTCCTCGCTGCCGGCCATTGCGGCGAAAGTCCGCTCCCAATACGAAACCTGGGCCGGATCCAGTCCTTTTGCCCCGACGATGCCAAGCCAATTGGAGAAGCTGGCATCCGCGCCCTGTTCCCGCCATGTCGGCACGGCTGCCAGAGCGCCCGGCAAACGCTCGCTTCCACTGAAGCCGATCACCCGTATCCGGCCGGCATCCAGGTGCGGCAAAACGGTTCCGAAAGTCGACGCCACCACATCAACATGGCCTCCCAGCAACTGGGTCACGGATTGGCCCGAGGATTTGAAGGCCACGACCCGCATTTTCCGCACATCGACGCCCGCAGCCTTCATCGGGATGGCGACACCCATGTGAATCGAGTTGCCGATGGCTGTCGCGACGGCAATGCTCAGGGAAGACGGGTCGCGCCTCAGTCTGTCAATGAAATCCTTTCCGTCCTTTATCGGGGAATCTTTTCTCACGCTCAAATACACGTACTGGCCAAACAGCAGGCAGATCGGAGAAACATCGGTACGCTGAAAATTCGAAGTTCCCGTGATCTGGCTGGTAAACAGCGTCATCGAAAACGTCAACAACATGTGCGGATTGCCCGCATGCTGGCTGAGATAGGCACCGGCAACGGCCCCGGCGCCTCCAGGCTTGTTGACGACTTCGGCAAAAGGGCCGCCTTTCTGATCGCGCCAGATTTTCTGGATTGCGCGTGCGGCAATGTCCAGATTGCCGCCGGCGGCGGCTGTGGTAATCAGCTCAACCGTCCGGTTCGGCTTCCAGTCGGCGGCGGAAACCTGCTGCGCCGCAAGCCCTCCCGAAGCCGCACTGGCACACACCACGATCATCCACCACCTGATCCGCTGTCGATATCCAGCCGTTTCCGTCATCATGCCCAACTCCTGATCGGTCAACTTCATGACTCTCGAATCTTGCGCAAACACGGACACTTTCAGTTGCGCTGCGGTCTTGCCCTTGCCCCTCCTTGCTGCTGTTACGCCCACATCCCCGTCATCAATTGGTCCGTCTGGCCAGCCCCAGCTCCGTCAATGCCTCTTCCAATTCCCGGTACTGTTCATCCCAGTAACGGCCGGCATCCCTGCCGCCCAGAAAATGATTCACGCGGAAATTCTTCTCGATGTCCTTTTTCCATTCCTCGGTCTTGCCAAGCTCGGCAAAAATCTTTTCCCAGTAGGCTTTTTGTTGCTCACCGATGCCCTGCGCGCCCACCACGCCGCGCCAGCTGTCGAACACCGCGTTTGCCCCCTGTTCTTTCCAGGTGGGAATCTCCGCAAGGAGGCCCGTCATCCGCTGCGGCGCGCTGACGCCGATGATGCGGATCGCTCCGGATTTGACGTGTGGCAACAGCGCGCTGAACGTGGATGCGGCGACATCCACGTGCCCTCCCATCACCGCCGTCAGCGATTGCCCGGATGATTTGAAAGCCACCACTTTCATGCGCTTGATGTCGACTCCCGCGGCCTTCATGGGCAGGGCCACCCCCATGTGGATGTGATTGCCGAGGGCGGTGGCAATGGCGACGCTGACGGAGTCCGGCGCTGCCTTCAGTTTTTGAATCAGCTCCCGCCCGTTCTTGATCGGCGAATCCGCCTTCACCGTCGTGAAAATGTATTCGTTGAACAGCATTGCCAGCGGCGTGTAGCTGCTGTGATCCACCTTGCTTGTGCCCATGATCCGGCTGGTCAGCAGCGTTGGCGCCAGCATCATCAGGTAATGCGGATCGTTTGCATGCTGGGAAAGGTAATTGGATGCGATCCCGCCGCCGCCGCCGGTTTTGTTCGCCACCACCGCGGAAGGCACCATCTTTTTATCCTGCCAGATGCCCAGGATCACCCTGGCGGTAAGATCCTGGTTTCCTCCCGGCCCGGCGCTGACGATGAGCTCGGTGGTGCGTTCCGGCTTCCACTGCGCCCACGCGTTTCCGCCGCAGGCCGCCGCCAGCAGGCAGCCGGCCAGTATCGGTGAAAACCGTTTCTTGCCCTGTTTCAGCGTCATGATGATTTCCCTCCTCGTTTAACCGCTGCCGGCGGTTTGGTGCTGATGATCCCGTCATGTTCCAGTTGTTCGATTTCGCCGGCTGACAGGCCGAACATGTCGTGCAGAACCTCAAACGTATCGCGACCGATACGACCGCCGCTCTTGTGTATGGCGCCGGGCGTGCGGGTAAGACGCGGAACGGGTGCCGCCATCGCGACCGTGCCGAGCTCTTCATCGGGAATGCTTGGAATCATCCCGCGCGCCTTGAAATGCGGATCCCTGAAAATGTCGGCCATGGTGTAGATGCGGGTGAACACCACGTCTTCGGCCGACAGGGCCTTTTCCACCGCTTCATAGTCGCGCGCGCCAATCCATGCGGCGACCATGCCGTCCATTTCGTCGCCGTTCTTGACGCGTTCGAGGCGCGTGTTGAACCGCGGATCATCCAGGATGTCCGGCCGTCCCATTGCCAGGCACAAACGACGAAAGCTGTTGGTTTGCGAACCCTGGACATGCACATAATGCCCGTCGCGGGTCTGGAACAGGTTATTGACCACGCTGCCGGTATGACCGGCACCCTCGCGGCCAACGACGTAACCGGTCTTCTCATAGGCCGCGATATGCGCCTCCATGAAACTGAATGCGCACTCATACAGGGCCGTATCCACAACCTGCCCTTCGCCCGTGCGCTCACGGTGGCGTAACGCCATCATGGTGCCGAAAGCGGCGTAGAGCCCGGTGATGCAATCCGTAAGCGCGATATTGGCGCGCGCCGGAGGGCGGTCGGCGTCACCGGTGACATGGCGCAGCCCGCCAACCGCCTCGCAAACCACGCCATAACCGGGCCGCTGGCTGTAAGGGCCGGTCTGTCCGTATCCGGAAACCCGGACCAGCACCAACCCGGGATTGATCTGCGAAAGCGCCTCGTAACCGAGCCCCCACTTTTCGAGGGTGCCGGGACGGAAATTCTCGATCACGACATCACATTTTTTGACGACCCGGCGCACCAGGTCCTGTCCGGCCGCCGTGCGCAAATCGATGACGATCAACTTCTTGTTGCGCATCAGGCTTGTTGCGTATAAAGGCTTGTCCTTGTAGCGCTTGGCGGATGTGCGGATCGGATCACCTTCGGCGGATTCAACCTTGATCACTTCCGCGCCAAAATCGGCGAGCAACCGCGCACAAAACGGCCCCGCAATCGTCGTGCCGAGTTCCAGCACCCGGATGCCATGCATCGGTTTCTCCGGACTGTCCCTGCCGTTCTCTTGCATGGCTTTTTCCCGGTCAACTTCCTGTTTACTTGGTGAGCAGATCGTTCAGCACGCCGCGCAGCTCTTCGTACTGGGAGGCGAAAAATTTCTGGCTCTCGGCGCTGCCCAGGTAATTGTTCACCCAGTAATTTTTCTGGATGTCCTCGTTCCATTCAGGAGTCTGCACCAGTTTCTGCAAGGCGCCGTCCCACCACGCCGTCTGCGCAGCCGTCATGCCTTTGGGACCGAGCACGCTCCGCCAGTTGGACACAACGACGTCAACGCCCTGCTCTTTCCAGGTCGGCACATTCGCCAGCGCGCCCGGCAGGCGCTGCGGGGCCGCAATTCCGATGATCCGCAACTGGCCGTTGGCGACATGCGGCGCCGCATTGGCAACCGCCGTCGCCACGACATCAATATGCCCGCCCAGCACCTGGGTAATGGATTCGCTGCCGGAGTTGAAAACCGCGATGCGCATCCTGCCGACATCCGCGCCGACGCTTTTCGCAATCCTTCCCACCGCGATGTGCTGCATTCCGCCGCGAGCCGTCGCGACTGCCGCGCTGACGGACGCGGGATCTGCCTTCATTTTCTGGATCAGGTCGGCTCCGGTCCTGATCGGCGATTCATTGCGGACGGCAATTACGATGTATTCGCTGAACAGCAACGCCAGCGACGTCACATCGGTGTGGCTGAGCCCGCTTTTGCCGGAAATGTGATTGAGCAGCACCACGGGGGAACTGACGGCGATATAACGCCCGTCGCCGCCCTGCTGGTTGAGATACGCCATGCTGATGGCCCCGCCGCCGCCGGGCTTGTTGACGACGTTCACCGGCACGGGAACGATATTGCGTTCTTTCCAGATCTTCTGCATCGTCCGCGCAGTCCTGTCCTGCGCGCCGCCGGCGCCCGAGCCGGCGATGATTTCGACCGCACGGTCAGGAGTCCAGGCCCCGGCTGCGTGTGCCGTTCCGGCGATACAAACTGCCGCGATCATGAAAATCAGATTCCGCAACATGTTTATTCCCCCGCAAAACCCGCATTTCCGAATGCCCCGGATGCACGATGCCGCTGCGTGTTCCGGCTCACCCGGACTCGATATTCACTTCTCCCTCACCTGTCGCGCGCAGACTTGAATCGTTCGAAGCCCGCCAACGCGGCCAGTGGATGGCCGGCGTTGGCCATCTCGTCGTAGACCGGCACGCCCAGCGCCACCGCCTTGTCGCGGAATTCGCGCTTGCGCGCCTCCAGCGCCGGCTCGCCGTCGGAGCGCAGCACCAGGATGAAATGCGACTGCCCCGGATATTTCTCCTGCACGCGCAGCGCGGCGGCGATCAGGTTGTCGAGCACCTCCGGCTTGGAGCGCCCGACGAACGCCGACAGGTTCAGGTGCATCACCAGCGCCTCGGGCCTGCCCTGGCCGCAGATGATGTCGAGGATTTTTTCGGCGACGCGGCCGTCGTCCTGCTGCAACGTGCCGACCGGGCAGTCCACCGGGTTGGTGATGCTGGTGCCGGGCGGCAGTTTCAGCGCCGCCAGCGCGTCGATGGTGCCCTGGTCGAAAGGCAGCACGTCGAGGCCGAGGCGGGCGAAATAATCCGTGGCCAGCACGCTGGTGCCGCCGCCGTTGCCGAACAGCACGACTTTCCGCGTCGGCTGCTGCGGGCGCGGCGTCAGCGCCTGGAAAATGAGCAGCGTGTCGATGAAGTGGTCGAGCGTGTCGACCAGCATGCAGCCGGTCTGGCGCGCCAGCGCCACCCACACGCGGTCGTCGCCGGCCAGAGAACCGGTGTGTGAAGCCGCGGCAGCGAGGCCCTGCTGCGTGCGGCCGCCCTTCAGGATGACCACGGGCTTGGACGCCTTCGCATTGCGCAGAATGTCGAACAGCCTGCGGCCGTCTTTCGCGGTCTCGATGTACATGCCGATCACCTTCGTCTGCGGATCGGCGAGGTAGAACTCGAGCAGGTCGGAAGGCGTCACGTCGGCGCAGTTGCCGACCGTCACCAGGCCGGAGAACTTGAGCCCCCGCGACAGGCCGCGGCGGATGATGTCGGTGCCCAGCCCGCCGCTCTGCGACACGATGCCGACGGGGCCGGTTTCCTTCGGCCCGATTTCGGTGAACGTGACGCGGCCGCGCGGCGTGTAGATGCCGAGGCAGTTCGGCCCGATCAGCCGCATGCCGCCGTCCCGCGCGGCCCGCACCAGGTCGTCCTGCAGGTTCTTGCCTTCGTCGACTTCACCGAAACCGCTGGAGATCACCTGCGCGAAGCGCACGTGGCCCTTGGCCGCGGCCAGCATGCCGGGAATCTGCGCGCCGGACACGGCGATATAGGCGTAGTCCACCGGCTTGGGCGTGTCCGCCAGCGTCTTGTAGGCGGGCAGCCCGTCGATTTCCGCGGCCCCCGGATGAATCGGATAGATGTCGCCGCTGAACCCGAATTCGCGGATGCGGCGGATGAATATGTTGGGCAGCGCGTTGCCCTTGCTCGATGCGCCGATCACGGCGACAGTCTTCGGTGCGAACAGCGGGGTGAATTGTTCGAGGATGCTCATGTTCTGTTTCCGGTGCTCAACCCAGGATGAAGCGCGCGTCGACCGCGACCGCGCCGGTTTCGGACACGATCAGCGGATTGATGTCGGCCTCGCTGATGTCGGCCGCGTGCTTCAGCAGCAGGCCGTCCTCGCCGCCGATCTTCAGCAGCACGTCGATGATGGCCTCGCGCGAAGCGGGCTTGCCGCCGCGCGCGCCCTTCAGGATCGCCGCGGCTTTCAGCTCGTCGAGCATTTCCTCGGCGTCGATGCGCGCGATCGGGCACAGGCGGAAGGACACGTCCTTGAAGATCTCGACGAAAATGCCGCCGAGACCGACCATCACCAGCGGGCCGAACTGCGGATCGCGCAGGCCGCCGACCACCAGTTCGTGGCCCGCGGGCGCCATTTCTTCGACCAGGAAACCCTCGATGCGCGCGCCCTTGATCTTCGGCGCCGCGAGCATGCCTTCGATCGCGGCCTTCACTTCGCCGGCGCTGCGCAGGTTGACCTTGACGCCGCCGGCATCGCTCTTGTGGAGGATGTCGGGCGACATGACCTTCACCACCACCGGCGCCTGCAAACCGTTCATCACGGCCTCGACGTCGGCCACGCCCTTCGCGACGCGCGACTGCGGCACGCGGATGCCATGGCCGGCCAGCAGCGCCTTGCCGGCGCTTTCGTCGAGCGCGTTGCGGCCTGCGGCCATGGCTGTAGAGACGATTTTATCTATTTGATTTTTAATCATATTTTCCTGCCCGTCACTTCGCCGATGATGCCGGTGTGGACACGCCCTTCGCGAAACTGGCTCGAGCGCAGGATGTTCACCACGGCCGGGATGTTGTGTTTCAGGCCCTGGATGTCGAAACCCTCCAGCGCCTCGATGAGCCTGTCGATCGCGGCGCTGCGCGTGGCCGCACGCACGATGACCTTGGCGATCATCGGATCGTAATGCGGCGTCACGTCGCGGCCTTCGGCGTAGCCGGTGTCGATGCGGATGCCTTCGCCTTCGGGCGGACGGAACACCGTCAGCTTGCCCGGCGACGGGAAAAAATTCTTCGGATCCTCGGCGTAGACCCGCGCCTGGATCGCATGACCTTTCACCTCCGCCTTGCCCGGCAGGATGTCGGACAGTTTTTCGCCGGCGGCGGAGCGGATCTGCGACCGTACCAGATCGACGCCGGTGACTTCCTCGGTGACGCCGTGCTCGACCTGCAGCCGCGTGTTCATTTCCAGGAAATTGAACGAGCCATCGGCGCCGAGCAGCATTTCGACGGTGCCGATGTTGTCGTAACCCATGCTTTTCATGATGCCGGCGATCTGGTCGGCGACGCCGACGGCCTTGTCGCGCGGAATTTCGGGCCCCGGCGCTTCCTCGATGACTTTCTGGTTGCGGCGCTGGGTCGAGCAGTCGCGCTCGAACAGGTGCATCGCGCCGCCGTGGCGGTCGCCGAGGATCTGGAACTCGACGTGGCGCGGGCGTTCGATCAGTTTTTCCAGATAGACCTCGGCGGTGCCGAAGCCGCGGCTGGCCATCGAGCGCGAGCGCTCGACCGCGATCAGCAGTTCGGCCTCGTCCTTCGCCGGCAGCATGCCGATGCCGCCGCCGCCGCCGGCGGGCTTCACCAGCACCGGGAACCCGATCTTGCGCGCCGCGGCGAGGATCGCGTCATTGTCGTCGGGCAGCACGCCCGAGCCCTGGGACATCGGCATGCCGTACTGCGCGGCGATGTCGCGGGCGCGGGTCTTGTGGCCCATCGCGTCGATCCACTTTGGCGAAGGCCCGATGAAGTGCGCGCCGGCATCGATGACCTTCTGCGCGAACCCGGCGTTCTCCGACAGAAAACCGTAGCCGGGATGCAGGCCGTCGGCGCCGGACTGTTTCAGCACCGCGACGATCCGGTCCTGGTCGAGATAGCTCTCGCGCGCCGGCGCCGGGCCGACCGCAAAGGTCTGGCTGGCCATTTCCAGATAGGGCGCATGGCTGTCGGCCTCGGAATAGATCGCGACCGACGGAATATTCATCGCGTTCAGCGCGCGCAGCACCCGGGCGGCAACGGCGCCCCGGTTGGCAACTAGGATTTTATTGAACATGTCTTTTCGTCATGGATCATGGATGTTTCGGAAACCGCCGCTGGAACGCCGCGAGGCATGTGAAACGCGAAACGCTCTTCCGGACCATGCTCCGGCCCGGAAGTTGGGTGTGGGGAATCACGTTTCACATGCCTCGCGGCGCTCTCCTCGGCGCACGGATCAGTAGCTCGTCGGCCAGGCGCGCATCAGGTGCTGGCCCACGCCCCTGGTCATGCGCAGCTTGTAGACGTCGAGCATGCGGATCAGGTAGTCGCGCGTGTCCTGCGGCCGGATCACCGACTGCGCGGCGTACACGGCGGCCAGGCCCCAGACGTCCGCGCCCTTGCGGATGTCGGCCAGCGCCTCCTCGAAGCCCGGTTCGCCGTGGCCGACGCCATGCACGATCTTGGTCGCAAAGTCGGGGCTCATGAAGCTGACTTCCGCGGTCGGCCAGGCGCCGACCTCGTCGGAGTGGCGGCCGCCGCCCATGCAGACATAGGCTCGGCCGTAGCTCTTGCGCACGATCACCGACAGGTGCGCATGGTGACCATCTGCAGGGCGTGCATGAAGTTCATGATCTTGCCCGGCGCACCGGCGCGTTCGGCCTCGGTCCCGATCTGGAAACCCGGGGTGTCGACCAGCATCACGAAGGGGATGTTGAACGAGTCGCACATCACGATGAAATCGACGATCTTGCGGCAGGCGTCGGCATCGAGCGCGCCGCCGCGGTGCAGCGGGTTGTTGGCGATGATGCCGACCGACTTGCCGCCGAGGCGCGCGAGCGCCGTCACCGCGCTCTTGCCGAAACGCGGCTTCATCTCGAACAGCGAGTCCCTGTCGACGATGCACTTGATGACCCGCTTCATGTCGTACACCTGCGTGCGGCTCTCGGGCAGGATGTCGAACACTTTCGCCATGTCGGCGCCGGAACCCGCGGGCACCGGCGCTTCCGGCGGCGCTTCGCGGTGGTGGCCGGGCATGTACGACAGGAATTTCTTGATCTGGTCGAACACCTCTTCCTCGGTGTCGGCCACCTGGTCGACGAGGCCCGTGACTTCGGCGTGCAGGCGCCAGCCGCCAAGCTCTTCGGCCGAGACCTTCTCGCCCAGCGCCATCGACACCAGCCCGGGACTGGACACCGCCATGATCGCGCTCTTGTGCATGATGGCGAAGTCGGACTGGCACATCAGCCAGGTCGACGAGCCGAAGGACGGGCCGAAGGCCGCCGCCGCGGTGGGCACTTCGCGCAGGCGACGGAACTGGGTGTTGTCGTTGCCCAGCAGCAGTCCCATGCCGCGCGACCCCATCGCGTCGGGCAACCGCGCGCCGGTGGATTCCCCGATCAGCACCAGCGGCATGCCGCGCTCGACCGCGGTGCGTTTCATGTGCGAGATCTTCTTGCTGTTGGTGGCCGAGGTCGATGCGCCTTTCACCGTGAAGTCGTTGACCACCAGGCAGACGTCACGCTCATTGATGCGGCCGAAGCCGGCGAGCTTGCCGTCCGTCTGGGTCTCGTCCTCCATCTCCGGATACACCGCCGAGGAACCGAACAATCCGGACTCGATGAACGAGCCCTTGTCCATCAGGTAGTCGATGCGCTGGCGCGCATTCCACACCCCCTTGGCCGTGCGCTTGGCATATTTCTCCTCACCGCCGCCGGCCAGTGCCTTGGCGCGACGGGCTTCATATTCCTGCAGCAATGCTTCGAATGCCATTGAATCGATTCCGTTATGTCAACAAATCGTGGGTTAAAAAATAATCAATAAAATCAATATGTTACGATAACTCTGCGCAGACTTCGCCCTGTGGATCGCTGTAAATCACGCCGGCCTTTTCCAGGTCCCGTACTTCGTTCGCGGTCCAGCCCATCTGCTCCAGCACGCTCCGCGTGTCCCGACCGACGCGCCCTCCGCTTCTGCGGATGCGCCCGGGCGTGCGCGACAACCTGGGCACCGGGCCCGTCAGCGTCACCGTGCCCAGATCGTCGTCCGGAACTTCGGCCAGCATGCCGCGCTCGCGGAAATGCGGGTCCCGGAAAATATCGGCCACATTGTTGATGCCCATCGCGGGAACATCCGCCGCGTCCAGGATCCTGCGGATTTCCTCCAGCGTGTGCCGGCCGGCCCAGTCCTGCACGATCCCGTCCAGCGCCTGCTGGTGCCGGCCGCGCGCGATGGCGTTCGCAAAACGCTCGTCGGCAGGCAGCTCGGGGCGGCCGATGGCCGGCGCAAAGCGGCGGAACACCGTGTTCTGCGCCGCCTGGATGTGCACGAACTGGCCGTCGGCCGTCGAGTACAGATTGTTCGGCACGCTGCCGGCAATGCCGGAACCGGCACGGTTGGCAATCTCGCCGAGTTTGTCGTAGGCCGGCACATGCGGCTCGATGAAGCTGAACGCGCCCTCGGCCAGGGCCGCGTCGACGTACTGTCCTTCGCCGGTCCGGTTGCGATGCAGCAGTGCCATCATCGCGCCAAAGGCCGCGTACAGGCCCGTGATGTAATCGGTCAGCGCCACCGCGACGCGCGCCGGCGGACGGTCGGGATCGCCGGTCAGATGCCGCAGCCCGCTGGCCGCTTCGCAGATGATGCCGTAGCCGGGACGCGCGCTGTAGGGGCCGGTCTGACCGAAACCGCTGATGCGGACCATGACCAGATCCGGGCGCAGCCGCGACAGGTCGGCATAGCCCAGCCCCCATTTTTCGAGGCCGCCCGGACGGAAATTCTCGACGACCACGTCGCATTGCGGCACCAGCCTGCGCACCAGCGCCTGCCCCCGGGCATGGCGCAGATCGACCGAGATCAGTTTTTTGTTGCGCAGGATGCTGGCCGCATACAGCGACTTGCCCTTGAACCGCTTGCCCGCGGAGCGCACGCCGTCGCCTTCCCGCGGTTCGATCTTGATCACCTCCGCCCCGAAGTCGGCGAACAGCCGGCCGCAGAAGGGCCCGGCGATGGTGGAACCCATCTCCAGGACGCGGTACCCGCTCAGCGGCCCCTGCGGAGAATCACCCATGCCTTTTTCTTTTTATTTGACAAGCCCGATGTCGGTGAGGATGCCCCGCAGTTCGGCGGCCTGGGTTTCGTAATATTTCGCGGCGTCCTTCGCCGGCAGGTAGTTGCCGTCCCAGTAGCTCGCGGCCAGTTCTTTTTTCCATTCGTCGGACTGCGAAAGCTTCTGGAACGCGCCTTCCCAGAAAGCGACCTGCGCGGCATTCAGTCCCTTCGGCCCGATCGCGCCCTGCGAGGCGGAAAACGTGCCGTCGATTCCCTGTTCGCTCCACGTCGGCACAGTGGCCAGCGCGCCGGGCATCCGCTGCGCGGACGTAATGGCGATGACGCGGATCGTGCCGGCCTGCACATGCGCAATCACGTTGGGCGTCGTCGACGACACGACGTCGATATGGCCGCCCAGCAGGTTGGTCACCGACTCCCCCGAAGACTTGAAGGCGATGACTTTCATTTTGCGGATATCCACGCCCGCGGCCTTCATCGCCTTGGCGATGCCGATGTGGATGTGGTTGCCAAGGGTGCTGGCCACGGCGACCGACAGCGAGGACGGATCCTTTTTCAGGCGCGCGATGAGGTCCGCGCCGGTCTTGATCGGCGAATCCGCCCGCACCGCCACGGTCATGTATTCGTTGAAGAGCAGCGAAATCGGCGTGAAATCGCTCCAGGTCAGCGGGCTGGTGCCGACCAGCTTGTTGGTCAGCAGCGTGTACGGCGCGATCGACACGTAGTGGCCGTCCCCGGCGTGCTGGTTGATATAGTTCCAGGCGATGGTGTTGCCGCCGCCGGGCTTGTTCATGACGATCGTGCTGACTTCGACGATTTTCTTCTCCTGCCAGATGCGCTGGACCGCGCGGTTGGCGCGGTCGACCGCGCCGCCGGCCGCGGTGCCCGAGATGATTTCGACATTGCGCTCGGGCTTCCATGTCGCCTGCGCCATGACCGTCGTCGCGGCAGCCAGCGCCAGGCCTGCGCCGGTCAGGGTTTTCAGCAAGGTTTTTTTCATCACAATCCTCCTCCGGATGATCAGGGTCTGACACCGCTTTTGAATTTGGGCCCCAGCTGCGAACGCAGACGGCCCTGCAGGGCATCGATGAACTGGCAAAGGTACGGCCGCGTCTCGCGCGGATCGATGATGTCCTCGACGGCAAAGGCCTCGGCGGTGCGGAAGGGCGAGGCCAGCCGTTTCAGTTCCGCCTCCAGTTCCTTTTCCCGGGCGGCGGGATCGGGCGCGCTTTCGATTTCGCGCCGGTAGGCCGCCTTGACGCCGCCTTCGACCGGCAGCGAGCCCCATTCGGCGGAAGGCCAGGCGATCTTGAAATTGAGCCCGCCGCGATCGGTGAAGCCGCCGCCTGCCACGCCATAACACTTGCGGATCAGCACCGAAAACACCGGAACGCTGACCTGGAATCCGATGAAGCGGGCGCGCACGCCTTCGCGCAGGATCGCGTCGGACTCGGATTCGACGCCGACCATCAGCCCCGGAACGTCGGCAAACAGGATGATCGGGATGTTGAACATGTCGCAGAGCTCGGTGAAATGCCCCTGCTTGCGCGCCGCCTTGTAATCCACGATGCCGCCGACCATCGGATTGCTGGCGACGATGCCGACCACTTTGCCGTTCATGCGGGCAAAGCCGGTAATCACCGCACGGCCGAAAGTCGGCTGGATTTCGAAGAAGGAGCCGCGGTCGACGATCATGCCGATCAGCTTCTTCATGTTGTAGGCCTGGCGGCCGGAGCGCGGCACGATGCTGGCCAGCGCGTCCTCGCAGCGGTCGACCGGATCGCCGCTGTCGACGACCGGCGGCAGTTCCCAGACGTTCTGCGGCATGTACGACAGGAAACGGCGGATCTGCTCGAAGCAGTCCTGCTCGCTTTCGGCCACGTTGTCGATGGTGCCGGCGGTATCGACGGCAACCCTGGTGCCGCCGAGTTCGTCCTTGTGCAGCCTCTGTCCGAACGCGCGTTCGACCACGGGCGGCCCCGCGGCGAAGATCTGGCCGCTGCCTTTCACCATGATCGACCAGTGCGACAGGATCGCGCGCATCGAAGGCCCGCCGGCAGTGGTGCCCATGACCGCGCTGACGACCGGAACGATGCCCAGCAGGTCGACGGAACGCTCCATGCCGTCCTGGCCGTAACCCGGAACCACGGTATAACCCTTGCGCCGCGCGGTGTTGACCGTGCCGCCGGTACCGTCGATCAGATTGACCAGCGGCATGCGGTACTCGTACGCGAGGTCTTCGATGAACCCGCCCTGCCCGCCCTTGCGGCGGTCGCTGCCGAACCCGGTGCCGGCGCGGATGGTGTAATCTTCGCCGCCGATGGCCACCGGCCGGCCATCGATGCGCGCAATGCCCATCACGTAGGGTGCCGGTTCAAACGCGGTCAGCCGGCCTTCGGCATCGTAGCTGGCTTTGCCGGCCAGTTTGCCGACCTCACGGAAAGATCCCGGATCGATCAGCGCGGCAATTCGCTCGCGCACCGTGAGCTTGCCTTGGGCGTGGTGCTTGGCCACGGCCTCCGGACCGCCACAATCCTCCGCCAGCGCACGCCGACGATGCAGCTCTTCAATTTCCGGCAGCCAGCTCATGACTCACAATATTATTTATAAAAAACAATAACTTATATAAAAGCAAAGGCTCACTTTTAAATGCTGGTGACTGCTTGCTTTTATTCTTCGACGATGGCCACCACCTGGCCTTCGGCAACCGGGTCCTTTTCCTTGACCAAGATCTCTTTCACCGTACCGCCGTCTTCTGTGATGACCGGAATTTCCATTATCATGGACTCGATCACGATCAGCGTGTCACCACTCTCGACCTTGTCTCCGGGCTTGGCCTTCAGCTGCCAGACCGTGCCAGTGATTTCGGATTTGACTTCGATGCGGGCCATGCGAGACTCCTTGAAATAGGGACGGAAGGTGGAAAAGCATGCTATGCCTGCCCTATATTGTTGTCAAGAAGATTGTTGACAATAATACAAATTGAATCTATTGTCGCAACAGTCCAGTTAATCGAGCGCAAGCCCCACTTCTCATGTCAGCCGTCCATCCTTCCGTCGAAGTTCTTGCGCAACTGCGACAAGCCGCACCCCTGACGCAGTCGCTGCCCGAGCAAATCGCAGCGAGGCTGTCGGAACGGATCGTGTCCGGCGCCTATGCACCCGGCCAGCGCATCATGGAGCAGGCCGTCGCCGAGGAATTTGAAGTCAGCCGCGGCCCGGTCCGCGAAGCACTGCGCCTGCTCGAAAAAGACGGCCTGGTGATGATCCTGCCGCGGCGCGGCGCGCAGGTCACCAATCCGAGCATCGAGGAAGTCAACGAAATCTTCGACATCCGGGCGATGCTCAACGGCCTGCGCGACCGGCTGATCGCCGAAAGACCGAATCGCACGCAGCTGATCCTCGCGCTTGAGCAGGGCATCGCAAAGCTGGCCGAAACCGCCGCAACGCCGGGGCCCGGCGACGATTACATCGACATCGTGCTGCGCCTGAACCGGCTGCTGACCCAGGACGCCGGCAATCACCGCCTGCAGACCATTCTGGGTTCGCTCGCGGTGCAGACCGTGCGCTACACGCGGCTGGGCCTGTCCACGCCGCAGCGCCGGCAGCAGTCCGTGCGCAACTGGCAAAGCCTGCTGCAGGCCATCCGCGACGGCAACGGCGATGCCGCGGAACGCATTGCGCGCCAGCGCGTGATCGATTCGCGCGACGCCGCGGTCGAACATCTGCGCACCCAGACGGCCTGAACTCCGCCGCGGCTTCGGTCGGTTGTGCCCCCCTGCGGCGGCGCTTAAGATAGCGCCCTTCGCTCCATTTCCACCGGAAATCCATGCCATGACCGCACTGCCCAAGCTGACCGATGCCACGCTGACACTCGACGGACGCATCGCGACATTGACCTTCAATCGCGACGACGTGCGCAACGCGCTGACCAGCACCGATCTGGTGTCGGACATCGTCAATACGCTGCAGTGGACCGGCACTTGCCTTGACGCCTCGGTGCTGATCATCACCGGCGCCGGCAGCGCGTTTTCCGCCGGCGGCAACATCAAGACCATGGGCGAACGCGCGAAGGCCCCGCCGCACGAACTGCAGCGCAACTACCGCACCGGCATCCAGCGCATCCCGCTGGCAATGCAGGACGCCGACATCCCGGTGATCGCCGCGGTCAACGGCCCGGCGATCGGCGCCGGCTTCGACCTCGCCAACATGTGCGACATCCGCATCGGTTCGACCGAAGCGCAGTTCGGCGAAACCTTCGTCAATCTCGGCATCATCCCCGGCGACGGCGGCGCGTGGTTCCTGAACCGCCTGCTCGGCTACCAGCGCGCGGCGGAGCTGACGCTGACCGGGCGCATCATCAAGGCCGACGAGGCCAAGGCGCTGGGCATCCTGCTCGAAGTCACCGAGCCCGGCGAACTGATGGCCGCGGCGCAGAAGCTGGCCGGCAGGATCGCCGCCAAGCCGCCGCAGGCCGTGCGTTACGCCAAGCGCCTGCTCAAGCTGTCGCAGCGGCAGAATCTCGACGAACATCTCGACGCCTGCTCGGCCTTCCAGGCGATCTGCCACAAGACCGAAGACCACCAGGAGGCCCTGCGGGCGTTTTTCGACAAGCGCAGGGGCGAATTCAAGGGTTACTGATGCGCATCCTGCGCCGCGGCATCTGCATGCTGTTGCTGGCCGCGGTTCCGGTCCTGCCGGCGCATGCCCAGCAGAAAAAGCCGCCGGCCAAACCGCAGGACGGCGTGTTCGCGCCGCGCGACGAAGCCGCCGGCGATCCGTCATGGACGCGCTTCCGCGACCGCCTGCTGCAGGCCGTGCAGGAGCGCGACAAAAAATTCGTGCTCGGCATCGTCGCCCGCAACGTGCGCAATGGCCTGGAGCAACCGGCGGGGCACGGGGAATTCATCCGCCAGTGGGACATCGAGGCCGAGGACAGCCCGTTGTGGCGCGAACTGCCGCGCGCATTGCATCTCGGCGCCGCCTGGTACAGCCACGAAAAAATGCCGCGCAGTCTCTGCGCGCCCTACGTGTTGCCGCGCTGGCCGAAGGATGCGGATCCCCACGACCACGGCGCGATCACCGCGAGGGAAACCGCGCTGCGCGCCGGCCCCTCGGGCAGCGTGGAGATTCTCGCCAATCTCGGCTATTCCATCGTCCGCGTCGTCGACTGGGAAGTTGCCGACAGCGATGCCGACAACCGGCAAAAATGGGTGAAGATCAGGGCCGGAGAGCGAGAAGGCTTCATTCCCGAGGAGCATATCCGCAGCCCGCTTGAACACCTGGCCTGCTTCCGCAAGGGCGAGGGCGGCTGGCGGCTGACTTCCTTCCTGGCCGCCGGCGAATGAGATGAAGGCTCCATGCGCCGGGTCCTGCTTGCCGCGGCGCTGCTGATGGCCGCAGGCGGCGTGGCAGGCCTCGACCTGCAGGGTCATCGCGGCGCCCGCGGCCTGTTGCCGGAAAACACGCTGCCGGCCTTCGCCCGCGCGCTTGCCATCGGCGTCACCACGCTGGAGCTGGACGCCGCGATCACCCGCGACGGCGTGGTCGTGGTCAGCCACGACGCCACCCTGAATCCGGACATCACGCGCGGCCCTGGCGGCGGATGGATCACCCGCGGCGATCTCGCCATCCATGCGCTGACCTGGCAGGAGCTGCAGTCTTACGACGTCGGGCGCATCCGTCCGCAGACGGCCTATGCGCAACGCTTCCCTGAACAGCGACCGGTCGATGGCAGCCGCATTCCGCGGTTGGCCGAGGTATTTGAGCTGGCGCACCGCGCGGGCAACAACAGCGTGCGCTTCAACATCGAAACCAAGATCTCGCCGGAGCAGTCGCGGCTGACCGCGTCGCCCGAGGTTTTTGCGCGGACGCTGATCGGATTGATCCGTTCGGAAAATCTGGAATCCCGGGTCACGATACAGTCCTTCGACTGGCGCACGCTGCAGGTGGTGCAGCGCGAAGCCCCGCGCATTGCCACGGTATATCTGACCGCGCAGCAACCTTGGCTCGACAACATTCGCGCGCACGATGTTTCATCGCCATGGACGGCCGGCCTTCATGTCGGCAATCACGGCCGCTCGGTGCCGCGGATGGTCAAGGCGGCGGGCGCCGCCGCATGGTCGCCTCATTTCGGCGACCTGACCCGCGGGCAGTTGCGCGAGGCCCGTCAGCTGGGCCTGAAGGTGATCGTGTGGACCGTCAACGACGAAGCCGACATCGCACGGATGATCGACTGGGGCGTCGACGGCATCATTTCCGATTATCCCGACCGTCTGCGCCGGCTTGCCGCCGGACGCGGACTGGCACTGCCGCCCGCGACGCCGGTCGCGCCCTGACCCGCCTACAGGCTGCCGTAGGAGTGCAGCCCCGACAGGAACATGTTGACGCCGATGAAGGCGAAGGTCGTCACGAAAAGCCCGACGATCGCCCACCAGGCCAGGATCGGTC
>JAHCLD010000020.1 GCA_026125585.1 Burkholderiales bacterium
CTGGCCGCGACCGCGCACCAGCTGTGCAGTGGGCTGACCGAAGCCGCCCAGGCCCGGCGTATCCCGTTCTCCGCGCGCAACGTCGGCGGCATGTTCGGCCTCTTTTTCCGCGAAACCCCGCCGGCCTCGTACGCCGAAGTGATGCAATGCGACAAGGACGCCTTCAACCGCTTTTTTCACGCGATGCTGGCCGAAGGCGTTTATCTGGCCCCCTCGGCCTATGAAGCCGGCTTCGTGTCGGCCGCGCATGGCACGGCGGAGATCGAACGCACGATCAAGGCCGCAGCAAAAATCTTTGCTGCGTTTTGATGCGCAGAAAAATAAAAATATCAATAAAATAAAATACTTATAAATACTTCTTTTGCTGCAGCAATCCTTCCGCCGCCGGCTGACCGCAACATTGACATGGAAAAGATCCGCCTCTCCAAGCTGATGTCGGAGCAGGGCCTGTGCTCGCGCCGCGAAGCCGACAATTACATCGAACGCGGCTGGGTGCTGGTCGATGGCTTGCCGGTCACCGAACTGGGCACGCGCATCCTGCCGACCCAGACCATCACGCTGGCGCCTGCGGCCCGCAACCGGCAGGAATCGCGGGTCACGATATTGCTGCACAAGCCCGTGGGCTACGTGTCGGGCCAGGCGGAAAAAAACTACAAGCCGGCATCAACCCTGATCGGCGCGGCCAGCCACTACAGCGGCGACCGCAGCACGCTGCGCTTCGGCCCGCAGCATCTGCGCGGCCTTGCCCCGGCCGGCCGGCTCGACATCGACTCCACCGGCCTGCTGGTGCTGACCCAGGACGGCCGCATCGCCAAACGGCTGATCGGCGAAAATTCGCAGGTCGAAAAGGAATACTTGGTGCGGATCACCGGCCGGCTTTCCGCCGAAGGACTGGCAAAATTGAACCACGGCCTGAGCCTCGACGGCGAGGCGCTGCGCCCGGCAAAAGTATCCTGGCAGAACCGCGACCAGCTGCGTTTCGTGCTGCGCCAGGGCAAGAAGCGCCAGATTCGCCGCATGTGCGAACTGGTCGGGCTGGCGGTGGTCGGCCTGAAGCGGGTGCGCATCGGCCGGGTCATGCTCGGTGACCTGCCGGCCGGGCAATGGCGCTACCTGCGCGACGACGAGAGTTTCTGAGCGCTCAGCCGGCGGGCCGGCGCACTATCGGTTTCGGCGCCGGCGGGCGCGCGCTGACGCGGCGCTTCAGCGGCGGCTTCGCCGCATCGGCCACTGCCGGACGGTCGTCCGCAAGCTGCGCCGACAGGCGGGTCAGTTCTTCCCGCAGGGCCGGCGGACCGCCCAGGACCGCGATGCGCTGACGGCGGGCCGGTTCGCCCGGCAGCAGGTGCAGACGGGTCAGGTACAGCAGCAGGTCTTCGGTGCTGTACTGCAAATCCCCGCCGGTGCGCGGGAAATCGCGCGGAATTCCGGGATAGGCAGGCGTCTTTCCCGGAAACAGGACCTGCATCACCAGGCCCATGCAGCTCAGGCAGATCTCGCGTTCCCGGGTGCCACTGAAACAATAAGCGGTTTCGTTGTCGATCCAGTACGCCACGCGGTGCTCGACCTGCTCCCGGAACGTGCGCATCGCGGCATCACCAGCAAAGGGCCGCAATCCGTACAGATGCCGCACTTGAAACCGCCGGCCTCGCGCATCGACCTCGCCTTCCGCGAAAAAGGGCACGACCTGGACGCCGAGTTCCGGAAACGCCCAGGCAATGCGGCCGCCGGATAATTCGATGCCGACCTGGATTTCCTCCTCGCCGTCGGGCGCGGTGATCACCCAGTAATGCACGTAACCGGTCTGGCCGATGCCTGCCGCCGTCACCACGGGCAATGCCTTCGTCTCGGCTGCCGGTGGACGCACCGGCGCGGCGCGCGGTTTGGCACGGGCCGGCAGCGCCACGCCGGCGAGCGACAACGCGGCGACCGTATCGCGGTAAACCGCCTGCGCCGGCGACATCCCGAGCAGCGCAGCAACGATGAGCAGCGCATGCGCTGCGCGAAGACGGAAACCCGCGGGACCACGGGACTTGGACTTGCCGGAAATCATCATGATCCGGCTGTAACGCTGTCCGCGGCAAAGCCGCTTACGACAGCGAAACCGTTTTTCGTGTTGTCGCGCATTGGCGACGACAGCGCATGTATGAAAATTCAGCCCGTCCGCCTGATCGCGGTTTTGGGCGCGGCGCGTACCGGCCGCTTCGCGGGTGTTTTCGCATTCGCAACCGTTGCCGCCGGCGCGGGCCCCAGTTGCGGCACCAGCCTAGCCAGTTCTTCCTGCAATGCCGGCGGACCGCCGATCGCCGCCATCCGCCGCTTTCTCGCCGCATCGCCGGGCAGGGCGTGCAGTCCCGTCAGGTACAGCAGCAGATCCTCGGTGGTGTGATAGTCCTCGCCGGCAATGCGCGGAAAGTTGCGCGGGAAATTCGCATATTCCGGCGTCCGCCCCGGAAACAGGATCTGCGACACGAACCCCATGCAGCTCATGCAAAGGCCGGGCGTCACGCCGTTCAGCTCGCAGTACGGCACGCGCTGGCGGACCAGCGGCGTCACCCGGCGCATCAGGTTGCTGCGCAACGCGCGCATGGCCGCCTCGCCGGCGAAGGGCCGCAGGCCGTAGAGATGCTGCACCTGAAACGGCCGGCCGTGCACGTCAACTTCACCTTCGGCCACAAAGGCCGCGGTGTGCACGCCGAGTCCGGGAAACGACCAAGCGATGCGCTGGTCCGGCAATTCGATGCCGACCTGGATTTCCTGCTCTCCATCCGGCGCAGTGATCAGCCAGTAATGCACATAACCCGCCTGTCCCTCGCCCGTTGCGGTCACCGCCACAGGCGGCACGGAAACGGGCTGCGCGGGCCGGGATTTTTTTGCGGCGGTTGCCGGTTTCTTTTTTGCGGTGGCCGATGGTTTTGCCTTGGCATCGGTCGCCGCATGGACCGGCAATAACGCCGGCACCAGCAACAGGGTCAGCAGGGAAAGGAAGCGCATGGTGCAATTGGGCTGGAGGCGGCCGCAAAAGTTCAGTCGTTCAGTCACGAACGACACGCAGCCCGGCCGCCTGCCGGAAACATGGAACCGGCCGCGATACGACCGTCGCCTAACGGCGACGGGTCAGCAGTTCCGGGATGGCGGCGACGCTCTCCAGCAGGTGGGTGTGCGGCAGGGGCTGCATCTGGTCGCGGCCGTGGGCTCCGGACAACACGCCGATGTTCAGCGCGACACCGGCGTTATGACCCGCCTGCAGGTCGAGCACGGTATCTCCGGCGTTGGCCACGCGGCGCACGTCGGTCACGCCGGTCGCCTCCATGCAGCGGAAGATCATGTACGGCGCCGGCCGGCCCTGCGCCACCTCGTCGCCGCAGACCACGGCATCGACCACGCCTTTGCGCCAGCGCAACGCGTCGAGCAGCAGGTCGGTGGTCTCGCGGTCGAAGCCGGTGTTCAGCGCGACGCGCACGCCGCGGCCGCGCAGGGTATCGATGGCCTCGCGCGCGCCGGGCACCGGTTCCACGGTGCCGTTGAACACTTCGGCGAGGTGCTGCACGAAGGTCGCGTACACCCGTTCGGAACGCGCCTGGCGGTCGTCGCCGTCCGGAATCAGGTTCAGGATCGCCAGCCGTTTCGAGGCGCCGCGCAGGCTGTTGATCGCCTGCGGCGTGACCGCGATGCCATGGGCCGCCAGCGCCGAGGTGAAGGCTTTCGGCACCTGCCCCGCATCGCGCACGGTCGTGCCAGCCATGTCGCAAACCACCAGTTCGATTGCTTCGCTCAAGATCGTTCTCCGCTGTCTTCTCCGCGCGCCGGAATTTTACAACCCGGCGAACCCTTTTCGGCCGCGGGTCCACACCGTGTAGCGTTGCCCGGCATGCGGTGGTCGCCTAACATCGGCGCTCCACCCGGGGAGTACACATGAGCCATGAACTGAAAGGCAAGGTCGCCGTCGTCACCGGCGCCACGCGCAAGCGCGGCCTCGGCCGTGCCATCGCGCTGGCGCTGGCCCGCGCCGGCGCGGACGTCGCCGTGACCGGCAACAGCCGCAATCCGTCGAGCCTGACCGCCGACGAACAAAAAGACGGCTGGCGCGGCCTGCCCGATGTCGTCACCGAGATCGAGGCACTGGGCGTGCGCGGATGCGGCGCTTACATGGACGTGCGCAAGGCCGAAGACGTGCAGCGCATGGTGCGGGAGGTCGTCGGCAAGCTCGGCCGCATCGACATCCTGGTCAACAACGCGACCTACCCGCGCGCCGCCGACCGCGTGCCGGTGCAGGACCTCGACGACGGACTGTGGCGCACCATCGTCGACATCAACCTGACCGGCACGATGCTGTGTTCCAAGTACGTGTCGCGGCAGATGATCGCCCAGGGCGACGGCGGCAGCATCGTCAGCATCTCCTCCGGCGCCGCGCTGAAGGCGCCGGCGACCTTCTCCGCCTACGCCGCGTCGAAAGCCGGCATGCACGCGCTGATGTCGGCGCTCGCCGACGAGCTGGGCGAACACGGCATCACCGCCAACGTCGTCGCGCCGGGCTTTCTCGACACCGCGCGCATCGACACGCTGCGTGATCCGGCGAAATGGGAAAAACGCCTGTCGACGATCCCGATCAAGCGCCCCGGCACGGTGGAGGAAGTCGCCGACCTCGTGTGCTACCTCTGCGGCCCGAGCGCGCGCTGGATCAGCGGCGACGTGCTGCTGATGACCGGCGGTGAAGTGCGGCGCGCGGCGCGCTAGTTACATGCCGTCCGGCGGCGCGCCGGCATCGCATTTTTTGCAAGCCAGCGCATGGCCGGTCATCGACCGGCGGCCTTCCGGCGTGGTGACCCACGGGCGGTTGATCCACGGCGGATCGTGGCGCACATGCTGGTAATGGCCGCAGGCGAGCTCGGCGACCCAGTCGCCGGCGTCGTCCTGATGGAAACCGGTGATGTCCTGATTCAATGGCTCAGCCTGCCGTGCCGCGGCAGGCCATGACGATGGCGGTGCTTCATGTCAATTGGGCTCCCGCCGGCTGACCAGATAAGCGGCCACCGCTGTAAACAAAAAGGCAATGCCTGCCAAAACCCAGACATTATCAATGCGCTGATACATGACCATCCAGCTCACCAGCAACATCAGTACCGCAATTACTTTGCTTTTACGCGATATCGCCTTCTTCGTTTCCCAGTCGACCAATAATTTGCCTAAATGGGGATGCGCATACAGCCAACGGTGCAAACGCTTGGATCCCCGTGCAGAAAACCATGCCGCCAATAGAAGAAAGGGCACCGTTGGAACACCAGGCAGCACCACACCGATCACAGCCAGTATCAGAAATAAATAGGCCAGGACCAGAGCGACATGACGCGGCATAAAAATGACCCAACATTTCATTGCGTCAATCCACCGGATGCGACCGGACCCTTGCAGGCCGGACAGGACATCCCGCCGTACCGGATCAGACCACCGGTGGTACCGTAATAAATATACCAATAAAATCAAATACTTATAGAAAATCCGCTGGCGCAACTCAGAACTCGATGCCGACATTGATCGAGTAGAAGCGCTGCTTGCCGCCGTTGCCCGCGGGCGAAGTGAATTCCTCGCTGCGTTTGATGCGGGTCACCGACACCCGCAGCTTGTCGATGCGCATCGACAGGCCGGCGGTAAAGTCGTACACCGCATCGCGGCGCGAGATGCCGGGGCCGTCGCGAAACAGCGAACCGTCAAGGAAGATGTTGTGGCCGATCAGGCGGCCGTCGACACCGGCGAAGGCGAACCATTCCCAAGGCTGGCGCCGGCCGGCGTCGTACTGGCTGCGCGTGTTTTTCAGCATCGCGCCGCCGGGCTCGATGCCGTCGGGGCCGAAGCCGGTCATGTTCTGCCCGAAACGCACGATGCCGCCAGCGCGCACCAAGGTCATGATGGTGCCGATGCTGGCGCCCGCATGCGGCACGATCTGGATGCCGGTGCCGGGCCCGTAACGCCGCTTGTGCACATAGGTCAGCATGAATCCCGGCTCGGCACGGATCTGGTTGCCCCAGCCCCGCGGTTCCGGTGCATCGGCCACGTACTTGTGCCAGAAAGTCTGCACCTGGCGGCCCAGCGCCGGCGCGCCAACGAAACCGAGATCGAATTCGACGGTGTGCAGCCGGTCTTCCTTGACGCTTTGCGCGACGGCACCGATGTACGACCATGCGGCCCACGGCCGGTCGAAGGGCTGCGGCGCCGCGATGGTGATGTCGCGCGGCGTATAGAGATTCTGGCCGATGAACAGGCCGAAGTGATTGCTCGCACCGTCGCTGATCGCGTCGAGCAGCGCGTTGGGCGGACGGGTGATCAGTTTGCTGATGCGCTCAGCCGGCACGCCACCGCCAATCTTGATGCCGTTGGTGTAGTACTGGTCGGTGCTGCCGAAGGAATCGTTTTCGATGAAGATCTGGATCTCGCTGCCGCGCAGGTTCCAGGGTGCGCCCTCACCGGATTCCGCTGCTGCCACGGGCAGCGCCGGCAGCAGCGCCACCGCCGTCAGGATGGCCTGGAGTAAGTGCATGCCAACTGCGGGAATCCCAATAATATCCTTATAAATCAACACGATACTTCTTCATCTTGCGGGGATCGAGAGTCAGGCCGATGCCCGGTCCCGGCGGCAATACGAGGCCGCCGTTCCGGATCACCGGCTCCTCGTTGGCGACGTGGTCCTTCGCGTCGATGAAGCTGGAGAATTCGTGCGCATGCGGCGTCGCGTAGGTGCTGGCGAAATGCGCGGCGGCCACGCAACCGATCTGCATGTCGGCCTGGGTGCCGTTGTGCGCCGGGGTGTAAAAGGATTTCGCCAGCGCGAGAATCTGCCGCGACTGGGTGTAGCCGGTGCGCGCGCATTTGATGACCAGCGCGCGGATGCCGCCGAGCTTGAGTTCGTGCAGCACGTCATCGGGCGTCATGCAGGAATCGTCGCCGGAAACCGGGATGCGCGTGCGCTCGGCGCAGAAACGCTTGCCGGCACCGTCGCGCGCCGGGATCGGCTCCTCGATCAGCGCGACATTCACTTCCTCGAACCAGGGGCTCATCTCCAGCAGGTCCTGCGAGGAATAACCCTGGTTGCAATCGATGGCGATCTCGTGGTCGTCGCCGACCAGCCTGCGCAGCGCGCGCAGCAGCGCGATATCGCGCTTTTTGTCGATGCCGCATTTGACCTTCCAGGCCCTGAAGCCGTACTGGCGGATCATTTTTTCCGCTTCGGCCAGCATTTCCTTGTTCGAGCCGAGCATCAGCCGGCGGTTGACCGGCAGGGTTTTCGGCGTGCCCCCGAGCAGTTCGGCGCAGCTGATGCCGAGATGCTTGGCCTGGGCGTCGAACAGGGCCATGTCGAGAGCCGACTTCGCCGCGGGATTGCCGGCGTACTGGTCGAGCACGGCCCACAGGCCGGCGATGTCGAAGGCGTCGAGGTTTTTCAGCTTCGGCGCGAAATGATCCTGGATGATGGTCGCGATCGACTGCTGGGTCTCGCCGTAGATCGTCGGCCGCGGCGGCGCGTCGGCGATGCCCTGGGTGCCGTCGGACAGGGTAATCACGACGATGACATTGTCGATGTTCCTGATCTCGCCGCGCGCCCACTTGATCGGGTGCAGCAGCGGCACGACGACCGGGATGGCTTCGATCTGGCGGATGCGCAGTTCACCCGCCTGCGGCAGCGCGGCGGCGCGGCGGACGGATTCGGCGGGCGCAGCGGCGCGCGCCGGTCGGTTTTCGGTTTTCATGGCAGGTTCCGGAGGGTCAAACATGAAATTTCGCGACGGACTGCCGGCACGAAACGATGTCCTGATCTTACTGGCGCGCGGGACGGCCGGCAACGTCGCCGGTCAGCGACGCCGGAGGCTGGTCGGCCGGGCCACGTATCAAATCTGCGCATGTGATGGCAGGCGGAATGACGGCCTGGCCTTCCGCTGAAACCGCTGGATTCCGGATCGCGCTGTGCGCGTCCGGAATGACAGCAGGGATCAGAAACTAGTCGGCCAGGTGCGCATCAGGTGCTGACCGACGCCGTTGGTCATGCGCATGCGGTGCACCTCCAGCATGCGGATCAGCCAGTCGCGCGTGTCGCGCGGATCGATGACGTCCTGGGCGGTGTAGATCGCGGCCATGTCGTAGGGCGAGGTGTCCTTCGACATTTTCGCGACGGCCTCCCTGAATTTCTCCGGCTCTTTTTCGGGATCGACGCCGAACACGACCTTGGCGCCGAAATCCGGCTTCATGAAGCTGATCTCGGCGGTCACCCAGCAGGCCAGCTCGTCGCAGTTGCCGCCGGCGCCCATGTTGGACACCGCCAGCCCGTAGCTCTTGCGCAGGATCACCGCGATCTTGGGCACGGTGACCAGCGTCATCGCATTGAGCCAGTTCATGACCTTGCCGGTGACGCCCTGCCGCTCGCCCTCCATACCGATCAGGAAGCCCGGCTGGTCGACCAGCATCACGATGGGAATGTTGAAGGAGTCGCAGAGCACGAAGAAGGCCTGCACCTTGCGGCAGGCGTCGGCGTCGATCGCGCCGCCCTTGAACAGCGGGTTGTTGGCGATGATACCCACCGACTTGCCGTCGAGCCGCGCCAGCGCGGTGACCAGGGTCTTGCCGAAGCGCGCCTTCATCTCGAACATCGAGCCGCGGTCGACGATGCACTGGATCACCTTGCGCATGTCGTAAACCTGGTTGGTCGATTCCGGAATCAGCTTCATCACGTCGCGGATCGCCTCGCCGGAGCCTTCGGGCACCGGATGTTCCGGCGGCGGCTGCATGTTGTTGCCGGGCAGGTAGGACAGGAACTTCTTGATCGCGTCGATCGCCTGCTCATCGGTGTCGACGACCTGGTCGACAAGGCCGCTGACCTCGGAATGCACGCGCCAGCCGCCGAGTTCCTCGCCGTCGCACTGCTTGCCGGTGGCCATCGAAATCAGCCGCGGGCTCGACACCGCCATGATCGCGCCCTTGCGCATCACGCAGAAGTCCGACATCGAGCCGTACCAGGCCGAGGAACCGTAGCAGTGGCCGAGCACGCCGGCCGCCCACGGCACTTCGCGCATGCGCAGATACTCCTGCGGATCGTCCTTGGAGCCGATCGAGCCCGCGCCCATCACGTCGGGCATGCGCGCGCCGGTGGATTCGCCGAGAAAGACCAGCGGGATGCCGCGTTTTTTCGCGACGCCCTTCATCTGTTTCAGCTTCTTGATGTTGATCTGGGCACTGGAGGCGCCCTTGACCGTGAAGTCGTTGGAAATCGCCGCGACCTCGCGGCCGTTGACGCGGCCGTAGCCGGCGACCTTGCCGTCGGCCGGCGTCGATGCCTTGTCCTCGGGACGGCTCGACACGCCGAACATCCCCGATTCGAGGAAAGTCTCCGGGTCGAACAGACGGTCCAGGCGCTCGCGCGCATTGAGCAGGCTCTCGGCCTTGCGCGCGGCCAGTTTTTCGGGGCCGCCCATCGCCAGCACGCGGCGTTTGCGTTCGTCGAGTTCCCTGATCAGCTCTTCAAAAGCCATGGTGCCGTTTCCGATCTTCGTTTCTGTCGTGCGACGGTGCGGTCCCGTCAGCCCGCGCGCGCGCCGATTTCCCGGATCACGCGCGCCCATTTGTGGAATTCGTCCCGGATGAATGCGGCAAACGCTTCGGGGCTGCCGCCCGCGGGCTCCGCGCCGAGCTCGGTCACGCGGGACCGTATTTCCGGATTCGTGATGAACCTGTCGGCCTCTTCGTGAAGACGCGCCGCGATCGCCCTGGGCAGCTTCGCCGGGCCGACGAGGCCCTGCCATGAAGCCGAGGCGTATCCGGACACGCCCGCTTCGGCGATGGTGGGCGTATCCGGCAGCGCCGCGGAACGCCGCGTGCTGGCCACGCCCAGGGCGCGCAACTTGCCCGACCTGATGAACGGCAGCAGCGGCGGCAGGCCCGAGAACTGCATGTGCACCTGTCCGCCCAGCAGGTCGGACAGCGCCGGTCCGGAACCCTTGTACGGCACGTGAACGATGTTGATGCCGGCCATGCCCGCGAACAGGGCCGCGGACAGGTGCGGGCCGCCGCCGTTTCCGGAAGAGGCGTAGTTGTATTTGCCGGGATTGTTTCTGGCCAGCTCAATCAGTTCGCGGATCGTGCGCGCCGGCACCGACGGGTGCACGGCCAGCACGACCGGAACGGAAGCGATCAGGGATAACGGGGTGTAATCGTCCAGCGGCGAATAATTCACCTTCGTCAGGCTGGGATTGATGACCAGCGGCGGATTGGCCATCAGCAGCGTGTAGCCGTCGGCCATGGCGCGAGCCACGGTTTCATTGCCGATGTTGCCGCCGGCGCCGGGCCGGTTGTCGACGATCACCGGGCGGCCCAGGCCGTCGGCAAAACGCTGTCCGATGAGGCGCGCCAATATGTCCGTGGTGCCGCCCGGGGCCAGCGGCACGACCAGGCGTATGGGTTTCTCGGGGTAGGCCGCCTGCGCCGCCGGCATGGCGCCGGCCAACGCGAACGCTGCCGCTGCAAACACGGCATTCGGGATGCGAATCACGGGTCGACCGGCCGGCCGTTACAGCCGGATGCCCAGTTCGCGCACCAGCTTGCCCCACTGCGCGATGCCGCTGCGCATGGATTCGCGCAGCTGTTCCGGCGTGCCGCCGGCGGGCTCGGTGCCGTCCGCGGCGAAGGCCGCCTTGACCTCCGGCAGCGCGAGCACCGCGTTGGCATCGCGGTTGATGCGGTCGATCAGCGGCTTCGGCGTGTTCGCCGGCGCCAGCATCGCGAACCAGGTGGCGGCCGAATAACCGGGCAGGCCCGATTCGGCGACCGTCGGCACGTCGGGCAGCACCGGCGAGCGCTGCATCGAGGTCACACCCAGCACGCGCAAGCGATTGCTCTTGATCTGCGGCAACGCGGCGGGAAATGGCGCGAAGGACAGCTGAATCTGCCCGCTCATGACGTCGGTGACCGCGAGGTTGGCGCCCTTGTACGGAATGTGCGTCATCTGCACACCGGTCAGCGCCTTGAAGTGCTCGGCGAACAGATGGTTCCAGGTGCCGTTGCCGGCGGAACCGTAGTTGAGCTTGCCGGGATTGGCCTTGCCGTAGGCGATCAGTTCGGCGACGTTTTTCACCGGCAGGCCCGGATTGACCACCAGCAGGCCCGGCGGCTGCGACACCAGCACCACCGGCGCGAGATCCTTCAGCGGATCGTAGGGCAGCTTCGGAAACAGGCTGGGACCGACGAGGATGTTGCCGAAGGAAGCCAGCGCCAGCGTATAGCCGTCGGCCGGCGCCTTGGCCAGTATCTCGACGCCCAGCGTGCCGCCGGCACCCGCGCGGTTGTCGACGACAACCTGCTGCTTCCAGCGCTCGCTCAGCTTCATCGCGATCAGACGGCCCTGCACGTCGGTATTGCCGCCGGGCGCGAACGGCACGATGAAACGCACCGGCCGGGCCGGGTAATCGGCGGCGCTGGCGGCGCCGGCCGCCGTCAGCAGAACAACGGATGCTGCAACAAGGGTTTTCCTGAACATCGTTTTCCTCCTGCTTTGGCCGCCGGCCGGGGCCGGTCGGCGTCTGAAAAATCAGTAACTGGTCGGCCAATTGCGCAGCAAATGCTCGCCGACGCCGTTCTTCATGCCGCGGCGGTGCACTTCCAGCGTGCGGATCAGCCAGCCGCGGGTGTCGCGCGGATCCAGCACGTGCTGCGCTTCGTACAGCTCCGCGAGGCCCCAGGCCGAGGTGTCGCGCTCGACTTCGGCCTTCAGCTTCGCGAATTTCTCCGGATCGTCCTGCTGCTTGACGCCGTAGAGCACGTTGACCGACACCGCCGGGTCCATGAAGCCGAGGTCGGCCATCGGCCACACCGCGACTTCGTCAGCGTTTTTGCCGCCGGCCATGTTGATGAAGGCCTGGCCGTAGTTCTTGCGCATGATGATGGTGATCTTCGGCACGGTGACCTGGGTCAGCGCGTTCATCCAGTTGATGACCTTGCCCGGCATGCCGCGGATTTCGCCCTCGACGCCGATCAGGAAACCCGGCACATCCACCATGAACACCAGCGGGATGTTGAAGGAGTCGCAGAGCACCATGAAGCTGATGACCTTCTGCACCGCGTCGGCATCGAGCGCGCCACCCTTGAACATCGGGTTGTTGGCGATGAAGCCGGTACTCTTGCCGTCGACACGCGCGAACATGGTCGTGATCGATTTGCCGAAACGCTCCTTCAGTTCGAAACAGGAGTCCCTGTCGGCGACAGCGGCGACGATCTTGCGCACGTCGTAGACCTTGTTGCGCGATTCCGGCAGGATGTCGAAGATCTTTTTGCAGGCCTCGTCCGAGCCCGCCGGCACCGGAGCTTCCGGCGGCGGCTGCATGTTGTTGCTGGGCAGATAGGACAGGAACTTCTTGATCGCGTCGATCGCCTGCTGGTCGGTGTCCACCGCCATGTCGGCAAGGCCGGAGACGCCCGTCAGCAGCTTCCAGCCGCCGAGTTCTTCCGCGGTGATCGGCTTGTTGATCGCGATCGAGGTCACGTTGGGGCTGGCGATGGCCATGATCGAGCCCTTGCGCATGACCACGAAATCCGACATCGCCGAATACCAGGTCGAGGAGCCGTAGCACTGCCCGAGCAACGCCGAGCACCAGGGCGATTCGCGCGTGCGCTGGTACTCGGTGGGATCCTGCGCGATGATCGCGCGGCCGGCGGAACCCATGCGATCGGGCATGCGCGCGCCCGAGGATTCGCCCAGCATCACCAGCGGCATGCCGCGCTTGCAGGCGGCCTGCTTCACGTGCTTGATTTTTTTCATGTTGATCACCGCGCTCGAGGCGCCCAGCACGGTGAAGTCGTTCGACACCAGCGCGATCTCGCGGCCGTCGATTTTCGCGAAGCCGGCCACCTTGCCGTCGGACGGCGTCTTGTGTTTGACCTCGGGGCGGTTGCTGCGGGCGAAACGGCCGGATTCGATGAAGGAGTCCGGATCGACCAGGTAATCGATGCGCTCGCGGGCATTCAGATGCCCTTCGGCCTTGCGTTTGGCGAGCTTTTCGGGACCGCCCATGGCCAGCGCCTCGGCGGTTTTCTGCTGGAATTCTTCGATCAGTTTTTCAAAAGCCACGGCATTCCTCGGGTTTCAGCACGAATTTGGACAGATTTTCAGTGGCGAAGCATAACTTTGACTTGCATTGTCGTCAAGAAGATTGTCGACAATAATACAAAATGGTATGCCCTGCGATGCAACTTCGAGATATGGCTCAACCGTCTTTCAGCAGATGGCGGGCAATCACGAGCTGCTGGATCTGGCTGGTGCCTTCGTAGAGCCGGAACAGCCGCACGTCGCGGTACAGGCGTTCCACCGCCGAGGCCTGCATGTAGCCGGCGCCGCCGTGGATCTGTACCGCGCGGTCGGCGACGCGACCGACCATCTCGGCGGCGAACAGCTTGGCGCAAGAGGCTTCCATCGTGATGTTCACACCCGCGTCTTTCCTGCGCGCGGCCTCGAGCACCATGCTGCGCGCGGCATACACCTCGGCCTTGGAGTCGGCGAGCATGGCCTGGATCAACTGGAATTCGGCGATCGGCTTGCCGAACTGCCGGCGTTCCCTGGCGTAATTCAGTGCTTCATCCAGCAGGCGCTCGGCGGCACCGGTGCAGACCGCCGCGATGTTGAGCCGCGCCTTGTCGAGCACCTTCATCGCGGTCTTGAAGCCTTGGCCTTCCTTGCCGCCGATGACGCTGCTGGCCGGCACCCGCACATCGTCGAAAATCACGTCGGCGGTATGCGAGCCGCGCTGGCCCATCTTGCGGTCGTACGGCCCGACCGTCAGCCCCGGCGTATTGCGCTCGACGATGAAGGCGGACACGCCTTTCGCGTCCTTCGAGTTCAGGTCGGTGCGCGCCATCACCGTGAAGATGTCGGCCTCGGGGGCGTTGGTGATGTAGCGCTTGGAGCCGTTGAGGATGTAGTGGTCGCCGTCGCGTTTCGCCGTCGTGCGCAGCGAGCCGGCATCCGATCCGGCTTCGGGCTCGGTCAGCGCGAAGGAGCCGGTGATCTCGCCCGCGGCGAGCCGCGGCAGGTACTTCTTCTTCTGCTCCGGCGTGCCGTCGATGACGATGCCCTGCGAGCCAATGCCGGTGTTGGTGCCGAAGCGCGAGCGGAACACCGGCGAGGCGTAGCACACGGCCATCGAGGTCAGCACTTCCTCCTCGGTGGTGAGGCCGAGCCCGCCGTACTCCTCCGGTATCGTCAGCCCGAACAGGCCCAGCCCGCGCATCGCGGTGAGGACGTCGGCGGGGATTTCATCGGTTTCGGTGACCTCGGCTTCGCGCGGGATCAGTTTCTCGCGGACGAAGCGCTGCAGGGTATCGAGGAGGAGGGTGAAGGATTCGGGGTCGCGGATCATTCTTTTAATTTACAGGATGGGCGGGACAAGCCGGAACTTCCGTGTTCCGCTTTCAATCCCGCTCAGCCTGCCTATCCTGTCAATGATTGCTTTTTTACTGCAATTCGACGCCAGCGTCCTTGATGACCTTCGCCCACTTCGCGATCTCCGACTGGATCAGCGTCGCGAATTCCTTGGGGGTGCCGCCCACCGGCTCGGCGCCGAGCTCCGACACGCGCCTGTTGACTTCGGGCAGCTTGATGATGCGCGCGGTTTCGGCCGACAGCCTGGCGACGACGTCCTGCGACGTGCCGGCCGGCGCCAGCAGACCGAACCAGGCGCCGGAGTCGTAGCCGGGCACGCCGGCTTCGGCAATCGACGGCAGGTCGGGCATGGCCGAGGAGCGTTTCACCGTGCTCACCGCCAGCGCGCGGATCTTGCCGGCCTTCACCTGCGGGATGTACGGCGGCATGTTGTCGATGGTGACCGCGATCTGGCCGCCCATCACGTCGGCGAGCACGCCGGCACTGCCCTTGTACGGAATGTGCACGATGTTCAAACCGGTCATGCTCTTGAACAGTTCCATCGACAGGTGCGCGGTGCTGCCGTTGCCGGGCGAACCGTAAGACAGCTTGCCGGGATTGGCCTTCACGTGGGCAACGAACTCCCTGACGTTTTTGACCGGCAGGCTGTTGTTGACCACCATGATGTTGGGCACCATCGCCACTAGGCTCACCGGCGCGAAGTCCTTGACCGGATGCCAGCCGAGCTTGCGATAAAGGCTGATGTTGATGCCGTGGGTGCCGGCGGTGCCCATGATCAGCGTGTACCCGTCGGCGGTCGCGCGCGCCGCGACCTCGGTGCCGATATTGCCGGCGGCGCCGGCACGGTTGTCGACGATCACCGGCTGGCCCCAGGTTTCACTCATTCTCTGGCCGACGAGGCGGGCGAGAATGTCGGTCGTGCCGGCCGGCGTGTAGGCGACGATGATGCGGATGGGTTTGGTCGGGTACGGTGCGGCAGCGTGTGCGACAAGGGCAGAAACGGCGAAAACGGCGGTCAGCAGGCGCGTCAGCAGCTTCATCGGTCTCTCCTCCGGATGAACAGTGGAACTGGCGGCAACCAGTGCCTGCAGCAGCTTACTCCGGATTGCCGCAGTGAAGCGGGATCAGTGTTTTTCTACCGGGATCGACGCGCACGATGTCTCCGGTGCAGAGTTCGCCAGCCAGCCTTTTGGAAAAAGGATTTGCCGGCACTGCCCATGACATGACGTCGATGCCGCCCATCATGCGCATGTTCGACACCGGCACGAAACGCTTCGCGCCCAAAAATCCGCCGGCTTTCCGTTGCGGCGACAGCGTTTCCTGCATTGTGTAGCCCTGCTCGCCGCACAACATTTTTCTCCGAGGTAAAACGCCTTGGATATTTTATAAGTATTTGTTTTTATTGATTATTTTATCGACGTGCGGCACTGCGCCGGACGGCCTTCTTTTTCGCCGCCTTCGCTGCGGGCCCGAAACCCTTCTCGTAATGCGGCCCGGTCATCGTGCCGTCCACCGCCATGCCGATGATGCCCTGCGACAGGTCCTTGATGGCGAGAAAGATGACGTCCTCGTCCTTGGTCGAAGCCACCAGGTTGTGCGGGGCATTGGCCGGGATGTAGACCAGCGTGCCCGCCGGGGCGACGACGCGTTTGCCGTTGACCGATCCCACCAGCGTGCCGCGCAACACGTAGTTCAGTTGCTCGTTCTTGTGCGAGTGCATGCGTGAACCCGTGCCGCGCGGCTTGTGGATGTAGCCGACCAGGATGCGCGCACCCTCGACGACCCCGCCGTGCGAAGTCGAATAGCCGGTGCCCGCGGGCACCTTCTTCAGCTTCGCCATGCGGAAGTGGTACTGGCCGTTTCCGGCGCGGACCGCGCCCTCGGTCTTGGTCTTGCCTGCTGCTTTTTTTGCCGCCTTCCTTTTTGCTGCTGCCATACTCAACCTCCTCCGGTTGTTCGGTCGCTGCCGTGATGCGGATTACAGGTAATCGATCTTCTTCCAGTCGCGCGGCGTGACGCTGACCACGTTCTTGTTCTGTCCGGGACGGCGGTCGGCGTAGACGCGGCCTTCCTTCATCACGATCTGGATGTTCTTCTTTTCCTGGAATACGCGGATGTCCTTCGACGGATCGCCCTTGACGGCGATGATGTCGGCCAGCTTGCCGGCTTCGACGGTGCCCAGCTCGCGATCCATCTTGATCGCGCGCGCCGCATTGCGCGTCGCGGTCAGGATGGCCTCCATGTTGGTCATGCCGAGCTTGACGTAGACCTCCATCTCGCGGGCGTTGGTGCCCATCTCGGGATCGAAGCCCATGTCGGTGCCGAGCGCGATGTTGACGCCGGCCTTGTGCATCTTCTGGAAGGTTTCGTAGCAGTACGGCTGCAGCGCCTTCATCTTGTTCAGCACGAACTGCGACGTGCCCTGGTCCTTGCGCGTCTCGATCGCGTGGTCGGTGCGGTGCAGCAGCGTCGGCGTCATCCAGGTGCCGGATTCCGCGATCATGTCGATGGTCTCGTCCTCGTGGAACACCATGTGCTCGATGGTGTCGGCGCCGGCTTCGAGCGCCATGCGCTGGCCGTTGGGCGTGAAGCAGTGCACCGCGGCGATCTTGTGGAAGGCATGCGCCTCGTCGACGATGGCGTTGATCTCCTCCTGCGTCATGTTGCGGATGTCCGGCTCTTCCTTGTCGGTGCCGCCGCCGCCGGTGGCGCAGGTCTTCACGATGTCGCAACCGGCCAGCAGGTTGGTGCGCGCCAGCTTGCGCAGCTCCCAGGGGCCGTCGGCGGTCTGGAAGCCGTAGCGCTGCGCCGCGCGCGGCTGGATCAGGTCGAGGTGCGAGCCGGTGATCGTCGTGAAGCCGCCGATCAGCATGCGCGGGCCTTCGATGACGCCGGCGTTGATCGAGTCGCGGATCGCGCACAGGTGCGCGGTGAGCAGCCCGCGGCCGGAGTTCAGGCCAAGGTCGCGCAGCGTGGTGAAACCCATGTCGAAGCAGAGCTGGGCATGGAACAGGCCGTACATCTGCTGCAGCTCGGGGGTGATCTCCCACTGCGCGACACGGTAGTTGTGGAAAGTCAGGCAGTTGAACATCATCGTGTGCAGGTGAATGTCCATCAGCCCCGGCATCAGCGTCGCCGTGCCGCAGTCGATGATTTCCGCTTTCGCCGGGATTTTGACCTTGCCCTTGACGCCGACCTGCTTGATGCGGCGGCCTTCGAGCACGATGACCGGATCCTTGACCGGTTTGCCGCCGTTGCCGTCGATCAGCAGGCCGCCCTTGAGAACCTTGACTGCGCCCTTGGCTTCCGGGGGTTTGAATTCGAACATCAGGGACACTCCTCCGTGTTGCGATGAGCTGCAATTGCATTGACAAGACTGCAAAATTTGCAGAATGCAAGCGTTTGCAACGAAGCTTGGAAGCTAAATAATCACCCTGCCCTTGTCAAGGCAAAGTCCGGTTTTGATCAATGCATTTTGGTCATCGACGCGAGGAACCGCGCATAGGCCTGGGGATCGGGCTTCGGAACCGCGGTGGCCGGCACCTGCGATTGCCAGCCCAGCACGCCCAGCGTGCTTTCGACGGCCTCGCGCGTCATGTCGCGGGTGATGAACACCAGCCGCGAACGGCGCTCGTCGTCGGGCCAGCGTTCTAGGGTCACCGGTTCGTGGATCAGCGTCTGCACCGCATGCACCGCGACCGGTTCACCCTCGACGTTGAGCAGCCCCTTCACCCGCAGCAGTTCGGCGCCGCGCAGGGACGCCAGCGCGGTCAGCCAGGCCGTCAGCCCGGCGCGGGTGACCGGCGCATCCAGCATCAGGCTGTAAGAACGGATGCCGGCATCGTGCGCCCCCGGTGCCAGACCGTGCTGCCGGCTTTCGACGCGGCGGTAATGATCTTCGCGCAGCCAGCGGGCCACGTCGGCCCGGCGCGACTCCGGCGCGATCGAGGCGCCAAACAGCAATGCGGGCGCGATTGCGCCGTGACTCGCGGTGCTCACTTCGGCCGCGGGATTCAGCACGGCAAGCCGTTCTTGCAGCAGGGCAAGCTCCGCGGGGTCAGCGATGTCGGTCTTGGTGATCAGCAGCCGGTCGGCCACGGCCGCCTGCTTGCGCGATTCGGGTTGCCGGTCGAGCTGAGCGGCGCCGTTGACGGCATCGACCAGCGTGATCACGCTGTCCAGTGCGTACTGCGGGGCGAGTTTTTCGTCGACGACCACCGTCTGCACGATCGGCACCGGATCGGCCAGCCCGGTGGTTTCGATCAGCACGCGGTCGAAGGGCGGCAGATCGCCCTGGCGGCGCTGTCTGTCAAGGTCACGCAGCGTGTTGACCAGATCGCCGCGCACCGTGCAGCAGATGCAGCCGCTGGCCAGCAACACGGTGTTTTCGTTGGGCGTGGCGATCAGCAGGTGATCGAGTCCGATCTCGCCGAACTCGTTGATGATCACCGCGGCGCCGGCCATTGCAGGGTTCTGCAACAGTCGGTTGAGCAGTGTCGTTTTGCCGCTGCCGAGAAATCCGGTGATGATCGAAACCGGCAGCCGCATGTGACAGCAAGCGCTAACTTGTTATTTATAAGTTGTTGATTTTATTGATATTTTTGTAAATCAACCCTTGCGTTCGAGATCCGCCGAGTAACGCCCGAGGGCAGCCAGGCCGTTCATTTTCGAGCGGTGCGCCAGCGCTGCCTGCGCCGCCGGCACGTTCGCCGCCTGGCCTTTCCAGGCTTTCAGCGACGGCTGCTGCAGGGCGCGGCCATAGGAGAAGGACAGCGGCCAGGGCAGATTGCCCTTGAACTGGACGTTCATCGAATTGAGGTGCGCCGTGGCCACTTCGTCACTCTGGCCGCCGGACAGGAACACGATGCCGGCGACGGCCGCCGGCACGGTGCGCTTCAGCGTGCGCACGGTGCGCGCGGCGACCTCGTCGACCGGCGCCTGCTTCGGGCATTTCTTGCCGGAAATGACCATCGACGGCTTGAGCACCGAATGCTCGAGCACGACGCGGTGCAGGTACAGCGCCTCGTAGACGGCATTCAGCGTCCACTCGGTGACCTCCTCGCAGCGGTCGATGTCGTGGTCGCCGTCCATCAGCACTTCAGGTTCGACGATCGGCACCAGTCCCGCTTCCTGGCAGATCGCGGCATAACGCGCCAGCGCGTGGGCGTTGGCGGCGATGCTGGTGGAAGTCGGGATGTCGCGGCCGATGTCGATCACGGCGCGCCACTTGGCGAACCTGGCGCCGAGGTTGACGTATTCGGCGCAGCGCTTGGGCAGGTTGTCGAGGCCCTCGGTGACGGTTTCGCCCGGGCAGAACGCCAGCGGCTTGGCGCCGGCGTCGACCTTGATGCCCAGCAGCACGCCGGCCTTGTTCAGCACGTCGACGAAGGGCGTGCCGTCGGCGGCTTTCTGGCGCAGGGTCTCGTCGTAGAGAATCACGCCGCTGATGTGCTCGCCGAGGCCTTTGGTCGCGAACAGCATGTCGCGGTAGGCGCGGCGGTTTTCTTCGATGTTTTCGACTTGGATGCCGTCGAAACGCTTGCCGATGGTGCCGGTGCTCTCATCGGCGGCAAGGATGCCCTTGCCGGGGGCGACCATCGCCTGGGCGATGGCGGCGAGATTGTTGGTGGACATGTGACGACTCCTGCGTTCCTAGGGTTGCTGAAATGAATCGGGCAATATTCTACACGCGGCTATCAGGCGTTCCGGTGCTCGCCGACCTTGACGATTTTCATGGTGTTGGTGCCGCCCGCACGGCCGAAGGGCTCGCCGATGGTCAGCACGATCAGGTCGCCGTTCTGCACCACGCCGCGTTTGATCAGCTCGTCTTCCGCCATGTGCAGCGCCTTTTCCGGATTGCGCGCGCCCTTGAAGCGCACGGGATACACGCCGCGGAACAGCGTGACGCGGCGGCGGGTCTCGATGACGGAGCTCATGGCGTAGATCGGGACGGACACCGCCATCCGCGACATCAGCAGCGCGGTGCGCCCGCTCTGCGTCAGCGCCGCCACCGCCTTGATCGGCAGGCCGGCCGTGGTGAAGGCTGCGGCCCTGGCGATCGCGTTTTCCACGTCGGTCTGCCCCAGATTCCCGCGGCGCTCCTGCTGCGGCAGGTCCTCCTTCTCCACTTCGACGCAGACCCGCACCATCGCGGCGATGGTCTCGGCCGGATATCTGCCGGCCGCGGTTTCCGCGGAAGTCATCACGGCATCGGTGCCGTCGAGCACGGCATTCGCGACGTCGGAGACTTCGGCGCGGGTCGGGATCGGGCTCGAAATCATGGATTCCATCATCTGCGTCGCCGTGATGGTGAGCTTCTGCTTTTCGCGCGCCATGTGGATCATGCGCTTCTGCAACGCCGGGATCGCCGCGTCGCCGACCTCGACCCCGAGGTCGCCGCGCGCCACCATGATGGCATCGGAGGCGTCGAGGATGCTCTCCAGCGCGGGGATGGCCTCGGCGCGCTCGATCTTGGACACGATCAGGCCGTGCCCGCCGGCCTTCACGAACAGGTCGCGCGCCCAGCGCACGTCCTCGCCGGAACGCGGGAAGGACACCGCCAGGAAATCGGCCTTCAGTTCCGCGGCCAGCTTGATGTCCTGCTTGTCCTTCTCGGTCAGCGCCGGCGCGGTCAGGCCGCCGCCCTTGCGGTTGATGCCCTTGTTGTTCGACAGCGGACCGCCCTGCTCGACAACCGTGGTGATTTTCGGGCCCCGCACATTGGTCACGCCGAGCACGATGCGGCCGTCGTCGAGCAGCAGCGTGTCGCCGGGGCGCACGTCGTTGGGCAGGTTCTTGTAGTCGAGGCCGACGGTACGCTGGTCGCCGAGCTTGCAGTCGGCGTCGAGCACGAACTTCGCGCCCGGTTCGAGGTGGATCTTGCCGTCCTTGAACCTGCCGATGCGGATCTTGGGGCCCTGCAGGTCGACCAGCACGCCGACGGCCCGGCCGGCCTTGCGCGCCAGCTGGCGCACCAGCCCGACACGCGCGCGGTGCTCGTCCGGCGAGCCGTGCGAGAAATTGATGCGCACGACATCCATGCCGGCGTCGATCATGCGCGCCAGCGTTTTCGCGTCGCTGGACGCAGGACCCAGCGTGGCGACGACCTTCGTTCTGCGGATCATGCGCTACCCCTTTGTTCGATGAGGATTTTCCCTGCCGTAACGAATGTGGTTCTCCCTCACCCCCGACCCCTCTCCCCGAGGGAGAGGGGAGACATCAGCCGAAATCAGATGAAATGATCTTCGATCATTTACAGATAAAACCGTATCGAAGCCGGCCGCGCGCTCCGGTCATGCCGCGCGCTGCTCGAGGACCTCGACCGCCGGCAGTTTCTTGCCCTCGAGAAATTCGAGGAACGCACCGCCGCCGGTGGAAATATAGGACACTTTGCCGGCGATCTTGTACTTCGCCACGGCAGCCAGCGTGTCGCCGCCGCCGGCAATCGAAAACGCCTTCGAGGCGGCAATGGCCTCGGCAATGGCCTTCGTGCCGCCGGCAAACTGGTCGTACTCGAAAACCCCGACCGGGCCGTTCCAGACGATGGTGCCGGCCTTCGCGATCAGGTCGGCGAAAATCCTCGCGGTTTTCGCGCCGACGTCGAGGATCAGGTCATCGGGCCGCACCGCCGCGGCCTCGATCGGATTGGCGCGTGCCAGCGCCGACAATTCGTCGGCCACCACCACGTCGACCGGCAGCGGCACCTGGGCGCCGCGCGACTTCATGATGTCGATGATGGCCTGCGCCTCGCCGACGAGATCGGGCTCGGCCAGCGACTTGCCGATGCGCATGCCGGAGGCGAGCATGAAGGTGTTGGCGATGCCGCCGCCGACGATCAACTGGTCGACTTTGGCGGCGAGCGATTTCAGGATCGTCAGCTTGGTCGAGACCTTGGAGCCGGCGACGATGGCGAGCAGCGGGCGGGCGGGTTTCTCCAGCGCCTTGCCCAGCGCGTCGAGCTCGGCCGCCATCAGCGGACCGGCGCAGGCCACCGGCGCGAATTTCGCGATGCCGTGGGTGGTCGCTTCGGCGCGGTGCGCGGTGCCGAAGGCATCGTTGACATAGACGTCGCACAGCGCGGCCATTTTCTTCGCCAGCGCTTCGTCGTTCTTTTTCTCGCCCTTGTTGACCCGGCAGTTCTCCAGCAGCACGACCTCGCCGGGCCTGACCTCGAAGCCGCCATCGGTCCAGTCCTGCAGCAGGCGCACCGGCTGGCCGAGCATGTCCGACAGGCGCTGCGCGATCGGCGCCAGCGTGTCGCCGGGCTGCAGCGAGCCTTCGGTCGGGCGCCCGAGGTGGGAAGTCACCATCACCGCG
>JAHCLD010000200.1 GCA_026125585.1 Burkholderiales bacterium
CCGCCGCGAGATGCGCGACACGCTGGCGCGGCTGCTCGCGCTGCTGCTGAAACAGCCCGCTCCTGCCTGAAACCGGGATGAGCACGGCCGCGATTCCGGTCCGGTCCAGGCCCGAGCCGGTCGCCGTTTGCCTGTCATGACACCTTCCACGCTGGCCGGCTGGCTCGAATACATCGAGCACCAGCATCCGCAATCGATTGCGATGGGACTCGACCGCGTCAATGCGGTGCGGGATGTGCTGGCGCTGAATACCGGATTTCCGGTGATCACCGTCGCCGGCACCAACGGCAAGGGCTCGGCCTGCAGGATGCTCGATGCGATGCTCGGCTGCGCGGGTTACCGGGTTGGGACCTACACTTCGCCGCACCTGCTGCGTTACAACGAACGCGTGCGCATCGGCGGCGCGGAGGCGGGGGACGATGCGCTGGCCGCGGCTTTTGCCGCCGTGGAGCAGGCGCGCGCCGCGGCCGGCGTGCCGCTGACCTATTTCGAATTCGGCACGCTGGCGGCGGTCTGGCTGTTCTGCCGGGAGGCCGTCGATGCGGCGATCCTCGAAGTCGGGCTCGGCGGCCGGCTCGATGCCGTCAACGCGTTCGACGCCGATGTCGCGATGCTGATGAGCGTCGGTCTCGACCACATGGACTATCTCGGCGGCACCTGGGAGGCGATCGGCGCGGAGAAGGCCCATGTGTTCCGCGCCGGAAAAACGGCGGTATGCGCGGATCGCGCGCCGCCGGAGACGGTCACCGGCCATGCCGCGCGCATCGGTGCGGATTTCCTGCTGCTCGGCCGCGATTTCGATTTTTCGCTGCAGCCCCTGCAATGGAGTTACCGCGGTCCCGGCGGCGACCGCCACGGCCTGCCGCTGCCGGCCCTGCGCGGCAACTGCCAGGTCGCGAATGCCAGCGCCTGCATTGCCGCGCTCGATGCCTTGCGTGAACGGTTGCCGGTCACCGCCGGCGACATCCGCAACGGCCTCGTGCGCGTCGAGAATCCGGGCCGCTTCCAGGTGCTGCCGGGGCGCCCCGCGGTGATTCTCGACGTTGCGCACAATCCGCAGGCGGCGGCGGCGCTGGCGGACAACCTCGTGCGGATGACGGGGTATCGCAGCACGCTGGCGGTATTCTCGATGCTCAACGACAAGGATGTGGATGGCGTCGCTCGGGCATTGCGCGGCCATGTGGACCGCTGGTTCGTTGCGCCGGTGGAGGGCACGCGCGCCACTCCGGCCGACGAACTGGTGCGACGGCTGCGCGCAGCCGGTGTCGTCGCGGACGTCGCGGTCTGCGCGAATATCGCCGAAGCCATGGACTGCGCATATCAGGCGGCGGGAGATGGTGATAGAATTTTGGCCTTCGGATCGTTTCTCGTCGTCGCGTCCGCAATGACCGCGGCCCGCAAGCGTTTTTGAAATAAACGTTTAAAATCAATGGTTTAATGTAGGTCTGGTGCAGAACATGGCGAGAACCGTTAGCGACGAAGAACTCCAGCTGAAAAAACGCGCGCGCCGCCGCCTGGTGGGCGCCATCGTGCTCGTCACCGTGGTGGCGGTGGTGCTGCCGATGGTGCTGGACTCGGAGCCCAGACCTTCCAGCCAGAGCATCGACATCCAGATTCCTTCGCCGGATGCCGGCGTGCTGTCGTCGAAACCCGTGCCGCTGAAACCGGCGGACGCGCCTGCCGTTGCCGAAACGCCGAAGGCGGAAATGAAAGCTGAAGCAAAGGTCGAAGCAAAAGCCGAATCAAAAAAGCCCGAGCCGAAGCCGGAAGCCGTGTCCGAAGCCAAGCCTGCGCCGGCTGCCGCGTCCGAAGCCAAGGCCGAGTCTCCGGCAAAAACCAGGGACACTCCGAAGGCGAAGGCCAGGGAACCCGCGAAAAACGGCAGCTTCGTGATCCAGGTTGCGGCCCTGTCCGACGCCGCGCGGGCGAAGGAGCTGCAGGCGAAAATCGCCGCCGGCGGGATGAAGGCCTACACCGAGGTCGTGCAGACCGCGAAAGGTCCGGTGACACGGGTGCGTGTCGGCCCCTATGCCAGCCGCGAGGCGGCGGAGAAGGCGCGCCCCCAGTTGCAGAAGCTGCAGCTCGACGGCAAGGTCGTGCCACGATAGCCGATGACCCTGCTCGATTATGCGGTGTTCGCCATCGTCGGTTTTTCGGTTCTGCTCGGCATCATCCGCGGACTGGTGCGCGAAGTTCTCGCGCTTGCCGCATGGGCCATCGCTTTTGTCGTGGCCTGGCTTTTCGGCGGCGAACTGGCGGCGCTGATGCCGGAGGAGATACCGACCATGGAGCTGCGCCTGCTGGCCGGTTTCGCCACGGTGTTTTTCCTGGTGCTGCTGGCGATGAGCCTGGTGGCAATCGCCGCCTCGCAGCTGGTCAAGAGCGCGGGACTGAGCGTCGAGGATCGCATGTTCGGCGCCGTGTTCGGCCTCGCGCGCGGTCTGCTGGTGGTGATGGCGCTGGTGCTGGCCGCGGGGGCGACTTCGCTGCCCGCCGAGCCGGTCTGGCGCGAAGCCGCGCTGCGTCCCCTGCTGGAGCGGGCGGCGCTGGGCATCAGGGACTGGTTGCCGCCGGCGATCGGGCAACACATCAAATACGGCTGAGGAAGCGCCATGTGCGGAATAGTCGGGGTCGTCGCCCGTAACCCGGTCAACCAGCTGCTCTACGACGGGTTGCTGGTGCTGCAGCACCGCGGCCAGGACGCGGCCGGCATCGTCACCGCCGACGGCGCGAGTTTCCACATGCACAAGGGCGGCGGCATGGTACGCGACGTGTTCCGCACGCGCAACATGCGCAGCCTCGCCGGCCATGCCGGTATCGGTCATACCCGTTATCCCACCGCCGGTTCCGCGTGGTCGGCCGCCGAGTCGCAGCCGTTCTACGTCAATTCGCCCTTCGGCATCGTGCTCGGCCACAATGGCAACCTGACCAACGCCGAGCAGCTGAAAAACGACCTGTTCCGCCTCGACCTGCGCCATGTCAACACCGAGTCGGACTCGGAGGTGCTGCTGAACGTGCTGGCGCACGAACTGGCGGAGAATGCGACCAACTACAAGCTCGATCCGGCGACGATCTTCGCCGCGGTCTCCGGCGTGCACCGGCGCTGCCGCGGCGCCTATGCCGTGGTGGCGATGATCGCCGGCTACGGCCTGCTGGCCTTCCGCGATCCCTTCGGCATCCGGCCGCTGGTTTTCGGCAAGTCGGAGACGCCGCAGGGCCGCGAATACCTGGTGGCCTCGGAGAGCGTCGCGCTCGACGGACTGGGCTTCAGTCTGGTGCGCGACGTGGCGCCGGGCGAGGCCATCTTCATCGATCTCGACGGCAATTTCCACAGCCAGCAGTGCGCGCCCAATCCTTCGCTGAACCCCTGTCTGTTCGAGTTCGTCTACCTGGCGCGCCCGGATTCCGTGATTGACGGCATCTCGGTGTACGAGACCCGGCTGCGCATGGGCGAGAGCCTCGCGCGCAAGATGCAGAAGGAATTCGCGCATCTCGACATCGACGTGGTGATACCGATTCCCGATTCCAGCCGTCCGGCGGCGATGCAGCTGTCGAAGCAGCTGAACCTGTCGTACCGCGAGGGCTTCATCAAGAATCGCTACATCGGCCGCACCTTCATCATGCCCGGCCAGGCGACCCGCAAGAAATCGGTGCGCCAGAAGCTCAATGCCATCGGCATGGAGTTCCGCGGCAAGAACGTGCTGCTGGTGGACGATTCCATCGTGCGCGGCACCACCAGCCGCGAGATCGTGCAGATGGCGCGCGAATCCGGCGCGCGCAGGGTCTATTTCGCGTCGGCGGCGCCGCCGGTGCGCTACGCCAACGTCTACGGCATCGACATGCCGTCGCGCGACGAACTGATCGCCAGCGGCCGCAGCGACGAGGAAATCGCGCGCGAGATCGGCTGCGACGCGCTGATCTACCAGGATCTCGACGCGTTGATCGACGACGTGCG
>JAHCLD010000201.1 GCA_026125585.1 Burkholderiales bacterium
GGTGATGGCGGTCAGCGGCACGCCGATCACGTTGATGTCCTCGCGGAACATCGAGGACGGCATCGGCTTGGTCGAATCGTAGAACAGGTAGCCGCCGGGCGTGATCTCCTTCACGTCCTCGGCCCAGGTCTGCGGGTTCATCGCGACCATCAGGTCGACGCCGCCGCGGCGGCCGAGATAGCCCTTCTCGGTGACGCGGACCTCGTACCAGGTCGGCAGGCCCTGGATGTTCGACGGAAAGATGTTGCGCGGGCTGACCGGCACACCCATGCGCAGGATCGAGCGCGCGAACAGTTCGTTGGCCGAGGCCGAACCCGAACCGTTGACGTTGGCGAACTTGACGACGAAATCGTTGGTGGCGGTGATGGGTGTCATTTAAATGGGGGTGTGAAGTTCAAAACCTTTTAGCCACAGAGGACACAGAGAGCACAGAGAACTGCAAAAAACACCAGAGCCCCGGCTTGTCAGGTTTTTCTCTGTGTCCTCTGTGCCCTCTGTGGCTGCTTTTGACCTTGTCTCGACCTCAAGCCGCCTTGCGCTGCGGTTTGCGGCAGCCGGGGCCGGCATGGGTCATCTGGATGAAATATTTCTGCATGTCCCAGGCGCCCGTCGGGCAGCGTTCGGCGCAGAGGCCGCAGTGCAGGCAGACGTCCTCGTCCTTGGCCATGATGCGCCCGGTCATGCGCAGCGGCGGCGAGGTGTAGAGGTCCTGGTCCGGGTTCAGCGACGGCGCGGTCAGCCGCGTGCGCAGCTCGGCCTCCTCGCCGTCGGGCGTGAAGGTGATGCAGTCCATCGGGCAGATGTCGACGCAGGCGTCGCACTCGATGCACAGCTTCGGCGTGAACACCGTCTGCACGTCGCAGTTCAGGCAGCGCTGGGCCTCGGCGAAGCCGGACTGGGCGTCGAAGCCGAGTTCGACCTCGACCTTGATGCTCTTCAGCGTCAGCTTCTGATCCTGCCAGGGCACCTTGTGGCGCAGCGCGGCGGACACGTCGTTGTCGTAGCTCCACTCGTGGATGCCCATTTTCTGCGACATCACGATGACCGCGGGCAACGGGCGGGCTTTCAGGTCCTCGCCGTTGAACAGCTTGTCGATGGACACCGCGGCCTCGTGGCCGTGGGCCACGGCCCAGATGATGTTCTTCGGGCCGAAGGCGGCGTCGCCGCCGAAGAAGACCTTTGGATTCGTGGACTGGAAGGTCGCCTTGTCGACGACCGGCATGTTCCACTGGTCGAATTCGACGCCGGCGTCGCGCTCGATCCACGGAAAGGCGTTTTCCTGCCCGATCGCGACCAGCACGTCGTCGCATTCGAAGAACGGATCGGCCTCTCCGGTGGGGACCAGCTTGCGGCGGCCCTTGTTGTCGTACTCCGCCTTGACTTTCTCGAAACTCATGCCGACCAGTTTGCCGTTCTCGACCCTGCAGGATTTCGGCACCAGGTAGTTCAGGATCGGGATGCCCTCGTGGATCGCGTCTTCCTTCTCCCAGGGGCTCGCCTTCATTTCCTCGTAGCCGGAGCGGACGATGACCTTGACGTCCTCGCCGCCGAGGCGCTTCGCCGAGCGGCAGCAGTCCATCGCGGTGTTGCCGCCGCCGAGCACGATGACTTTTTTGCCGATCTTTTCGATGTGGCCGAAGGACACGCTGGCGAGCCAGTCGATGCCGATGTGCACGTGGTCCGCCGCTTCCTTGCTGCCGGGCACGTCGAGGTCGCGGCCGCGCGGCGCGCCGGTGCCGACGAACACGGCGTCGTAGCCTTCGGCGAGCACTTTCTTCAGGCTGTCGACGCGGGTGCCGGTCTTGACGGTGATGTTGCCGATGCCGGTGATGTAGCCGACCTCCTCGTCGATCACCGATTCCGGCAGGCGGAAACGCGGCACCTGCGAACGCATGAAGCCGCCGGCCTTCGGGTCGGCTTCGTAGACGGTGATGTCGTAGCCCAGCGGCGCGAGGTCGCGCGCGACGGTCAGCGAGGCCGGGCCGCCGCCGATACAGGCGATGCGCTTGCCGTTTTTCTGCTTCGGCGCCTTCGGCAGCCGCGGCGTGACGTCGTCCTTGTGGTCGGCGGCAACGCGTTTCAGCCGGCAGATCGCGACCGGTTCGGCCTTGGGACCGTCCTCGTGCGCGCTCGGTTTGCGCATCTCGACGTTGCCTTCCTCGACGCGGCCGCGGCGGCAGGCCGGCTCGCAGGGGCGGTCGCAGGTGCGGCCGAGAATGCCGGGGAAGACATTCGACTTCCAGTTGACCAGGTAGGCCTCGCTGTAGCGGCCTGCGGCGATCAGACGGATGTATTCGGGGACGGGGGTATGGGCCGGGCAGGCCCACTGGCAATCGACGACTTTATGGAAGTAATCGGGGTTCGCAATATCGGTGGGATTCAAAAATAACTCCTGCCTGCGGTTGGCTACATGTTCTTGTTTTTATTTGGCTATTCCCGGGATGTCCGGATTCTGTTTCAAAGTGCCGAAAGTCTACGCCTTTGGCAAAGGGAAGAAAAGCGGACTGCAAGCGATTGCAACGCCGGTTTGCCGGTGTAAATCCCTGCCCGCGTTGGGGGGAAAGCCGGGCCGCGTATCGGGCCTTCAGCGGTACAACCAGGCGGCCACGGTACGGGTGTAGCGGGGCATCACCACGTACACCATCAGCCAGACGATGACGCCGGCGACGAGGAGGCGGCTGATGAACAGGTTGTCCAGCAGCGGCACCGCCTCGAACAGCGGCGCGAGCCCTGCCGGCACCAGCAGCGTCAGCGGGTAGATCGCCGAGAAGGTGATCAGGAACTGTTTGAAGCGGTTGGGCGCGCGCACGCCGGGCGGCGTGAACCAGAAATCGAGGCCGGACTTGATCTCGATGCGGTCGCCGCCGTCGAGGATCGGCTCGACCCGGCGGATGTATTCGCGGCGGGTGTCGGACTCGACCCAGGCGCGCAGGCGGTCGTAGCAGTCGAAGCGGATGATGATCGTGTACTGGCCATTGTCGTCGGGCGGCCGGACAACGTTGGTGCCGAGGTGCCCCGGATAACGCTCCGCCTCGCGGCCGACGTCGCGCAGCCAGTCCTCGTACTGCCCGCGGTGCGCCGGCCGCACCTTGTGCTGGATGATGAAGGTGACGATGTCGTCGGGATTGACGGACATGCCCTGTCCCGGGGGAGTGCGTTCAGCCGGCTTTCTGCTGCGGATAGAGCAGGAAGGCGAAGAACGAGACCAATCCGCCGAAAATCAGCAGCACGATGGCCATGGTCTTGAACGAAGCGCCGCCGAATCCGGCCTGCAGCATGTTGTAGAGATTGGCCACCGGCGCGGGGAAAAACGGGAACCAGCTGCCGTAGGCGAGGTGCCAGGCGCCGACGGCCAGCGCGTAGAGGCCGGTGATGCCGATCACGACGCTGACGAGGAATTGCATTTATTCAGTCACTTGTTCCGGAAACATGGCCGCCTCGGCAGAGGCATGTTTTTGTCATTATTCATGCGGTTTTCGCTATTTCTTTTTCGGCACATAGAGATCGGTGATCGTGCCTTCCGCCATTTCCGCGGCGAAGAACAGCGTCTCCGACAGCGTCGGATGCGGATGGATGGTCAGGCCGAGATCGTGCGAGTCGGCGCCCATTTCCAGCGCCAGCACGGCTTCGGCGATCAGTTCGCCGGCGTTGACGCCGGTCATCGCTGCGCCGAGCACGCGGCGGCTGGTCTTGTCGATCAGCAGCTTGGTCATGCCCTCGTCGCGGCCGGTGGCCAGCGCGCGGCCGCTGGCGGCCCACGGGAACACCGCCTTTTCGTAGTCGATGCCCTGGGCCTGCGCCTGGGTTTCGGTCAGGCCCATCCACGCGATCTCGGGATCGGTGTAGGCGACCGAGGGAATGGTCCGCGCGTCGAAGAAGGCCTTGTGCCCGGCGATGACTTCGGCGGCGATCTTGGCCTCGTAGGTGGCCTTGTGCGCGAGCATCGGCTC
>JAHCLD010000202.1 GCA_026125585.1 Burkholderiales bacterium
GTCGGGCGAGGCATCGAGCGCCTTCTGCACCGCGCGGCCGAGCTCGACCGGATGCACCGGACCGCTGCCGCTGTCGATGGCGCGCCAGGCTTCCGGGCGGAACGCCACGGCATCCGCCACCTGTTTCCTCCACGCCGCGGCGGCATGCGGCCGCCCCGCGGCGGCGAGCGCCTGCGCCGCCGCCGCGGTGTCGGCCTGCGCCGAACACGCGACGCGCGGGGCGCCAAGATTCTTCACCGACCGCTGCAGCGCTTCCGGCTCCGGATCGATGACGGCAAAGCGGCAGTCCGCCGCCAGCGCCGGCGACTGGCCGAAACGCAGCGTGAAATCGGGCTGCTTGCCGACCAGCACCACCAGATCGGCCTGCGCCAGCACACCGGCGAAGGCGCCGAGCGACGGGTCGTTGACGCCGCGCGGGCTCTCCATGCACAGCGCCGGCACGCCGGTCGCATCGGCGAGCCGCTTCACCAGCGCGGCCACCGGCGCATGCGACATCGACGGCCCGAGCAGGATCAGCGGCCGCGCCGCGGTTCCGATCAGATCCAGCAGCGATTTCACCTGATCCGGCGCCAGCGCTTGCACCTGCGGCGAAAAATCGGCGGTCGGCGCAATCCGTTTTTCGCCGTCGGCCAGCTTCGCCTCGAGCAGATCGACGGGCAGGCTCAGGTGCACCGGTCCCGGCCGCCCCGAACGGGCGATGCGGCAGGCGCGCGCGATGTCGGCGCCCAGCGTCTCCGCGCTTGCCGCCGTCCACGACGCCTTGACCACCGGCGCGGCCATGTCGGCCTGGCGCATTTCCTGGAACGAGCCGCGCCCCAGTTCGTTCAGCGGCGCATGGCCCGACAGCAGCACCATCGGAGACTCGGAGGCCAGCGCCGTGTACAGCGCGCCGATGCCGTTGGCGTGTCCGGGACCGCCGGTCAGCATCGCGATGCCGGGTTCACCGGTCAACCGCGCCCAGGCATCGGCCATGTGCACGGCCGCGCCTTCGTAACGCACGTGGGTGATCGCCAGCTTCGCCTCGATCGCCGCGTCATAGACCGGCATGATGTGGTTGCCGGACAGCGAAAAAATCCGTTTCAGGCCGGCCTGCGCCAGTGAACGCGCAAGAATGTCGGCGCCGCGGAGTGTGGTCATCGGTATCCTGGTCTGTCCGTTTCATTCGGCGGCGGCGATCCCGGACCCCCGTAATCGCCGCAAACCCCGCGGGGCCGGCATTACGATGCCGGCCCCGCGTCCGTCGTACGCGCCCTCAGGCGCTTTCGTACAGGCGGGTCATCACGAACTCGCGGTGACCCAGCGCCTCCGCCGCGGTCAGCCGGCCGTTGCAGGTGCGCAGCATGACTTCGATCAGCTCGTCGCCGGTCTGGTCGAGATTCTTCTCCCGCTGCAGCAGGCCCGAGCAGTCGTAGTCGATGTGCTCGGACATCGTGCGCACGGTGCGCGGGTTCGCGCACAGCTTGATCACCGGGATGATCGGATTGCCGATGACGTTGCCCTGGCCGGTGGGGAAGAAATGCACCACGTAGCCGGAGGCCGCGCACAGCGTGACCATCTCGGCCGCGGCCGAGGACGAGTCCATGAACCACAGTCCGGGCTTGGTCGGGGTCTCGGCCTTGTCGAGCACGCCGATGACCTTGCACTTCTTGCCGATCTTCTGGATGTTGCCCAGCGCCTTTTCCTCGATCGTCGTCAGGCCGCCGGCGATGTTGCCCTTGGTCGGCTGCGATTCCGACAGGTCGCTGGTCTTGTGGCGCTCGACGACTTCCTGGTAGCGGTTGAACATCTTCATGAAGTCCTCGCGCACCTGCGGCGTCGCGCAGCGGTCGGCGACGATGTTCTCGCCGCCGGTGATTTCGGTGGTCTCGCCGAAGCACATCGTCACGCCCAGCGGATCCATCTTGTCGAAGGCGCTGCCGACGGTCGGGTTCGCGCCGCAGCCGGAAGTCGTGTCCGACTCGCCGCACTTGGTCGACACCCACAGGTCGCTGATCGGGCACTCGGTGCGCTGCAGCTCGGAGGCCCACTGCACGTATTCCTTGGCGACCTTGGAGGCGCGCAGGATGGTGTCGTGGTCGCCGTGCAGCTCGATGCCGAAGCCGGTCACCGGCTTGCCGGTCTTGGCGATGCCGTCGACGACCTTCTTCGCCCAGCCTTCCTCGATGCAGATCACCACCACGGCGGCGACGTTCGGGTTGGAACCCGCGCCGATCAGCGTGCGGAAGTGCAGGTCGAGGTCGGCGCCGAACTGCAGGCGGCCGTAGGGATGCGGGATCGCCAGCGTGCCCTTGATGTTGTTGGCCACCGCCTCGGCGGCGGCGTTCGACAGGTCGTCTACCGGCAGGATCAGGACGTGGTTGCGGACGCCGACGCGGCCGTTCTCGCGGCGGTAGCCCATGAATGTGGTTTTGCTGTTGATCATGATTCGGTTTCTCCGTATGGGGTCAGGGCCGCTTCTTACCAGCGTTTGGTCTTGATGTTGTGCACGTGCGCGTGTTCGCCGACCTTGATGTCGGCCACGGCCTTGCCGATGTCGAAACCGTACTTGATGATGGTGTCGCCCTTCTTGATGTCGCGCAGGGCCGCCTTGTGGCCGATGGGAATGTCGTTGATCGCCTTGATCTTGATCGTGGAATCGTCCTCCATGACCCAGCCGATCATTTCCTGACCGGCCTTGATGCCTTCGATGACGGCCACGCCGACCATGTCCTTCTTGTCGTGAACCAGCAAGTGAATCATTGCGCCTCCTGAGTGAACGCTGTGGAATATGCAACCTGGGCAACCCGGGCAACCCGGAAACCGGAACTGGGGGCTTGAACCTGGAACTCGGAACCGCCACGCAGAGTGACGGATGCTAACCCCGGCTTTTTTGGCTGGTCAACTAGATGACCTATATGAATAGCCGGCCGGCGTGCTAGACTGCGCCGCTCGCATGGCCGCCTCCGACACCCCCAGCGGGCTGACGCCCACCCCCCTTTACCGCGAAGTGCAATGGCGCATCACGCGCGCCCTCGCCGCCGGCGAATGGAAGCCGGGGGAAGCCATCCCCAGCGAGGCGGAACTGGCGGCGGACTGCGGGGTGTCGATCGGCACCATCCGCCGCGCCGTCGACGAGCTGGTCGCCGGCCGCATCCTGGTGCGCCAGCAGGGACGCGGCACCTTCGTCGCGACCCACACCGAAGACCGCACGCTGTTCTATTTCTTCCACATCGCCGGCAAGGACGGCAGCCGCGAGTTCCCGGAATCCGAACTTCTCGGGTTCCGCAAGGAACGCTCGAACGACGGGGACGAGCACGACTTCGGCCTCGCCCGCGGCACCCGCGTCGCGCGCGTGCGCAATCTGCTGAAGCTGGGCAGCCGGCCGGTGGTGCTCGACGACATCACCGTGCCGACCGAACGCTTCGCCAGGCTCGACGAATCGACGTTCCGCAGCCGCGAGGGCACGATCTACGCTCTCTACCAGGCGCGTTACGGCGTCAACGTCGTGCGCATCGGCGAAAGGCTGTCGGCGGCGCATCCGCCGGCCGACGTCGCCGCCATCCTCGGCATGCGCACGAACCAGCCGGCGCTGCACATCCGCCGCATCGCCTACAGCTACAACGATTCCCCGGTGGAATACCGCCACAGCTGGATCAACACCGCGGACCACGAGTACCTCAGCGACCTGTGGAAAACCGCGGCGCTCTGAAGCCGCACCGCCGCCCTTCTGGATCCCGGAGAAAAAGGTCGAAGCCCTTCCAAGGGAATACTTGAGAAGCGCGGCAGAAGGTGGAAGTGAGGGAAGGGCTCGTGGCTTCGTTGCAGGCTCCGGGGCTTGCCATGAAGTCTTTTTTTTAAATAATGTGTTATTGAA
>JAHCLD010000203.1 GCA_026125585.1 Burkholderiales bacterium
GAAATCCCCCTTTTCATCCGCTTCCAGCAGGAATATGCGTCCAACGGCGTCCAATTCATAGGTATTGCCGTTGATCAGGCCGATAAGGTCAGCGATTTTGCCCAAGAGTTCCGAATCAACTATCCCCTGTTCATCGGCGGCATCGATGCCGTGGAGTTGTCGCGCAAAGCCGGCAACAAGGCCGGCGTGCTGCCGTATACGCTGATACTGGATCGCTCGGGAGCCATCGCATCCAGCCTAGTCGGCGAATTGACCGAAGCCCGATTACGCGCACAGTTGCAGGCTGTGCTGGCCAGGGATTGAGCGAAAATCCGGCGGAAATGGCAGGATGTTTTGGGGATAAATCCGCTCATTTATCGTCTTTTCCCGCTTAAATAAACCTAAAATCGTCTATCTCGGGGAATGACCCATGAGTGATCGAAGTGCTATCCAGCGGGATATGGAATGCACAGTACCCTGAAATTCACGATAGTGCGACGGAGCTCGGCAGATTTTTCAATTGTCGTAAACATCGCCCAATAATCAATAACTCGTGGACATTACCCGTTAATTAAGGGCAAAATCGGATATCTTCGTTATTTGGCGGGGCGGGGCCGTAACGTCCGGGAGAGGACGGCTCCGTGGCAGACGCCGCATTATAATCAGAAACATCATGTCCAGTCCGAAACATCTGCTGCTGCTGAACGGGCCAAACCTCAATCTGCTGGGCACGCGCGAACCGGGCATCTACGGGGCGACCACGCTGGCTGAAATCGAGTCCCGCCTGCAGGAGAAGGCGCAGGCGGCGCGGGTGACGCTGGCGACCTTTCAGAGCAATTCCGAGGCCGAACTGGTGGAGCGGGTGCAGCAGGCCGGCCGCGAAGGCGTGGCGTTCATCCTGATCAACCCCGCCGCCTACACCCACACCAGCGTTGCGCTGCGCGATGCGCTGGCCGCGGTTGCCATCCCGTTTGTCGAGATCCACCTGTCCAACGTGTTTGCCCGGGAATCGTTTCGCCGGGAATCCTATTTTTCCGACATTGCCGTCGGCGTGATCAGCGGCCTCGGGCCGGCCGGTTACGAGCTGGCGCTCGACTACGCGCTGCGCCATATCAACAAAAAGGCCTGACCCATGGATTTGCGCAAGTTGAAGACACTGATCGACCTCGTCCAGCAGTCCGGCATTGCCGAGCTGGAAATCACCGAGGGCGAGGAAAAGGTGCGCATCAGCCGTTTCGGCGCGGCCGGCGCGCAGACGGTTGCCCCGCAGAACGTGGTGCTGCCGGTGACCGCGGCGCCCGCGGCCGAACCGGTGGGGCCTGCGGCCGAAGTCGAAACGCCGGCCGAGGCCGAGGGCCATGCCGTCAAGTCGCCCATGGTCGGCACGTTCTACCGCTCGTCGGCACCGGGCGCCAAGCCCTTTGTCGAGGTCGGGCAAACGGTCAAGGCCGGCGAAACGGTGTGCATCATCGAAGCGATGAAGCTGCTCAATGAAATCGAGGCGGACCGCGATGGCGTGATCAAGGCCGCCCTGGTCGAAAACGGCCAGCCGGTCGAATACGGCCAGCCGCTGTTCCTGATTGGCTGAGTTTCCGGTTTCTCCCCGCCCATCCCGCCGCCGGTGAACGCCGCCATGGTTTCGCGCATGTCCTGCGCCGCGCACCTGAAAACGCCAACCCATGTTTGAAAAAATCCTCATTGCCAACCGCGGTGAAATCGCCCTGCGCATCCAGCGCGCCTGCCGCGAAATGGGCATCAAGACCGTCGTCGTGCACTCGGAAGCCGACGCCGAGGCGAAATACGTCCGGCTGGCCGACGAGTCCGTGTGCATCGGCCCGGCGCCTTCCGCGGTGAGTTACCTCAACGTGCCGGCGATCATCGCCGCGGCGGAGGTGACCGATGCCGAAGCCATCCATCCGGGCTACGGATTCCTGTCCGAGAACGCCGATTTTGCCGAGCGCGTCGAGCAGAGCGGCTTCACCTTCATCGGGCCGCGCGCGGAGACCATCCGCCTGATGGGTGACAAGGTCAGCGCCAAGAACGCGATGAAGAAGGCCGGCGTGCCGGTGGTGCCGGGCATGGACGGCGCGCTGCCCGAAGATCCCAAGGAAATCGTCAGGATCGCGCGCCAGATCGGCTACCCGGTGATCATCAAGGCGGCGGGCGGCGGCGGCGGCCGCGGCATGCGCGTGGTGCACACCGAGGCCGCGCTGAAAAACGCCGTCGCCACCACGCGGTCGGAAGCGCAGGCGGCCTTCGGCAATCCCTCGGTGTACATGGAAAAGTACCTGGAAAAACCGCGGCACATCGAGATCCAGGTGCTCGCCGACAAGCACCGCAACGCCTTCTATTTCGGCGACCGCGACTGCTCGATGCAGCGCCGCCACCAGAAGATCATCGAGGAGGCTCCCGCGCCGCTGCTGACCGACCGCGCCCGGACCCGCATCGGCGAGCGTTGCGCCGAGGCCTGCCGCAAGATCGGCTACGAGGGCGCCGGCACCTTCGAGTTCCTCTACGAGGGCGGCGAGTTCTATTTCATCGAAATGAACACGCGGCTGCAGGTCGAGCACCCGGTGACCGAATACGTGACCGGCTTCGATCTGGTGCAGCTGCAGATCCGCGTGGCCGCGGGCGAGAAGCTGACGCTGCGGCAGAAGGACATCGTGCTCAGGGGCCATGCGGTCGAATGCCGCGTCAACGCCGAGGATCCGTACAAGTTCACGCCGTCGCCGGGGCGCATCACCTCGCTGCACATGCCCGGCGGACCGGGCGTGCGCGTCGACTCCCACGCTTACGACGGCTACTTCGTGCCGCCGCACTACGATTCGCTGCTCGGAAAAATCATCACCTACGGCGACACCCGCGAGCAGGCGATCGCGCGCATGCACATCGCGCTGTCGGAAACGGTCATCGAAGGCATCAAGACCAACCTGCCGCTGCACCGCGAGCTGATGGGGGATGCCGCCTTCCGCCGCGGCGGCACCAGCATCCACTATCTCGAAGAGCGGCTGGCGAAACTGACCCGCGCCGAATAAGGCGCGGCGACGACGCGCCGGCGCATCGACCCCGGACGGCACCATGGCCTGGCTGTGCGCGATCATGCATGTGGAGGAGGCCTCGGTCGAGGCATTGTCGGATGCGCTGCTCGAGGCGGGCGCGCTGGCGGTCGACGTGCAGGATGCGGCGGCGGGCACCGGAGCCGAGCGCCCGATTTTTGCCGAACCCGGCGAGGCGCCGGCCTCGGCCTGGCTCAGCAACCGCGTCAGCGCGCTGTTTCCGCTGGAAGCCGAACTGCAGCTGGCGGTGCCGCAGGCGCTGGCCGAAGCCGGTGTCGCGGCGGCCACGCCGTTCCGCGTCGAACGGGTCGAAGACGAGGACTGGGTGCGCCTGACCCAGAGCCAGTTCCAGCCGCTGCAGATCGCGGAGCGGCTGTGGGTGGTGCCGAGCTGGCATCAGCCGCCGGATGCGGACGCGATCAACATCGTGCTCGATCCGGGCGTGGCCTTCGGCACCGGCGCCCATCCGACGACGCGGCTGTGCCTGCGCTGGCTGGCCGAAACCGTGACGCCCGGCGTCGACGTGCTCGACTACGGCTGCGGTTCCGGAATCCTGGCCATCGCCGCGATGAAACTCGGCGCCGGCAGCGCCTGCGGCGTCGACATCGATCCCCAGGCGCTCGATGCGGCGCGCGACAATGCGCGGCGCAATGCCGTCGATGTCGCATTTGCCACCGCCGAATCGGCGGACATCGCGCCGGCGCGGATCGTCGTCGCCAACATCCTTGCCAATCCGCTGACCGTGCTGGCGCCCCTGCTGGCGCGGCTGACGCGCCCCGGCGGACGCATCGCGCTGGCGGGCATCCTTGCGGACCA
>JAHCLD010000204.1 GCA_026125585.1 Burkholderiales bacterium
ACGGTCTCCGAGCCAGCCGAACAGCAGCATCGCGGGCATGCTGCACAGGAAGGCCAGCGAGTAGGCCAGGCCGATGTCGCCGCGTTTCCAGTCAAACTTCTCGACCAGCGGATCCACCAGCACGGCAAAGGATGCCGAATCGGCGCGGCTGACGACACCCAGCACGCAGGCTGCCGCCAGAATGATCCAGGCGTGATGCAGTCCGGATTTCCGGAGCCCTGTCATCGGATTCCCCCTGGAACAGGCTGACGCGCAGGAGGCGCGTCAATCATGTAAGTATCTGTTTTTAAAGTATTTTTTAATCAGGCGCCACGCCCGGCACCGGGCGCCGGCGCTCGAGGTGGTAACGCACCAGCGCCATCAGTCGGTACATGCCGTGCACGAACTTGCCGTAGGGCATGGTCAGGAACAGCGCCAGCACGAAGCCGAGGTGCACCGCGAGCCAGGTGCCCATCGCACCGGTTTCGCGCCAGATCAGCAGGCCGAGACCGGTCAGGCTGATCATGAACAGCAGCACCAGCAGCCCGGCGTCCATGCCGTCCTGCGCGCGGTAGGCCAGTTCCGGGTCGCGCTTCGCCTTGATCCACAGCAGTCCCGCCGGCCCGATCAGCAGGCCGATGCCGCCGACGGTGCCGAGGATCACCGGCAGGCTCAGGTACGGGTACGGCGCCGGGTAATCGAGCGCGTAGTGGTAAACCGTTGCCACGCTGGTCGCCGCGAAACAGAGCAGGAAGCCGTAGAAGGTGAAATGGTGGAACACTTTGCGCGCGAAGGACTTCTGCTCGCCCGGGTAGGTGCAGCCCTCGCCGCCGCCGCCGAGGTTCTTCAGCGTGAAGGCATCGTGCAGTCCCTCCGCCATGGGCTTCCTGAAGAAATCCGCCAGTTCCTCGCCCATGTACGGCCAGAAGCGGATGAAGCCCATCAACAGCGCGACCAGCACGAACACCGACACCGCGCCGAACATGCCGGCCATCAGGTTGTGCGGCATCAGCGCGTAGAACGAACCCTGCGCGTCGCTGTGCGCGGCGAAGAAGCGGTCCGGATTGGTCAGCGCGCCGGCGATCCAGAACAGCAGCGCGATGCTGAAGGCCGAGATCAGGCTCACCGCCACGCCGTTATTGTCGTAGAGCCTGCCGAGGAAGCCGGGCCAGGCGTAGCGGCGGTAGGTCTCGCCGCGCACCCGTGCCATCAGCCGCGGCACGTTGACCTGGAACTCGTGCGGCGGCGAAAACTGGCAGGCGTAGAGGCAGGAGCCGCAGTTGTGGCAGAGATTGCCGAGGTAATGGATGTCGTTCTCGGTGAACTCGAGGCGGCGCGCCATCGCCGGGAACATCGCGCAGAAGCCCTCGCAGTAACGGCAGGCGTTGCACACGCGCAGCACGCGCTGCGCGTCCTCGATCAGCGCGTCGAGGGGCATCGGTTTTTCGTCAGCCGCGTACATGTTTTGCCGCCTCCCCGCCCGCGATGCGTCCAAACGTGGTGCCGATGGACATGCCGATGCCCGCCAGGTACCCCTTGCCCAATACGTTTCCCGCCATGATTTCCCCTGCCGCGAAAATGTTTTTGCAGGGCTTGTCGTCCTGCAGGATCATCCGCGCCTTGTCGTCGACGGTGACCCCGAGATAGGTGAAGGTGATGCCGGGCCGCAGCGGATAGCCGAAGTACGGCGCGGTGTCGATCTTCTGCGCCCAGTGCGTCTTTGCCGGCGTGATGCCCTCGGTGACGCAGTCGTCCTGGATCGTGTGATCGAAGGTGCCGGTGCGGACCGCGGCGTTGAATTCGCGCACGGTCGCCTCCAGCGCGTCGGGATCCAGCTCCAGCTTGGCGGCCAGCTCGCGCAGCGAAGCGGCGCGGATCGGCGGGTAGACCGGCGGCATGAACTTGCCCATGACCTTGGCGTCGACGATCGAGTAGCCGATCTGGTCGGGCTGCCCCGCCACCAAGCGGCCCCAGATCGCGTAGCGCTTGGGCCAGAAATCCTCGCCCTCGTCGTAGAAGCGCTGCGCGTTCTTGTTGACGACGATGCCCAGCGACACCGCGTCGACGCGGGTGATGATGCCGCCGTCGTATTTCGGCGAACGCGCGTCGATCGCCACGCAGTGCCCCTGCAGCGGATCGCTGATCTGCTTCGCGCCCTTCTCCAGCAGCAGCTTCAGGATGTCGCCGCGGTTGTACGGCGTGCCGCGGACCAGGAAGTTTTTCGCGGCCGGCCCCCAGGCCTCTTCCAGCCAGTCGAGGTTGGCCTGGAAACCGCCGCAGGCGATCACCACTGCCTTCGCGCGCACCTGATGGGTCGCGCCGCCGAGCGTGAAGGTCGCCGACCTGAAGGTGTCGCCGTCGATCTCGAGGTCGGTGACCTTGGCCTCGTAGTGGATCTCGACGCCCAGGCGCTCCGCCGAATCGTAGTAGGCGTTGACCAGCGCCTTGCCGCCGCCGAGGAAAAACGCGTTGGTGCGGGACAGGTGCAGCGTGCCGCCCAGCGGCGGCTGGAAACGCACGCCGTGTTTCATCATCCACGGCCGGCACATGGAGGTGTGTTTCAGCACGATGCGCGACAGCTTCTCGCTGGTCAGCCCGCCGGTGACCTTCAGCAGGTCCTGCCAGTATTCCTCTTCCGGATAGGCGCCGGTCAGGATGTCCTGCGGCTCTTCGTGCATGCAGCGCAGGTTGCGGGTGTGGCGGCTGTTGCCGCCGCGGAAGGGCTTCGGCGCGCCTTCGAGCAGGATGACGCTGCATCCGGCCTCGCGCGCCATCAGGGCCGCGCACAGCGCCGCGTTGCCGCCGCCGACGACCAGCAGATCCCAAGTCTTGGAGGTGTCCAGCATGGATGGGCTTTCGGCTTTCGAAAAAAATTGCGCGAATTATACCCGCGCCATGCGTCACCCTCACCTCCCCCGACAGCGCCGGGGATCACATCGTGAACAATTCGTCCACGGCAAAACGCCGCGGAATCAGGCCCTGCCTGAACGCATGGTGGATGATGAGGTCCAGGCTCGGCCGCATCGCCTCGATGCCGGATTGTATGGAATCCGCGCCCGGCATGTCGGGCGCGCGCGCCGCGCTCTGCTGCAGCAGGCGCACCATCTCGCCGGCCACCCAGGGCTGCGCGCGGGCAAGATCGCGGTGCAGCACCACCACGTGGTTCAGCGGCTGTGCGTTGTGACGTTCGCGCCAGCGCGCCAGCGCCGCCGCCGGATCGGGAATCACCGGCGCCAGCACGCCGTCCTGCTGGTCGGACACGGACACCACGCCGGCATCGAGCTCGCCGGCGCGCAGCATGCCGGTCAGCGCTTTTCCCGCCGGCGCGCGGCTGACGTTGGCGGGTTCGACGCACTCCGGCACATGCGGATCCTCGAATGCCACCCAGTGGATGCCGTCGAGATCGACGCCGTAGTCCTCGGCGAGAATGCCGCGCACCCAGGCCACCGTGGTCACCGAATGCGCGCGGATGCCGATGCGCCTGCCGGCCAGGTCGCCCGGCCCCAGCCTGCCGCGGGCGGTGTTGTAAGCAAGGCAGGGATGCGGCGGGATCGCCATCACCACGGTCGGCAGCAGCGTCACCGGCCTGCCGTGGGCAAAGGCCTGCAGGTAGGTCACGATCGCCAGCTCGGCGATATCGTATTCGCCGCGCACCACCGCCTTGAACGCAGTCTGCGGCAGCTTGACGTCGTCGAAATCGAAGCCGAGCCGCGGCGACGCCACTGCGCCCGACTTCAGCGCGGCGGTGTTGGGATAGTCGCCCAGCAGGGTCCTTGCCTTCAGGGGTGCAGCCGTCATTCTTTGATTCTCCCTTCGCGTTGCGGCAGTTGCCGCCGCGGCGCCATGCAG
>JAHCLD010000205.1 GCA_026125585.1 Burkholderiales bacterium
CACGGCGAGGTACTCGACGATGCGTTCCTTGATCTTTTCCAGGCCGTAGTGGTCCTCGTCGAGCACCTTCTCGGCGAGCTTCAGGTCGGTGCTGATCTTGCTCTTCTTGCGCCAGGGCAGGCCGATCAGCGCATCGATGTAGTTGCGCACGACCGTGGCCTCGGCCGACATCGGCGACATCAGCTTGAGCTTCTTCAGCTCGGCCTCGGCCTTCTTGCGCGCATCCTTGGGCATGCGCGCGGCCTTGATCTTCTTCTCGATCTCGTCGATGTCCGCGCCTTCCTCGGTTTCGCCGAGTTCCTTCTGGATCGCCTTCACCTGCTCGTTCAGGTAGTACTCGCGCTGGCTCTTCTCCATCTGGCGCTTGACGCGGCCGCGGATGCGCTTCTCCACCTGCAGGATGTCCAGCTCGCCCTCCACCACCTTCAGCAGGTGATCCATGCGCTGTTTGACATCGAGCATTTCCAGCACTTCCTGTTTCTGCTCGAGTTTCAGCGGCAGGTGAGCAGCGATCGTGTCCGCCAGCCGGCCGGCCTCGTCGATGCCGGCCAGCGAGGTCAGGATTTCCGGCGGAATCTTCTTGTTCAGCTTCACGTACTGGTCGAACTGCTGGATCATCGTCCGCCGCATCGCCTCGGTCTCGTGGTCGGTCGCTGGATCGCCGGCGATCGGCGTGACCTGGACGGTGAAGTGCGTCTTGGCGTCTTCGATGCTATGGATGCGCGCGCGCTGGCTGCCCTCGACCAGCACCTTCACGGTGCCGTCCGGCAGTTTCAGCATCTGCAGGATGTTGGCGATGCTGCCGACATCGTAGAGGTCTTCCGGCGCGGGTTCGTCCTTGGCGGCGGATTTCTGCGCCACCAGCACGATGCTTTTCCCCGCCTCCATCGCGGTTTCCAGCGCCTTGATCGATTTGGGCCGCCCCACGAACAGGGGAATGACCATGTGCGGAAATACCACGACATCCCGCAAGGGAAGCAAGGGCATCTCCATCTTGCTGATTTCATTGCTGATTTGGTCATTCATTGATGTCACCTGAGAGAGAGAACACGAGAACAGCTTGGGGCGCGGGCCGGCAAATCAAGAAGCGGCGGCCGGAAACGGTCCGATATAAGGTCCGATACGGCGGCGTCACCGCTGCCGCTCCGTCCGTGCCGGATGAAAAATCTGCGGGAATCTGTCGCGCCCGCATCCGGCGGTCAGACGGTCGATCCGGCAACTTTGGGCGGATCCGAGTAGATGAGCAGCGGCGGCGCGTCGCTGGTGATGGTGCCTTCGTCGACGGCCACCTTGACGACGTTTTCCAGCGACGGCAGGTCGAACATGGTGTTCAGCAGCGTGTGTTCGAGGATCGAGCGCAGGCCGCGCGCGCCGGTCTTGCGCTCGAGCGCCTTGCGAGCGATCGCCCGCAGCGCCGCCTCGCGCACCTCCAGTTCGACGCCTTCCATGCCGAACATTTTCTGGAACTGCTTGAGCAGCGCGTTTTTCGGCTGCGTCAGGATCTCGATCAGCGCCGCCTCGTCGAGTTCCGCCAGCGTCGCCACCACCGGCAGACGGCCGACGAATTCCGGGATCAGGCCGTACTTGATCAGGTCCTCGGGCTGCACGTCGCGCAGCACCATCGCAATGTCCTTGCGGTTGTCCTTGCTGCGCACGTCGGCGCCGAAGCCGATGCCGCTTTTCTCCGAACGGGCGCGGATGATCTTGTCGAGGCCGCCGAAAGCGCCGCCGCAGATGAACAGGATGTTGGTGGTGTCGACCTGCACGAACTCCTGATTCGGATGCTTGCGCCCGCCCTGCGGCGGCACCGAGGCAATGGTGCCCTCGATCAGCTTCAGCAGCGCCTGCTGCACGCCCTCGCCCGACACGTCGCGGGTGATGGACGGATTGTCCGATTTGCGCGAAATCTTGTCGATCTCGTCGATGTAGACGATGCCGCGCTGCGCCTTCTCGACGTCGTAGTCGCACTTCTGCAGCAGTTTCTGGATGATGTTCTCGACGTCCTCGCCGACGTAGCCGGCCTCGGTCAGCGTCGTCGCGTCGGCCATCACGAAGGGCACGTTGAGCAGCCGCGCCAGCGTCTGCGCGAGCAGCGTCTTGCCCGATCCGGTCGGACCGACCAGCAGGATGTTCGACTTCGACAGCTCGACATCGTCGTTCTTGCTGACGTTGCGCAGCCGCTTGTAGTGGTTGTAGACCGCCACCGCCAGGATGCGCTTGGCGGTGTCCTGGCCGATCACGTACTGGTCCAGGATGTCGCGGATTTCATGCGGCACCGGCAGGTCGGACTTGGCGCCCTTCGCGCCCTGGTCGCCCTGGGTTTCCTCGCGGATGATGTCGTTGCAGAGCTCGATGCACTCGTCGCAGATGAACACCGACGGTCCCGCGATGAGCTTGCGCACTTCGTGCTGGCTCTTGCCGCAGAACGAGCAGTACAGCAGCTTTTCACCGCCCACTTTTTCCGTCATGCCCGCAACCCTTTGTCCGTTGTTGACCCAACCGCCCTGCCGACTGCCGCCTTATTTCGCCGCATCCGCCCGGCTGACCAGAACCCTGTCCACCAGGCCGTAGTTTACCGCCTGTTCGCCGGAAAGGAAGTTGTCGCGGTCGGTATCCTTTTCGATGGTGGCGATGTCCTGCCCGGTGTGCGTGGCCAGGATGGCATTGAGCTTGCCCTTCAGGTAGAGGATTTCCTTGGCGTGGATCTCGATGTCCGAGGCCTGTCCTTGGAAGCCGCCCATCGGCTGATGGATCATCACCCGCGAGTTGGGCAGGCAGAAACGCTTGCCTTTCGCGCCCGCGGCCAGCAGCAGCGCGCCCATGCTGGCGGCCTGCCCGACGCACAGCGTCGACACGTCCGGCTTGATGAACTGCATGGTGTCGTAGATCGCCATGCCGGCCGTCACCGACCCGCCGGGCGAATTGATGTAGAAGGAGATGTCCTTGTCCGGATTCTCCGACTCCAGGAACAGCAGCTGGGCGACGATCAGGTTCGCCGTCACTTCATTGACCGGACCGACCAGGAACACCACCCGCTCCTTCAGCAGCCGGGAGTAGATGTCGTAGGCGCGCTCGCCGCGGCCGCTCTGCTCGATCACCATCGGGATCATGCCGAGGCCCTGCGGCTCCATCATCGCCTGCGGTTCGAAATAACGCTTCATTGGGCATTCCCCATCAATTCGTCAAACATCACGGCCTTGTCCTCGACCTTCGCGGTCGCCAGCGCCCAGGCCACGACATTCTCCTCGAGCACCACCGATTCGATGTCGCGCAGGCGGTCCTGGGACTGGTAGAACCACTTCACCACTTCCTGCGGATGCTCGTAGCTCTGCGCCTGCTCTTCCACCGCGGCGCGCACCTGCTCCGGCCTGGCCTGCAGGTTCTGCGCACGCACCACCTCGGAGAGAATCAACCCGAGGCTGACCCGGCGCTGCGCCTGCTTCTCGAACAGGTCGGCCGGCAGCGGCATGTCGTCGCGCACCGGGATGCCACGGGAAGCGAGATCCTGCTTCGCCATCTCGCGCAGGCGGTCGATTTCCATGTCGATCAGCGACTTCGGCACCTCGAGGCTGGTGGCCGCCAGCAGCGCGTCCATCACCTGCTCCTTGACCCGCGCCTTCAGCCGCGCCCTGACCTCGCGCTCGAGATTGCCGCGGACTTCCGCGCGCATCTTCGCCAAGTCGCCGTCGGCAATGCCCAGCGTCTTCGCGAACTCGGCGTCGATCGCCGGCAGCTTCGCCGCCGCCACTTCCCTGACCGTCACCTCGAACACCGCGGTCTTGCCGGCGACTTCCTTGCCGGCATAGTCGTCCGGG
>JAHCLD010000206.1 GCA_026125585.1 Burkholderiales bacterium
GGCGCCAGCATGGCGCTTGCCTGCGACCTGATCGTCGCCAGCGAAACCGCCTACCTGCTGATGGCCTTCAAGAACGTCGGCATTCCGCCGGACGGCGGCGCGATCTATTTCCTGACCCAGCACCTGGGACTCGCCCGCGCCAAGGAAATCGTCTACAGCGCGCGCAAGCTGCCGGCGGCCGAGGCGAAGGACATGGGCCTGGTCAGCAGGGTCGTCCCGGACGACCGGCTGGAAGAAGAGTCCCTCGCGCTGGCGCGCGAGATCGCCGGCTCCGCGACTTACGCGCTGACGCTGGCCAAGCGCATGTTCCAGTACATGTACGTGCCGACCCTGGAGCAGCTTCTCGAAATGGAAGTGCTGGCGGTCTGCGGGGCGCGCATGACCGAAGACCATGTCGAAGGCGTCACCGCCTTCAAGGAAAAACGCAAACCGAAGTTCAGGGGCAAATAGGACAGGAACAGGACAAGGACAGGCCGATGAGCGAATGGAAAAAACAGACCCTCGCCGGATTCCTCGCCACCACGTCCGCCGCGCACGCGCAGGACGAGGCGCTGGTCATCGCCGGACGGCGGCTGACCTGGGCCGAGCTGCGCGACAACGTGCGCGAGGTCGCCCGCGGCCTGCGCGCGCTGGGCATCGGGCGCGGCGACCATGTCGCGGTGTGCATGGGCAATTCGCTCGAATGGGTGATCTTCTTTTATGCCGCCGCGACCATCGGCGCGGTGACGGTGCCGGTCAACACCCGCTTCAAGGCCGGTGAAATGGCCTACTGCCTGAAGCAGGCCGACGTGAAGCTGCTGTTCATCACCGACCGCTTTCTGAAAATCGACTTCATCGCGATGCTGCGCGGCATCTGCCCCGCGGTGGACCGCGCGCTGCCCGATCCGGCGCTGCCGCTGCTGCGGACCGTCGTCGTGCTGGGGCAGGACGTGCCCTCCGGCGCCGTCACCTTCGCCGACCTGCTGGCCCGGGGCGCGGCGTTCGACGAGGCATACCCGGAGGAAGTCAAACCCGACGACGTGCTGCTGATGCAGTTCACGTCCGGCACCACCTCGCATCCCAAGGGCGTGATGCTGAGCCACGACAACATGCTGCGCAACGCCTTCCACGTCGCCGCGCGCTTCCATCTGAAGGCCGGCGACCGCTACTACAGCGCGCGCCCCTACTACCACGTCGCCGGCACCACGCTGTCGCTGCTCGCGGCGCTGACCACCGGCGCCTGCCTGCTGTCCTCGCCGACCTTCGAGCCCGAGGAGGCGCTGTCGACGATGTGGAGCGAGGAATGCACGCACACCTCCGGCAACGACACCATGTTCCTGATGATGCTGAACCATCCCAAGTTCGGGCAGTACCCGCTGAAGCTGCGCAACGGCTGGGTCTCCTGCGGCCCCGAAGTCTCGCGCCGCGTCGTCGAGCAGATGGGCATGAAGGGGCTGGTCCAGGCCTACGGGCTGTCCGAAGCCTCGCCCAACGTCTGCATGTCGCGCCACGATGACGATCTCGAGAAGCGCATCGAGGGCTGGGCGCACATTCTCGACGGCGTGGAAGTGCGGCTGGTCGATCCCGACACCGGCGCGATCCAGTCCCCCGGCAAAAGCGGCGAGATCCAGGTCCGCGGCTGGAGCGTGATGCAGGGCTACTACAAGATGCCGGAGCAGACGGCGAAGGCCATCGACGCCGAAGGCTGGCTGCACACCGGCGACCTCGGCGTGATGGACGACGAAGGCCGGCTGAAATTCATCACGCGCATCAAGGACGTGTTCCGCGTCGGCGGCGAAAACGTCGCGCCGGCGGAAGTGGAGGACGTGCTGCACAGGCATCCGAAAATCAAGCAGGCCCAGGTCATCGGCGTGCCCGACCCGCGGCTGATCGAAGTGCCGGCGGCGTACGTGATCCTCAATGAAGGCGAGACCGCGACGCCGGAGGAACTGATCGCGTGGAGCCGGGAACGGCTCGCCAACTTCCGCGTGCCGCGCTACCTGAAACTCATCGACAGCTTCGAGAACATCGGCATGACCGGCAGCGCGAAGGTGCAGAAGAACAAGCTGCGCGCGCAGGCGCTGATCGATTTCGGTTTGGAAGAGACCAAAAAACCCTGACTGCCGAGGCCTGATTACAGAAAATCCCCTGACACTCCGTCATTCCGGCGCAAGCCGGAATCCAGGAATGTGCCACGATCCGTTGCCGGATTCCGGCTCGCCCCCAAGGGGGACTTCCTTCGGGGGCGCCATGTGCGCCCGGAATGAGGATTAATTATAGGTATTTGATTTTATTGATGTTTTTTGCATCATCTCGAGAAGGAGCTGCAGATGTCTGATTTGACGAAACAATCCCCGCTCGGCACCTACGTCGAGCATCTGAAGAAGGGCGAACTGGCCTACCAGGTGTGCAAGGACGACAACAAGCCGTTCTTCTACCCGCGCGCAGTGGCGCCGGAAACCGGCAGCGGCAACCTGGAATGGAAGGTCTCCAAGGGGCTGGGCACGGTCTACACGACCACGGTCGTGCACTACAAGGGCGAAACACCGCTCAACGTGGCGATGATCGACATGGACGAAGGTTTCCGCCTGATGAGCCGCGTCGAGGACATCGACCCGATGCAGGTGAAGATCGGCATGCGTGTCAAATTCAGGACGCATCCGGGCGACGAGAAGACCCTGCCCTATCCTGTATTCACGCCCGCGGGAGACGCCAAATGACGAACCTGCTCAAACGCGGCGCGATCGCCGTGGTCGGCGCCGCCGAATCCGATCTGGGCCAGGTGGCCCCGCTGACTTCCCCCGTGGACCTGATGGCACAGGCGACGATGCGCGCGCTGGACGACTGCGGCCTGCGGCTTCAGGATGTCGACGCGCTGTATGTGGCCGCCACCCAGGTGCGCATGGGCCCGATGTCGCTGGCCGAATACCTGCGCATCAAGCCCAGGGTCTTCGACGGCACCCAGATCGGCGGCTCCTCGTTCATGACCCACGTCGCCCACGCCCAGATGGCAATCCAGCTCGGACTGTGCGAAGTCGCCGTGATCGCCTACGGCAGCACCCAGCGCTCGGTGTCGAGGGCCGCGGCCAGCCCGCGCGAATTCAACCCCTACGAGACTCCGTACCGGCCGATCCTGCCGATCAGCGCCTACGCGATGGCGGCGGCCCGCCACATGCACCAGTACGGCACGACCCGCGAACATCTGGCCGAGGTGGCCGTCGCCGCCCGGAAATGGGCGCTGATGAACCCCAAGGCCTGGGAGAAGGAACCGCTGACCATCGAGCAGGCGCTCAATGCCCGGATGGTGTCCTACCCCTTCACGGTGCGCGACTGCTGCCTGGTGGTGGACGGCGGCGGCGCCATCGTGCTGACCTCCGCGGCGCGGGCCAAAACCCTCAAAAAGAAGCCGGTCTACGTGCTCGGTGTCGGTGAAACGCTGTCGCACGCCAACATCTCCAGCATGCCGGACTTCACCGTCACCGGCGCCGCGGTCTCCGGTCCGCAGGCTTTCAAAATGGCCGGCGTCGCGCAGAAGGACGTCAGGATGCTGTCGCTCTACGACGCCTTCACGATCACGCCAATCCTGTTCCTCGAGGACCTGGGCTTCGTACCCAAGGGCGAAGGCGGGCGTTTCGTCGCCAACGGCGGCATCGCCCCCGGCGGCAAGCTGGCGGTCAACACCTCCGGCGGCGGCCTGTCGTACTGCCATCCCGGCATGTACGGCCTGCTGGTGATAATCGAGGCCATCCGCCAAGTCCGCGGCGAATGCGGCGAGCGGCAGGTGAAAAACTGCGACATCACACTCGCAC
>JAHCLD010000207.1 GCA_026125585.1 Burkholderiales bacterium
GAGGCTCGCGCTGGAGCCGGAGACCAGGATCCTCATGCGCCCCTCATGCGTCTCTCATGCATCCGTCACGCGCCGGCCGCGAATGCCGGCATCACTTCGCGCGCGAACAGGGTCATCGATTCGCGCACGACGGCGGTGTCGACGGCGCCGGCGCCGAAGGCGCAGAGGATGTGCGTGATCCCGGCCGCCTGGTACTTGCGCAGCCGGGCCATGCATTCTTCCGGCGTGCCGACGACGGTGAGGCCGGCGAAGTCGGTGAGGCCGAGGTTGACGCCGAGTTTCATCAGGCTGCGGAAGCGGCCCAGTTCGTGCAGGTGTTCGTAGCCCGGATACAGCTTCTCCAGCACCGGCAGCGTGGTTCTGTAGAGCTCGCCGTAGAACCAGCGGAAGGCGTCGCGCGCCAGCGCCTGCGCGCGCGCGCCGTCGGCGAGGCACAGCACGCCCAGGGTCATGCCCGCGCGCGGCGCGGCGGCATGCGCCCATGCCTTCCGGTAGCGCCGCAGGTCCTGCTCGACCATGAACCAGGGCTTGAACGGGCCGGCGAGCACGCCGAGCTGCTGCGCCGCCGCCCAGTCCCAGGTTTCGGGGCTGACCGCGGCGGTCCACAGCGGCGGGTGCGGCTGCTGCACGACGCGCGGGACGATGTCGAGGCCGTCGAACGCGTAGCGGGCGCCGCGATGGTGCAGCGGTTCCGGACGGAACGAGGCGCGCAGCACGGCCAGGCTTTCTTCGGCCAGCGCGCGGCTGTCCGCCATGTCGCCGCCGAACACGGCGTACTCGAGCGGCGAGAAGCCGCGGCCGATGCCGACCTCCAGCCGGCCGCCCGACAGCACGTCGAGCGTCGCCACGCGCTCGGCGACGTGCACCGGGTGGTGCAGCGGCAGCGGGATGATGGCGTGGCCGAGGCGGATGCGCGTGCTGCGCGCGGCGGCGGCGGCGAGCAGGATTTCCGGCTTCGAGGCATGCGAATAGGCGCGCATGAAATGGTGCTCGACCAGCCAGGCGCAGCCGTAGCCGAGTTCGTCGGCGAGCGCGATCTCGGCGAGGACGTCGGCGTAGAGCGCGGTTTCGCCGCGCGGGTCGTGCGCGGGCAGTGCCAGTTCGTAAAACAGGTCAAAGCGCATGGCATGGGTTGCGGGTGCGATGGCGCATGATGCCAGCCGCGGCCGCTGCCGGCCAAATCGGCGGCGCCTTGGGCCGCGCCGCCGTTCTCGTTTAGAATCCGCACTTTACTTGCAGCGACGACGGCCCGTCCGTGGCATCCGACACCCTGATCGAAATCAAGGACGTGAACTTCGCCTACGGGCGGCGTCCGATCCTGACCGGCATCAACATGACCATTCCGCGCGGCAAGGTCGTCGCGCTGATGGGCATCAGCGGCTCGGGCAAGACCACGCTGCTGCGGCTGATCGGCGGGGTCATGAAGCCGACTTCGGGCGAGGTCTGGGTGGACGGGCAGTGCACCGGCGGGCTCGACCAGCAGGGCATCTACCGGATGCGCCGGCGCATGGGCATGCTGTTCCAGTTCGGCGCGCTGTTCACGGACCTGTCCGTCTACGACAACGTCGCCTTCCAGATGCGCGAGCATACCGGGCTGCCGGAGAGCATGATCCGCGACCTGGTGATGATGAAGCTGCATGCGGTGGGCCTGCGCGGCGCGGCGAAGCTGATGCCGGGGGAGCTCTCCGGCGGCATGGCGCGGCGGGTGGCATTGGCGCGGGCGATCGCGCTCGACCCGATGATCATGATGTACGACGAACCCTTCACCGGGCTGGATCCGATTTCGCTGGGCGTGATCGCGAACCTGGTCCGCGAACTGAACGACACGCTGGGCACGACCTCGCTGGTGGTGACCCATGACGTGCAGGAGGCGCTCGATGTGGTGGATTACGTGTATTACCTGTCCGACGGCCGGATGAAGGCGCAGGGCACGCCGGAAGAGCTGCGCGCCGACACCGACCCGCTGGTGCGGCAGTTCGTGCACGGCGAGGCGGAGGGCCCGGTCGCCTACCAGTATCCCAGCGGAGACTACGCGGCGGAGCTGAAGATGGGCCGTGACGGAAGGGGGCGCCGTGCCGCGTAGATCGCTGCCGACGGTGCGCGGCATCGGCGCCAGGGCCATCGACAACGTGCTGCGCCTCGGCTACGCGACGCGCTTCATCGGCCTGACCATCGCCCATTCCGGCACCTGCCTCGCCCGGCCGCGGCTGGTCGTGCGCGAGCTGTATTACACCGGCGTGCTGTCGCTGATCATCATCCTGGTGTCGGGGCTGTTCGTCGGCATGGTGCTGGGCCTGCAGGGCTACCAGACGCTGACCACCTACGGCTCGGAATCGGCGCTCGGCGTGCTGGTGGCGCTGTCGCTGGTGAGGGAACTCGGGCCGGTGGTGTCGGCGCTGCTGTTCGCGAGCCGCGCCGGCTCGGCGATGACCGCGGAAATCGGCCTGATGAAGGCGACCGAGCAGCTGTCGGCGATGGAGATGATGGCGGTCGATCCGGTGGCCCGCGTGGTGGCGCCGCGCTTCTGGGCGGGCGTCATTTCCATGCCGCTGCTGGCGGCGATGTTCAGCGCGATGGGCGTGTTCGGCGGCTACGTCGTCGGCGTGGTGCTGATCGGCGTCGACGAAGGCTCGTTCTGGTCGCAGATGCAGGGCGCGGTGGACGTGCGCGAGGACATCGTGAACGGCGTGATCAAGAGCTTTGTGTTCGGCGTCGCGGTGACCTGGATCGCGCTGTTCGAGGGCTACGACGCGCCGCCGACGGCGGAGGGCGTCTCGGGCGCGACCACGCGCACCGTGGTAACGTCGTCGCTGGCGATACTCGGTCTGGATTTCATCCTGACCTCTTTCATGTTCAGTGGTGTTTAAGGTGGGTGCCTAATGGAACGATCGATGCTGGATTTGTGGGTGGGCCTGTTCGTCGTCGCGGGCGTCGCCGCGCTGGTGGTCCTGGCGTTCAAGGTCGGCAACATGTCGAGCATGGGCGGTGGCGAGACCTACGCGATCACCGCCAACTTCGACAACATCGGCGGGCTGAAGCCGCGGGCGCCGGTCAAGAGCGCCGGCGTCGTGGTCGGCCGCGTGACGGCGATCAGCTTCAACAACGAACGCTTCACCGCGAAGGTGACGATGGCGGTCGAAAAGACCTACCAGTTTCCGAAGGACACCACGGCCTCGATCCTGACCTCGGGCCTGCTCGGCGAGCAGTACATCGGGCTCGAGGGCGGCGGTGACGACCAGATGCTGAAGGCCGGCGACAACATCCGGCTGACGCAGTCGGCGGTGGTGCTGGAGAAGCTGATCAGCCAGTTCCTGTTCGACAAGGCGGCCGAGGGCGGGACGGCGAACAAATAGAGCGGCAAGCGGGACAATGTGATGATTGCGACTCGATGTCAGGGAGCGATGGTGTGATATGCATAAATATTTGTTTTTATTGATTTTTTTGTCATTTACTGGAGTGACTTCCGCGATCGCGGCGACGCCGCCCGACGTTCTGGCGCGCACGGTCACCGACGAGGTGATCGCCGTGCTGCGCGCCGACAAGGACATCCAGGCCGGCAACCAGAAGAAGGCGCGCGAGCTGATCGAAACCAGAATCGCGCCGCATTTCAACTTCACCGGCATGACCCGGCTCGCGCTGGGCAGGAACTGGAGCGCGGCGAACGCCGAGCAGCGCAAGGCGCTGACCGCGGAATTCCGCGCGCTGCTGGTGCAGACCTACACCGCCTCGCTGGCGCTGTTCAAGGACCAGAAGATCGAATACCG
>JAHCLD010000208.1 GCA_026125585.1 Burkholderiales bacterium
GCAGCAGCCGCAACAGCGGTTGCGACAGGATGGTGTCGCCGACCCAGGACGGACCGACGACGAGAATGTTCATCGGCAAGGGCGGGTGCGCGGGAGCGGCCGCAGCCGGCCTGCCCTCAGTGGTGGCCGGCCGCCGCGCCGCCCTTCAGCGTGTAGCGGGTGCCGCAGTACGGGCAGAGCGCTTCACCGGTCTTTTCGACCGGCAGGAACACCCGCGGGTGCGCGTTCCACAGCATCATCGCCGGCATCGGGCAGTGCAGCGGCAGGTCGGCCGCGGTGATTTCGATCAGGCGCGATTTGTTCTCTGCAGACGGGTTCATGGCAGGCTCAGGAGGCCACGGGTGACAGCCAGTCGCGGTGTTCCGGCGCCTTGGCGTTCACGCATTCGAAGAATTTCTTCTGCAGGCGGGTGGTGACCGGTCCGCGCCGGCCCTCGCCGATGGTGCGGCCGTCGACCTCGCGGATCGGCGTCACTTCCGCCGCGGTGCCGGTGAAAAAGGCCTCGTCGGCGATGTAGAGGTCGTCGCGGGTGATGCGCCGCGCCGAGACCTCGTAGCCCATCTCGCGGGCGAGCGTGATGATCGAGTCGCGGGTGATGCCGATCAGCGCGCTGGTCAGTTCCGGTTCGTAGAGTTTTCCGTTCTTGACGATGAACAGGTTTTCGCCGGAGCCTTCGGCGACAAAGCCGTCGACGTCGAGCAGCAGACCCTCGTCGTAGCCGTGTTCGGTGGCTTCGAGATTGGCGAGGATCGAGTTCGCATAGGTGCCGGAGTATTTTGCGCGGCACATCGATACGTTGACATGGTGGCGGGCGTGGGACGAGGTCTTCACGCGGATGCCCTTTTCCAGTGCCTCGGCGCCGAGGTAGGCCCCCCAGGGCCAGGCGGCGATGGCCACGTGCACGCTGTTGCCCTTGGGCGACACGCCCATTTTCTCCGAGCCGTAGAAGGCGATCGGGCGGATGTAGCAGGATTCCAGCTTGTTGGCGCGGACGACTTCCTTCTGCGCCTCCATCAGCACTTCCCGCGAGTACGGGATTTTCATCAGATAGATGTGCGCCGAGTTGAACAGCCGTTCGGTGTGTTCCTTCAGGCGGAAAATCGCGGTGCCGATGTCGGTGTTGTAGGCGCGGACGCCTTCGAAAACCGCGAGGCCGTAGTGCAGGGAATGGGTCAGGACGTGGGTCGTCGCATCGCGCCAGGGAACCAGCTTCCCGTCGTACCAGATTTGCCCGTCGCGATCAGCCATGGACATGCCGTTTTCTCCGAATGGTGGGTTCAGTGATGCCGCAGGTGCCTGCAGGGTTCAATGAGAGTCTAATGGCGTCCGGTTTCTTTCTCCGGCCGGGCGGCCATTCTAGCCGATTTGCCCCGCGCTGCCGATGCCGGCACGACGGCGCGGAAACCGCTTTCTGGCGTGTGGAGATGTCCGGTTACCGGTACAATACGGAATTGACAAAAAACGGGGTTGAATTCTGCCGGAGTCCGGCAGGATCATCGGGAGACGGGATGCTGACAAGGTTGCGTGCCTGGCTCAACAGCCTGAGCGAGCGCGTCATCAACGAGCAGGACAGCGAGCAGGAAAAACTCAACAAGACGCTGCTGATTTTTGCCTGCGGCCTGATGGGATTCGGTTCGGTGCTCTGGCTCGCACTGTACTGGGCGATGGGCATCAAGTTTTCGTCGACGGTGCCGTTGTCCTACCTCGCCGTTTCGGCGGCCTCCCTGGCGTATTACGTCTACACGCTCAATTTTGCGGTATTCCGGACGCTGCAGGTGAGCCTGTTCCTGTTCATGCCCTTCATCATGCAATGGAGCATCGGCAGCTACGTCAGTTCGTCCGGTGTGGCGCTGTGGGCGCTGCTGGCGCCTGTCGGCGTGATGATTTTCCAGGGCGCCCGGCAGTCGCTGCCCTGGTTCGCCGCCTACATCGTGCTCACCGCGGTTTCGGGATTTTTCGACTACTGGCTGACCTTCGGCGTCGAATCCGGCGTGACGATGCAGAGCATCGCCGTGTTCTTCACGCTCAACTTCGCGGCGATGTCGACCATCATGTACCTGCTGATCAGCTTTTTCGTGCGCCAGCGCGACAAGCTGGCGGCGGACGTCAGCGAGCAGAACCGGCTGCTGCTCATCGAGCAGGAAAAATCGGAATCGCTGCTGCTGAACATCCTGCCGGCGCCGATCGCCCGGCGGCTGAAGGACCAGCAGGGCATCATTGCCGACGGCTTTGCCGACGTCACCGTGATGTTCGCCGACATCATCGATTTCACGCGGCTGGCCGAGGAAGTGCCGCCGAAGGCGATGGTCGAGCTGCTGAACGAGGTGTTCTCCAGGTTCGACGCCATGGCGGATTCGCACCGGCTGGAGAAGATCAAGACCATCGGCGACGCCTACATGGTGGCCGGCGGCCTGATCGAGCACGACGGCGTTGATTTCGCGGTCGACGCCCGCGACTACACCGCGGCGATGCTCCGGCTGGCGCTGGAAATGCGGCAGTACATGCAGCTGCTGTCCGAGAAAAAAGGCATGACGCTGGACATCCACATCGGCATCTGTTCGGGGCCCGTGGTGGCCGGCGTGATCGGCACCCGCAAGTTCATCTACGACCTGTGGGGCGACACCGTCAACACCGCGAGCCGGGTCACCGGCGAGGCCAAGACCGGGATCATCTACGTCGACGCGACGACCTACCGGCGCTCGCGCACCCAGTTCGAATACGAGGGACCGATCCAGATCACCGGCAAGGGCAAGGGCGTCATCGAGGTTTACAGCCTGCTCGACGTGGCGCCGCACCTGCGTGACGTGACCGTCTAGCCGGCCGGGCTTCCGGCGCCGTCGAACAGCTCCGCCCACAGCGTCTTGACCGCGGTCGCCGCATCGGCCACCGTTTCCGGCGGCACCCGCGCGTAACGTTCCCCGGCGAGCCGCAGCTGGTGCTGCAGCTTGCGGAACCGGCGGTAGGCGGCGCGCACCGCTTCCGCCTCGGCTTCGCCGATCAGGCCCAGCGTTCCCGCCGATTTCAGCAGCGCCAGATTGCCGGCATTGGCGGCGAGCTCCGGATGGTCGTGGGCATGGCCCAGCACCAGGTACTGCACCATGAATTCGACGTCGATGATGCCGCCGGGATCGTGCTTCAGGTCGAACAGGCCGCTGGCGTTGGGGTGGGCGGCCAGCATTTTCCGGCGCATTTCGACGATGCCCGCGCGCAGTCCGGCGTCTTCCCGCTTTTTGCACAGCACGGTGGTCCGCAATTCCTCGAAGCTGCGGCTGATGGTGGCATCGCCGGCGACGCTGCGCGCCCGGGTCAGGGCCTGGTGTTCCCACAGCCAGGCCTGCCCGAGCTGGTAGCGGCGCAGGCTTTCCAGCGGTGTGACCAGCAGGCCGCTGGCGCCGTCCGGGCGCAGCCGCAGGTCGGTTTCGTAGAGCAGGCCGGCGGCGGTGGTGCTGGTCAGCCAGTGGTTGATGCGCTGGGCGAGGCGCGCGTAATTTTCCGCCGCTTCCGGCGCGGGATCGTCATAGACGAAGACGATGTCGAGATCCGAGGCGTAGCCCAGTTCCTTGCCGCCCAGCTTGCCGTAGCCGACGATGGCGAACAGCGGCGTTTCCCGGTGGCGCTGGCGCAGGCCCAGCCATGACAGCCGCAGCACCGCGTCGAGGATCATGCCGGCGAGATCGGAAAGATGGTCGCTCAGCGTTTCCAGCGGCAGCGTGCCGGCGAGGTCCTGGGCGATGAAGTGCAGCGTCTGGGTGTTCTTGAA
>JAHCLD010000209.1 GCA_026125585.1 Burkholderiales bacterium
TGAAGCCGAAGCTGGCAGGGCGTGCCGACATGGGCAAGGTGTCCGCCGCGGTCAAGGCGCATCTCGCGAAATCGTGATTCCCTGTTTTTGCCGCGGATTTTTCTGGCGCGGCGGGTTTTCCGCACTATCCTATAATTCCGTGATCGCCGCAGTCTGTGGCAGGCTGCGGATTCCGGAATGGAGCCCTCTGTAGCGCGCATGATTCCGCAGTCGTTCATCCAGGACCTGCTCGGCCGCGTCGATATCGTCGAGGTCATCGACCGGCACGTGAAGCTCAAGCGCACCGGCTCGAATTACGCGGCCTGCTGTCCTTTCCACACCGAAAAATCCCCGTCGTTCACGGTCAGCCCGACGAAGCAGTTCTATCACTGCTTCGGCTGCGGCGCCCACGGCACCGCCATCGGATTCATGATGGAGTACGGGGGGCTGGGCTTTGTCGATGCGGTGAAGGATCTTGCGCAGAGTGTCGGCATGCAGGTGCCGGAGGAGGCGCGTTCCGAGCAGGCACAGCGCCGTGCCGGGGAAGGGCAGGATCTGTACGGCGCGCTGCTGCAGGCCGCGCAGTACTACCGAAACCGGCTGAAGGACGCGCCGCGTGCCATCGACTACCTGAAAAAGCGCGGGCTTTCGGGCGAGATCGCGAAACGCTTCGGTATCGGATACGCGCCCGACGGCTGGCAAAACCTTGAACAGGTGTTTCCTGATTACGCCGACAGGGCATTGAGTGCCGCCGGACTGGTCAAGCAGAACGAGGAAGGGCGGCGTTACGACGTGTTCCGCGACCGCATCATGTTCCCGATCGTCGATGTCAAAGGCAACATCATCGGCTTTGGCGGGCGGGTGCTTGGCGAAGGCGAGCCCAAGTACCTGAACTCCCCGGAAACCCCGGTGTTCGAGAAGGGGCGGGAGCTGTACGGGCTGTTCCAGGCGCGGCGCGCGATCCGCGACGCCGGTTGCGTGATCGTGGTCGAGGGTTACATGGATGTGGTGGCGCTGGCCCAGGCCGGCGTCGAATACGCGGTGGCGACGCTGGGCACGGCGACCACGCCGGTGCATGTGCAGAAACTGCTACGCCAGTCCGACGAGGTGGTGTTCTGTTTCGATGGCGACGCCGCGGGCCGGCGCGCGGCCTGGCGGGCGCTGGAAAACAGCTTGGCGCAACTGGCGGACGGCAAGCAGCTGCGCTTCCTGTTTCTGCCCGACGGCGAGGATCCCGATACCTATGTCCGCAAGCACGGCAAGGCGGCATTCGAGGCGCTGCTGGGCAGGGCGGATCCGCTGTCGAGATTACTGATCCAGGAACTGATGTCCCGGACGGATGTGCATACGTCCGAGGGGCGGGCAAAGCTGGTCGAACTGGCGAAACCCTTGGTGAAGCAGATTGCCGCGCCGATGCTGTCGCTGTTGATCCGCAAGGAACTGGCGCAACTGGCCGGCGTGATGCCGCAGGAACTTGACGCCCAGTTTGGAATCCATGGGCAACCGGTCCCCGTGCCGCAGCGACGTCCCACGGCGGTGAGGCCGTCCATCCTGCGCACCATGCTGGACTTGATCGTCTGCGATCCGCAGCTTGCAGCCTTGATCGATCGTGCCGAATTGGCAAGCGGCATCGAGTTGTCGGTTCCGGAACTGGACCGGGAGGACTGGAAAATCCTTGATCCCCTGCTGCAGGCGCTGGATCAGCAGGCCGAAGGCGTGAAGCTGGGCGAGATATTCCGCGGGACACCGCTGGAGTCCGCGATGCAACTGGCGGAAGCACGGGCGTTGAAGATCATGGAGCAGTTGCCTTCCGTGGCGGAGCGGGAGGCCGAATTCCAGGATGCGTGGCAGCAAGTCCTGGGGCGAATCCGCAGGTTCCGGGCCGCCCGCGCTGCAGTACCGGTGGTCAAGGCCTGATCTGCAGATCGGGATCAAGGTAAAAATCCTTGTAAAACAGCATCTTGCTTGGGTGTTTTGCAGGTGTCAGGGAGTGTCGTTTAAGGTATAATTTGCGGTTTTTCACCGAACCGTTGTCCGGCGGAGCCTAATTCATGGCCAAGCAATCCAAAGCCCCCAAATCCAAGGCAAGCAAGGCAAAAAACGCCAAGACGAAATCCGCCAGGGCGAAGAATGCCGTGCGCGCGAAAACAGGCTCCGCAAAGGCTGCTACCAGGGCGAAATCGCGCCCCGCGCCAAAAACCAAGGCGGTGAAAGCCAAGGCCAAGGCGCCGCAACGTGCCCGCGCCGCGAAGCCGCGCGCGGCGGCTGCCAAGGCCAAGGGGAAACCGGCGCCCAAGACGGCGGCGAAATCCAGGGCGGTGCTGCGCAAGGAACAGCGGCTCGCGAATTTCAAGGCCGTAGCCAAGCAGGCCCTGGCCAAGGTCAAGGCCGCGGCGCAGAAGCTCGACAAGGTCGCTCCGCAGCCGGCCGCCGCGGTTGCCAGAAAACCGGGCGGCAAACAGCGTCCGACCCGCGGCCTGACGGCGCGCGAACGCGCGCTGGTGAAGGAGTTCGAGCGGCGCGAACTTTCCCCGGCAGACGCGGAAGCGCGCCGCCTGCGGCTGAAGAACCTGGTGGTGCTCGGCAAGGAGCGCGGCTACCTGACGTACGCCGAGATCAACGACCACCTGCCGGATGACATGCTCGATGCGGAGGCCATCGAGAACATCATCGGCATGATCAACGACATGGGCATCCAGGTGTACGACGAGGCGCCGGATGCCGAGACGCTGCTGATGTCGGAATCCACGCCGGCGGTCGCCGACGAGGACGCCGTCGAGGAAGCCGAGGCCGCGCTGTCGACGGTGGATTCGGAATTCGGCCGCACCACCGATCCGGTGCGCATGTACATGCGCGAAATGGGGTCGGTCGAACTGTTGACGCGCGAGGGCGAGATCGAGATCGCCAAGCGCATCGAGGACGGCCTGCGCCACATGATCCTGGCCATTTCCGCCTGTCCGACGACCATCGCCGAAATCCTCGCGCTGGCCGAGAAGATCGAGAAGGAGGAAATCCGCGTCGATGATGTCGTCGACGGCCTGGCCGATCTCGAGATGAAGGAGGCGATCGTCGAGGACGTGGCCGAAGAGGAGACCTCCGACGAAGAGGAGGCGGACGGCGAGGAAAACGAGGACGACGACGGCGCCGCGACGGCCGCCGCTGCCGCCGCGGATCTGGCGCGCCTGAAGGAGGCGTCGCTCAGGCACTTTGCCGACATCCGCAGCAATTACCAGAAGATGATGCGCGCCCTGCAGAAGCACGGCTCGCGCGGGCGGCCGTACATCCAGGCACGCGAATCGATTTCCGAGGAGCTGATGAAAATCCGCTTTTCGGCCAAGCAGATCGAGGGGCTCTGTGACGGTGTGCGCAAGCTGGTCGAGGAGGTGCGAACCTACGAGCGCACGATCATGGCGCTGTGCATCGACAAGGCGCGCATGCCGCGCCAGCATTTCATCAAGGAATTCCCGGGCAAGGAAACCAGCTCGCGCTGGATCCGCGGCGAGGTGGAGTCCGGCAAGCCGTGGAGCGAGGCGCTGGCGCGTTTCGAGCCGGCGGTGGTCGAGCAGCAGCAGAAGCTGGTCGACCTGCAGGCGCGCATCGGCATCCCGATCAAGGAATTGAAGGAAATCAACCGCCAGATGACTTCGGGCGAAGCCCGGGCGCGTCGTGCCAAGCGCGAAATGACCGAGGCCAACCTGCGCCTGGTGATCTCGATCGCCAAGAAATACACCAACCGCGGCCTGCAGTTCCTCGAC
>JAHCLD010000021.1 GCA_026125585.1 Burkholderiales bacterium
TGCCTTGACGCAAAACGGTTTTGAGGTTTAAATAGCGCCCTTTCGCCCGGCCTGACCGGCGGGTGAAATCCAGTTTCCCCGAAGTTTTCGCGTCACCTCGCAACACGGGGCCGGGTAGCTCAGTTGGTAGAGCAGAGGACTGAAAATCCTTGTGTCGGCGGTTCAATTCCGTCCCCGGCCACCACCTCCCGATATCCCGTCGCCATGACAGCATGGGCGCACCTTCCATTGCGCGCCAGTCGATTACCGCCTGTCCTGACGTTACACTCGACTGCTTCCGGCAAGAGAATTTCGTCCCGGATACCGGGTTTCAGGCAACCACGAATCGCGGCGGGGCAACCCGCTGGCATGCAAATCATGAACAGGAAAATACTGGCCGATGTCAGGGTGGTCGACATGACCGAGGGCGTGGCGGGACCTTATGCCGCCACGCTGCTGGGCGACATGGGCGCGCAGGTCGTCAAGGTCGAGCGCAGGGAAGGCGACTGGCAGCGCAGCGCAGGCCGGGGGGAGCCGGGGCGCTTCGGCAATCCGCAGTTCATCGCGCTCAACCGCAACAAACGCGACATCGGCATCGATCTCAACAGCGACGAGGGTCGCCGCATCGTCGAACGCCTGGTATCGAAAGCCGATGTGGTGATTTCGAATTACCGCGCCGGCGTGATGGCGAAGCTGGGTTTCGGCTATGAGCGCTGCAAGGCACTCCGGGCCGATATCATTTACTGCACGATTTCCGGATTCGGACAGGAAGGCGCCTATGCCCGGCTGCCTGCCAGCGACACGGTACTGCAGGCCATCAGCGGCGTGATGAGCGTGGTGGGCGAGCCGGACGGCGCGCCGCTGCGCGTCGGATTTCCGCTGATCGACATGGCGGCGGCGAACCATGCGGTGCAGTCGGTGTTGCTGGCGCTCTACGGCCGCCTGACCGGGCAGGGCGGCGCCAATATTGATGTGAGCCTGATGGCCGCGGCGGCGGCGCTGATGTGCGGCGGCTTCACCGAATACCTGTCTTCGGGCCGCCTGCCGCCACGCCAGGGCAACCAGAACAGCCTGCTGGCCCCGGCCGGGGCGTTCGAAGTCGCCGGCGGCCGTTTCATCACCATCGCAGTGCTGCGCGATTCGCACTGGCGGAAGTTCTGTGCCGCGCTGGCGCTGGAATCCCTTGCCGGGGACGAACGCTTCAACACCAATGCGGCGCGCGTGAAGAACCGCGCAGAACTGCATGCCGCCATCGTGCCCCTGCTGAAATCGAAATCCTCGGAATACTGGCTGGAGCGCCTGCGGGCCGCCGACATTCTGTGCGGCCCGATCAACACGGTGGCCGATGTGCTGGCGGACCCCGCGCTGGCAGCCTGTCTGCCGTTGCTCGACATCGGATTGCCGAATGCGGCGCGCGCGATGGGCATGCCGGTTCGCTATGACGGCGCATTCTTTGCCGCGGAGCGCCCCTCTCCGGCCAAGGGCCAGCATACCCGCGAGGTGCTGGCAGAGATCGGTTATTCCACGGAGGACATCGAGCGTTTCCTGCATGCCGGCAGCGCCTTTGCCGAAGCCCCGTAAGGCGGCATGTCCGCGCCGGATCACCGGTCAGATCGTGAACAGGATGACCAGTATGGCCGCAAAGACCGCCAGCGCCGAAATACAGTCGTCGATGGTGACGTCGACGGGATCGCCGTCTTCTCGGGTCGTTCTGTCGCAGGCGGTGCACATCAGAAGCGCTCCTGTTCGCGGACGATTTCGCCGTTGCTGGATTTGACGTACAGTTTGATTTTGCCGAGTTCGCTGCGGGCCTTGATTTCGTAGCAACTGCCCTTGCGCTCCAGTTCCCGGATGTCACGGATGCCCTTGGCCTCGATTTTTTGCAGGATGCCGGACAGCGGCAACGGCTGGCCGGCGGACGGGATCGCGCATTGCCAGGGATCGGCGCTGGCAGTGGAACTTGCCATGCAGAGCGCGGCGAGGGCGACAAGGCGGGATGTGGCGTTTTTCATGATGTAATCTCCTGGTGATGAACGATGCCGGATTCGGTGTCGACGGACGCATCATGAAGGTCCGCGCCTGAACCGGTCCTGAGCGCCCCGTTCATCTGGCATTCAGCTGATTTTGCTTATAGTGTGATGATGAAATCCGGGATTGGAGTCATGCTGGCGCTGGCGCTGGCGCTGGCGCTGGCACCGGCCGCGGCGATTGCCGACGGCGGCTCCGAGCGCGCCTGGCGCGCCCTCAAGGCAGGGGAAATATTGCCGCTCACGCGCATCCTCGAAGAAGTGCACCGCGATTTTGCCGGAGACGTGATCGAGGTCGAACTCGAACGCTCGGATGGCCGCTGGATCTACGAGATCAAGCTGCTGTCGGCAAAAGGCGCGGTCATCGAGCTGGATTACGATGCACGGGATGCCCGTCTGTTGAAGACCAAGGGTTCGGGTGTGAGCGCGGCGCGCCGGAGCCACCGGTAATGCGCGTGCTGCTGGTCGAGGATGAACCGCGCCTGTCCGCCCAGATCCGTTCCGCGCTGGAAGCCGCGGGCTTCGCGGTCGACGCGGTGGCCGACGGACTCGAGGCATGGCACTGCGGGCGCAGCGAGCCTTATGACGCCGTGATACTGGATCTGGGGCTGCCCGGCATGGACGGTTTGTCGCTGCTCCGCCGGTGGCGCTCCGAAGCGGTGGCTTTCCCGGTGATCGTGCTGACGGCGCGGGCGGGCTGGACGGAGCGGGTCGAGGGCATCGATGCCGGCGCCGATGATTACCTGCCCAAACCGTTCCGCATGGAAGAGTTGCTGGCCCGCGTGCGCGCGCTGATCCGGCGCGCGCACGGTTTCTCGGCGGCCGAGCTCGTCTGCGGCGATCTGCGGCTGGATACGCGGCTCGCGCGCGTCACGCTCAACGGCGAAGCGATCCCGCTGACCGCGCACGAGTTCAAGATCCTCGCCTATCTGATGCATCATCCCGGTGCCGTGGTCAGCCGCACCGAGCTCATCGAGCACATTTATGCCCAGGATTTCGACCGCGACAGCAACACGATCGAGGTATTCATCGCGAGGCTGCGCCGCAAGCTCGGCGCGCAGCGGATAGAAACGGTCCGGGGCCTGGGTTATCGCCTGTTTGCCGGGCACGGAGCCGATGCGTAATTCCCTTGCGCTGCGCCTGATCGGCGGAGCGTCCATCTGGCTGGCCGTCGCGCTCGCGCTCTCCGGATTCGGGCTTTCCGAAGTGTTCGACCGTCAGGTGACCGCGACGTATCAACGTCAACTGATGCAGCAGGTGGACCGACTGGCGGCCGGTCTCGCATGGACACCCGGAGGCACGTTGTCGCTGGTGGCGCCGCCGTCCGATCCCGCGTACCGGCGGCCCTATTCCGGCCGCTACTGGCAGGTGTCCGGGGAGAGCGGAATCGTCATGCGTTCCGATTCCCTGTGGGACCAGTCGCTGGCGCTGCCGGATCCTCCCGGACCTCTGGGGGAGGTGGGGCGCCATGTGGTGCCCGGACCGGCGGGCCAGTCGCTGCTGCTGGCCGAACGCAGCGTGGCGCTGGTCGGCCGGGATGTCCCCGTCAGGCTTGCGGTTGCCGTCGATCGCGCCGAACTCGCCACGGCCAATGCCGAATTCAACCGCCTGCTGAGTGCGTCCCTGCTGATCCTCGGCCTTGGACTGATGCTGGCGGTGGCCGTGCAGATCATGTTCGGCCTGTGGCCTCTCAAACGCCTGCAGCGTTCCCTCGCGATGCTGCGCAATCGCCGCCAGCAGCGGCTGAGCGGCTCATGGCCCGTCGAGGTGCGCCCCCTTGTCGACGAAATCAACGAATTGCTGGACCGGGACGAGGCACTGCTGGAACGCACGCGGCGCCAGGCGGCCGATCTGGCCCATGGCCTGAAGACGCCGCTGGCGGTTCTGGCCAACGAGGCCGGCTCTGGCAATGATGCTCTGCACGGGGAAGTCGGCCGCCAGGTGGATGTGATGCGCAAGCAGATCGAACGCCATCTGGCACGGGCCCGTACGGCGGGGCTGACCGCGCAGAATGCCGAGGCGGTCGATGCGCCGGGCACGATCCGGGAGCTGGCCCGGACGCTGGCCCGGATACACGGGGAAAAGCCGCTGGATTTCGAGATCGAGGGAAGCGGGCGTTTTGCCGGAGACCGCCAGGATTTTGCCGAGATGCTGGGCAATCTGATGGATAACGCCTGTCGCTGGGCGAAAAGCCGCATCGCCGTTTCCCTGCTCGAACTTGGCGGCAGGCTGCGCATCACCATCGACGATGACGGCCCCGGCATGACCGGGGAGCAGCGGGAGCGGGCGCTGGAGCGCTACGGCCGCCTGGACGAATCCGCGCCCGGCAGCGGACTGGGTCTGGCCATCGTGACCGACATCGCCTCGATGTACGGCGGCAGCCTGCTGCTCGATCGCGCCGCATCGGGTGGCCTGCGTGTCGTGCTGGAATTGCCCGCACCGCCGGGTTGATCGTCATCGTCGACGATCACGGTGGCGCGGTCTGTTTCAGCGGTTCGAAGGCGAGTTTCAGCGGCACGCCGCTTTTGGCGGTTTCATCGACGGCTTCGGCGGGTCTGGTGCCCAGCCTCGACGGATCGAATTTCAGGCGTGTGGTGAAGGCGCGCATGATCGCATCGGCGCGCGCCCTGCCCAATTCGGCGAAAGCGCTGTCGGCGAGCGGCTGCAGTTCCACCAGTCTCCGGTGCATGGCCACGTAGAGTTCGCGGTCGCCGGCGCCGCGGCCGACCAGGGCCAGGGCGATGTTGACGCGCGGCGCATCGCGCCCGCTGGACTTGCGGTAGGCCTCGGCGAACTGCGCCGCGGCGCTGTCCCCGGCGCGGGCGTCGAGCATCGATTCCAGCGCGCGCTGGGTCTTGGCATTGTCGAAACCGACAGGGCCCGGTTCCTCTCCGGAAGCGAGTTTCAGGCCCTCGCGCGCAGCGAGGTCGGCGCGCACGGCCATTGTCCGCAGCGCGCGTCCGTCGCTTTCCCTGTGATAAAGACCCTGCACGATCAGTTTGAGCTGCGGGCGTTTTTGCAGGCCTTCCGCGACGCGGCGCAGTTTGTCGTATTCGGTGGGCAGGATGCGCGCGCTGCCCGGATCGAAAATGATGTCGCCGAGATCCTCGGCGCCGCCGCCGAACAGCGCGCCGAGCGCGCGGAAGGGCGCGGTGACGATCCGCGTGATCACCGTGCGGATGGCCTGCCAGACGATATGGCCGTAGCTGAATTCGGGTTGATCGACGTCGCCGGCGACCGGCACGGCGAGGTCGATTTTGCCGCTGCTGTCGGTGAGCAGCGCGATCGCCAGGTCCAGCGGCAGATTGACGGCGGTCGGGCTGTCGACGCGCTCGCCGAGCGTGAACTGTTCCAGCAGCACCTTGTTGTCGCCGGCCAGCTTGCTGTTGTCGAGCTTGTACTGCAGATCGAGCGACAGCTTGCCGGAGGCGATCTTGCGTCCCGCAAAGGTCGCGGTGTACGGGCTCATCGGCGTCAATTCGACATTGCGGAAGACAACGGCGATGTCCGTGAACTTTTTCGGCGCGAAGGGCTGGATCGCGCCTTCGGCGCGGGCCAGGCCGTAATCCTCGATGCGGCCCTCGAACTTGAGGCTGGCGCGCGACTCCGGGGCGGACGACAGTCCGCTGATCGAGCCGCCCAGCGACTGGATATGGGTCGAAAACGGCAGCACCAGGCTCAGGTCCGTGAAATCCATGTTGCCGCGCTCGACGCTGACGCGGTCGATGTTCACGGCGAGCGCCGTTTCCGCGCCGGGCTCCGGTGCGGCGGCCGGCGCAGCAGCCGGCGCGGGTCCGGTGCGGCGGATGGCGGCGAGATTGGTGCTGCGGTCCTTGTTGACGACCAGCCTGGCGTAGGGGCGCGACAGGTTCAACTGGGCCACGGCAAGACGGTTGTCTCCGCTGCTGTAGTCGATGCCGCCGGCGGTGAAGCGCTGCCAGCCGAGCAGTTTCTCGCCGCTGGCCGCGGTCTTGAGTTCCAGTTCGTCGATTGCCGCATCGCCGGCATAACGCAGCGCCGGCTGCTTGCCGCTGTCCCAGCGCAGGCGTCCGTTGCTGCCGGCCTTGCCCGAAACCAGGGCCAGCGTGGTGTGCTGCCGGAGCGCGGTTTCCAGCGGCGCCAGCGCAAGACCGGCTAGTTCGAGTTTCAGGTCGCCGGTTTGCCGTTTCAGATCGATGCCGCCTTTCGCGCGCAACGTGCCGCCCTGTTTCACCTGCAGCGACAGATCCAGCGCAAGCGGTTTCTCCGCGGGCATGGACAGCGGTCCGGCGCCAAGACTGATTTTTTCGAGATCGTAGGCGAGCGGCGGCTGGAAGCCCTGGTCGCTCAGCGCGATCGTGTAATCCGACAGTTCGATCCGGTCGACCACGGTGGAGAAGCCGGCTTCTTCCGCCGGCGAGTCCTTCAACGGCGCAAACATGCGCAGCAGGGGGATTTCACCTTCTGCATCGCGCATGACCCGGCTGTGGCCGCCGGCGAGATGGATGCTTCCGGCACGGATGGTTCGTTTCTGCAGATCGAAAGCGCCGCCGGCCAGCTCGGCGGAGGTCAGCGTCACCGGCGGTTCCTTCTGATCGCCGGAGATCGCCTGCAGTTCGCGCAGGGCGATGCGGCCCCCGGTCACGGCAACCCGGGGCTGATCGCCGAAGGCCGCCTCGACGCCGAAACCGGCCTCGGCCTTCGCGATGTTCAGTTTCAGCGGCGCCATGCGGCTGCGGTCGTCGACCGACAGCGCCAGCGGACCGATGGTGACCTGGGGCAGGGACAACTGCCAGGCGGGACCAGGTGCTGTTGCGGACTCCGCGGAAGCTGCAGCGGGTTCCGCGGCAGTCGCTGCCGGTTTTTCGGGTTTTTCGCCGTTGCGCAGCAGTTTCCCCCAGTCGGGCGCGCTGTCCTGGTCGAGCACCACGTTGATCGTGCCCTCTCCAATGCCGATCTGGCGGAAAGCGATGCTGCGTTTCCGCAGGTCGAAGCTGCCGCCTTCCAGCGCCAGCGTTGACAGCTTGGCCAGGTTTTCCTTCCCGGGTTTCGCCAGCACCAGATCCTTCAGGCGGAAGACAAGGTCGTCGACCTGCAGGTCGAGGGCGCCTTCCCGGTAACGCAACTGATAGCGCAGCCCGGTCCCGAAGCTGCCCTCCGGCTCGGCCAGCGCCAGCCGGTTCTGCGCGAAGCGCCACAGCGTGGCCAGCTTGCCGTCTTTCAGTTCGATCGAGCCCGAGGAATCGAGTGGTGCCAGCGACAGTTGGCCCTGCCACTGCAGGCTGCCGCCGCCGGGCAGGCGCGCATTGAGCCGGTGTTCACCGTCGTGATCCGGCAGCGTCGACAGATCCTGGATCTCGAAGTCGATCGGATCGAAGCGGGCAACGGCGGCAGGCTGCAGCGTCTGGTCGGTGAAGCGGAAAACGCCGCCGCTGATCACGACATTCTGCAGCAGCAGGCGCGGTGCCTTGCCCGGTTCGGCCGGCTTTGCCGCGGCCTGGCCGTCGCGGGGCGCGAACAGGCGCGCGATGTTCAGGTTTTCCCCGGCATCGAGCTCCGCGTTGACCACCGGCCGCTCCAGACGGATCTCGCGGAAGGTCCAGGCCCAGCGCAGCAGGCTGCTGGTCTCGAAATCGATGAAAAGCCGGCCGATCTCGAATACGGGGCCGCCCTTTTTTTCGGCGACCGCCAGGTCATTCGCTTCGAAAGTCAGCAGGAACGGATTGATGCGCACCGTGCCGACCGAGCCCTGTGCGCCGAGGTGCCGTTCGACCAGTTCCGGCAATTGCTGGCGGACCAGCCAGGGGGCGGCGAAGAAACCGAGCAGGGTGTAGAGCAGCAGCAGGGCGCCGGCGACCAGCGCCAGTTTCGACAGCAGCAATCTGCGCAGGCGGGCGTAGCGCGGGGCAGTCTCGCCCATCGCCGCGCCTCCGCCTCAGTCCCTGTCGGCGTGCAGGATGCCGAAGCCGGCCTGCAGCGCCCTTTCGATACGGGATTTTTCTTTTTTGATCCGGTTGTCGTCCCAGTCCCACATGCCGGCTTTCGCCTTCATGCCGGTGCGCCCCCTGGCGACCATGTCCTTCAGGAATTGCGGCGGCGCCTGCTCGGTATGCAGATGCGGGTACAGGGCCTCGCCGACGAGGTAGTTGGTGTCCCAGCCCGACATTTCCTTCTGCATCATCGGTCCGCAGGCGATGAAGCGGAAGCCGAAGCCCTGGCGCACAGCGGTGTCGATGCCTTCGGCGTCGGTGACGCCATCGGCAATCAGGTACAGCGCTTCGCGCATCATCGCGTGCTGCAGGCGGTTGCCGACGAAGCCGGGCACGTCCTTCTTCACCCAGATCGGCGCCTTGTTGAGGTCTTTCAACAGCTGCACCAGGCGTTCCGCGACGCTTGCGTCCGTCTGCGGCGAGCTGACCACTTCGACCAGCGGCACCAGATGCGCCGGCATGAAGAAGTGCAGGCCGGCGACGCGTTGCGGGTGCTTCAGCCCCTTGGCGATTTCGCCGATCAGGAAATTCGAAGTATTGCTTGCCAGCGGGATGTCCGGTTTCGCCAGCGCCTCGATTTCGGCGAAGAGTTTCTGTTTCAGCGGCAGGTCTTCGGTGGCGGCCTCGACGACGATGCCGACGCCGGACCACGGGATGGCTTTCAGATCGGCGTAGCTGTGCACCGAAGCGGCGTGGCTTGCCGGAGCGCCCAGTTTGGCGAGGCCCGCGGCAATGCGTCCCGGCAGCGCCTCGCGTGTTTTCTGGGAAGGACTCATCACATGGACGGTCCAGCCGTGCGCCGCAAACACGGTGGCGATGTCGCCGCCCATGATGCCGCCGCCGATGACCACCGCATGCTTGTCGTTTCCGGACATGAATTGTTTCCTCGGGAAGGTATCGCGGCGCTTCAGGCCGCGTTCCGTCGATTATATCGCCCGTTGCCGCGTTTGCCGGCGTCGCCTGTCAGCGACAGGTGAACCGGCTGCACGGGAACAACGGAGCGGAGACCATGGTCTCCTGCATTGCGTGATGGAGATGCTTCTCCGCCCGGAAAAATGGCGGGCAACGGGCCGGGTGCCGGCCCGTCGTGTCAATGTTGCCTGCTCACCAGCGTTGCGCTCCACGGCGTGGCCGGCGCATCCGGGCGCGCGCGCATCGTACCCTGCATGGAAGAGCCGCTGACGCGGCCGGTGTAGCTCGCGCCGCCGATGCTGAAGCTGATCTGGTCGCCGCGCAGGTTGGTGCTGGTGACGCGCCAGCTCATGCCGTCGCCGTTGCGGAACACGCCGTCGAAATCCTGGAACTTCTGTTTCAGTTCCATCGTGCCCTTGTCGAATGTCCAGTTGCCCTCGACTTTCGCCGGCACGATCCACAGGTAGGCGGTGCGGCCCTCGGTGGAATCGGTCTGGTCCGGCGCCCAGTCGTCCATCGTGAAGGCGTGCGACACCACGCGGGTGCCGGGCTTCATGTTGAGGATCGTCGGGCGCAGCTTCAGGTTCAGGTAGGGCAGCAGGTACATCGTCAATACCGTGGCGTGGCTGAAATCGGTGGCGAAGATGTCGCCGCGGATGAATTGCGCCTTGTCGGCGACGCCTTCCTTCTGGGCATTGCGTTTCGACAGTTCGACCATGTCCGGGTTGTATTCGATGCCGGTGGCGCGCACGCCGAACTGTTTGGCCGCCGTGATCACGGTGATGCCGTCGCCGGAACCGAGGTCGAACACCACGTCGGAGGGTTTGACGTCGGCCATTTTCAGCATTTTCTCGACCAGGCTCTTCGGCGTCGGCACCCAGATCACGTCCTTGCCGGCCTGGCCGACCTGCGGTTTGAACTCGGTGCCGGTGGTCTGCGCCTGCGCGGGCACAGCCAGCGTTGCCGCCGCGACGAACAGCGTGGTCAAAACGGTGTGACGGACAATCGACTGCATGATGGTCTCCGTGGAAGTGGGCGGGGAATTATGCCTTAACACGCCTTGGCGGGATGCTTCGATGAGACTGCGTTTCCCGTTGCCGGTTCAGCCCGGCTTCGCCCCCGAGGCCTTGACCACCGGCGCCCAGCGCGCGATTTCCGCCTTGATGTGCGCGGCAAACTGCTCCGGCGTGTTGGCCACGGCTTCCGCGCCGTCGGCGGCGAGGCGGTCCCTGACGTCGGCGCGGGCCATGACCTTGACGATGTCGGCGTGCAGCTTGTTCACGATGTCGCGCGGCACCGCGGCCTGCGTGAGCACGCCGTACCACTGGTTGGCGTCGTAGCCGGGCGCGCCGCTTTCGTGGATGGTCGGGACGTCGGGCGCGATCGGCAGGCGCTTCAGGGTGGCGACGCCAAGCAGCTTGAGGCGGCCTGACTTGATGTGCGGACCCAGCGCGACCATGCCGGTGATGGTCATCGTGGTTTCGCCTGAAATCATGCTGGTCATCGCGGGAGCGGTGCCCTTGTACGGCACGTGCACCATGTTGATCTTGGTCAGCAGCTTGAAATATTCCCCCGCGAGGTGCGAGGCGCTGCCGCTGCCGCCCGAGGCGTAGAGCAGTTCACCCGGCCGCGCTTTCGCCAGCGCGATGAAGTCGCGCGCGGTTTTCACCGGCAGAGAGGGATGCACCGCCATGGCGTTGGGCACGGTGGCCAGCACGGTGACCGGCGCGAAGTCGCGGATCGCGTCGTAGGGCAGCTTCGGGTACAGCGTCGGATTGACACCGAAGGTGCCGACATGACCCATGACGAGGGTGTAGCCGTCGGGCGCGGCGCGCGCGGCGAGTTCGACACCGATGGTGCCGGCGGCGCCGCCGCGGTTCTCGACGATCACCTGCTGGCCCCAGCTCTCGGTCAGCTTCTGCGCCACCAGCCGCGCCAGCAGGTCGGTGCTGCCGCCGGGCGGGAAGGGCGCGATGAAGCGCACCGGCTTGGCCGGGTAGTTCGCCGCGCTCTGCGCGAAAGCGGCGCCTGCAAGGCCGCAGCCAATCAGAGTGATTGCATATAAGTATTTGATTTTATTCATATATTTATCCTTTGCCCGCAGGCATGATTAAGTTTTCAGTCGGCCGTCCAGGGTGGCGCCGGCCTCGACCATGCGCTGGATGTCAGCCTCGGACAATCCGGCCTCGCGCAGGATTTCCACGCTCTGCTGGCCTAGTTTGGGCGCCGGGGTCCAGCCTTCGCGCACGCCGCAGGACCACTGGTTGGGCAGGCGCATGTTGCGCGTGCGGCCTTCGGTCGGGTGATCCTTCATCTCGAAGAAGCCGATGTCCTGCAGATGCGGGTCTTCCAGCACGCTGTCGAGCGTGTGGTAGGGCATTGCCGGCACGTCGGCCTTGTCGAAGATCTCCAGCCACTCGGCGGTGGTCCTGCCTTTCAGCGCGGCCATGCGTACTTCAAAATAATCCTTCACGTTGGCGAAGCGTGCCTGCACGCTGCAGAAGCGCGGATCGTCCTTCAGTTCGGGCCGGCCGATGGCCTTGAAGAAGGCGAAGGCCTGGTCGTTGGTGTTGGCGGAAATGCAGATCCAGCCGTCCTTCGTCGGGATCGGCTTGCCCAGCGGGTCGAGCAGCCGCGGGTCGCCGGTTTCGCCCAGCGGCGGGTCGAAGGTCTTCAGGTACATGTGCTCTTCGAGCACGAACTTGACCAGGTTCTCGAACATCGGGATCTCGATCGAGCAGCCTTCGCCGGTCTTCGCCTTGCGGTAGAGCGCCATCGCGATCATCTGCACCGCGATCAGGCCCACGGTCTTGTCGGCGACCACCATCGGCACGAAACGCGGCTCGCCGGTGGCGCGGTGGTGCAGCGCCGCCATGCCGCCCGAGCCCTGGATGATGGTGTCGTAGGCCGGCTTGTCGCGGTAGCGCCCGTCCTGGCCGAAACCGAACATGCCACAATAGATGATGCCGGGATTGACCCCGCGCACATCCTCGTACGACAGCTTCAGCCGCGCCATCGCCGGCGGGCGGACGTTCCAGACGAGAACATCGGCTTTCGCGATCAGCTTCATCAGCGCGGCGTGGCCGTCCGGATGCTTGAGGTCGAGCACGATCGAGCGCTTGTTGCGGTTCAGGTGCAGGAATTTCGCGCCCATGCCCGGCGTCACCGATTTGCCGTTCATGTTGCGGATCAGGTCGCCGGTTTTCGTTTCGACCTTGATCACCTCCGCGCCGTGGTCGGCGAGGATCTGCGTCGCGAGCGGGCCGACCACGACCGAGGTCAGGTCGACGATGCGCACGCCTTCGAGCGGTCCTCCGGCCATTATCGGATCCCCCTCATGCGAACTCCGCTTCGGCGGTCAGCGCCAGCGCCCCGCTGTCGTCCTGTGCCCACAGCTTCGCCGTTTTGTTGTCGGCCGAGGGTTCGCCGCAGAGCGTGATGGTGCGGCCGACGAACAGCGCGCGCACGTTGCGCGAGGACATGAACCGGATCGGGGTCGAGGCGTGGGTGCGCGCAAGCTCATACACCAGCAGCGTCGTCAGGCCGCCGTTCATCACCAAGTTGGGATAACCCTCGGTGCCGGTGACGTAGGGGTGGTCGTAATGGATGCGGTGGCCGTTGAAGGTCAGCGCGGAATAACGGAACAGCATCACCGGGTCGGGCGTGACCTGGTGCTGCCACACGGCCTTGCCCGGCGCGGGCTGGGGCGGCGGCGGGGGCGCATTCTTGTCGGGCTCGCCGCGGTAGACGATGTCCTGTTCTTCGGTGATGGCGAGGCCGCGCGGGCTGCTGATGTCGGTCTTCACGGTAACGAAGACCATACGGCCGCTGCGGCCGTCCTTGACGGTCACGTTCTGGATCGTCGACAGGCGCCTGACCTCGTCGCCGACCTGCAGCGGCGCGATGAAGGTGCTGCGTTTGCCGGCGAACATGCGCCGCGGCAGCGGCACCGGCGGCAGGAAATCGCCGCGCTGCGGATGGCCGTCGGGGCCGATCTGCGAATGGCGCACGATGCGCGGGAACAGCGTGGAGTGCCAGCCGACGGGCAGCGGATCGCCGGTTTTCGGAAAGGCGTCATCGCGGTCCAGCGTCGCGGACAGCCGGTCGACCATCGGCACGGTCACGTAATCAACGGCCGTTTCGGTACGGCCTATCCATTGCTTCAGTGATTCAAGATCGGGTGCGGCGGTACTCATGGGTTCTCCGGAAATTCAACGGCATGCGGCGAATGGGGATCGGCATGGACTGGTTCGACAGGTTCAGCCCTTCATCGCGGCCAGGGTTTTGGACTCGCGGGCCGTGATGGCATCGAAGCGTTTGAGCAGGCGTTGCGCGCGCACGATGATCGGGATGTCGATCATCTTGCCGTCGAGCGCGAACGACGCGCGGCCCGCGGCGGCGGCCTCCCTGTCCAGCGCGATGACCTTGCGCGCGTACTCGACCTCGGCGGCGCCGGGTTTGTATTCCTCGTTGACGATGGTGACCTGGCCCGGGTGGATGCAGCCGGCGCCCATGAAGCCGAAATCGCGCGAGCGGCGCACCATCCTGCGGAAGTTGTCCCAGTCGCCGAAGGTGGCGACGCTGTCGACGAAGCCCAGCGGCATGATGCCGGCGGCGCTGGCGGCGAAGATCATCTGCTGCTTCGGATAAAGCAGCGCCTCGCCGGTGGGCTGCATGCCGCAGTTCAGCGCGTAGTCCTCGCCGCCGATGTTGCAGGCGATGATGCGGCCGGTCGCGGCGGTGATGTCGCGGATTTTGAAGAACGCCTCCGGCGTTTCGATCATCGCGATGAATTTGGTATGGCCGGCCGCCATGCCGCGCTTCTGCTCGAGCTCGCTGACCAGTTCGTCGAGCAGCTGCAGGTGCGACACGCCGGTGGCCTTGGTCACCGCGATGCCGTCGACGTCGGGGCATACCGAATGTTCGATGTCGCGCACCGCCAGCGACAGCGGCTGGTTGATGCGCACCACCACGTCGGCGCCGCCGCGGCGCACGCGCGCGGCGTTTTTCTCGACCAGCTTGCGGGCATTGGCCTTTTCCGCGGGAGGCACGCTGTCCTCGAGGTCGAGCTGGATCACGTCGGCGCCGCGGGTGTGCGCCTTGTCGACGTATTTTTCGACGTTGACCGGGACGTACATCAGCGAGCGCCAGACGGGAAGTTCACGATACATGACTGGATCCTTTGTGGTGGTTGCGGGCGCGGCGCCGCCGCGGGGTCATTCTTTGCCGGCGGATGCGGCGTCACCGGCGCAGGCGATGCCGCTTTCGAGCAGCCCGCGGTAGGCGGCGGCGTCGACGCCGGCCTCGGCAAGCAGGGATTCGTTGTGTTCGCCGAGTTTCGGCGCCGGCGCGCGGATCGATGCCGGCGTGCCCGACAGGCGCGGCACGACATGGTGCATCGGGAACTCGCCCATGTCCCCGTCCGGATAGTCGGCAATGATCTCGCGGGCGGCGAAATGCGGATCGTCGAGAATCTGGCGGATGTCGTAGATCGGGCCGATGGTGACCTCGGCCTCCTCGAAAAAGGCGACGTTCTCGGCCTGGGTGCGCCGGGCGACGAAGGCGCCGATCACCGTGTCGAGTTCCTCGGCGTGTTTCACGCGCTCCTCGTTGGTGGCGTAACGCGGATCGGTGATGAACTCCGGATGCCCGATCGAGCGGAACAGGCGTTCGGCCATCTTCTGCGTCGACGAGGACAGGCAGACGTAGAGCCCGTCGCTGCAGCGGTAGGCGTTGCGCGGCCCGGCGTTGGTGGAGCGGCTGCCGGTGCGCGGCTTGACCTTGCCGGTGAGCCGGTGATTGGCGGCCTGCGGGCCGAGCACGGCGAACAGCGGATCGAGCAGCGGCAGGTCGATGACCTGGCCCCGGCCGCTGTTGACTTCGACCTCGCGCAGCGCGGTCATCGCCGCGGCCGCGCCGTAGAGTCCGGCCACAGTGTCGGCAAGGTACATCGGCGGCAGCACCGGCTCGCGGTCGGCGAAACCGTTGAAGGAGGCGAAGCCCGACATGCCCTCGACCAGCGTGCCGAAGCCGGGGCGTTTGCTGTAGGGACCGTCCTGGCCCCAGCCGGAGATGCGCACGATCACCAGCCCGGGGTTGATTGCGAGCAGCGCCTCGGGGCCGAGCCCCATCTTTTCCAGCGTGCCGGGGCGGAAGCTTTCGACGAGCATCTGCGCCGAAGGCAGCAGCTTTTTCAGCAGCTCGCGGGCTTCCGGCCTGCGCAATTCCAGGCCGAGGCTTTTCTTGCTGCGTGAGTAGAGCTTCCAGTTGGTCTCGATGTCCCTGGTTTTCCAGGCACGCAGCGTGTCGCCGGCGGGCGGCTCGACCTTGATCACCTCGGCGCCGAAGTCGGCGAGGAACTGGGTCAGCGTGTTGCCGGCGACCAGCCGCGACAGGTCGAGCACGCGCACGCCGTCGAGCGTGCCGCGCGCCTCCGGGTCGTAATTTTTCCGGGGCAGCGCCGCCATTACTCGGGCTTGATGCCGGTCTCCTGCGCGACCTTGCGCCAGCGGGTGATCTCGTTGACGACGAATTTCGTGAACTGCTCACGCGACATCACGCTCGGCTCCGATCCCTCGCCGGCGAAACGCTGCCTGAGTTCGGGGGACTGCAGGGCCTTGGTCAATTCCGCGGCGAGCCGGTCGAGGATCGCGGCCGGCGTTTTCGCCGGTGCGGCGAGGCCCCACCAGAATTCGGCCATGTAGCCGGGCACGCCGGATTCGGCGATGGTCGGCATGTCCGGCATGAACGAGGAGCGTTTTTCGCTGCCCACGGCCAGCGCCTTCAGGCGGCCGGCCTGGACCTGGGTCATCGCCGAGGGCAGGCTGGTCATCACCATCTGCGTGTGGCCGCCCATCAGGTCGGTCAGCGCCGGCGCGACGCCCTTGTACGGCACGTGCACGATGTTGATGCCGGCCATGCGCTTGAACAGTTCGGTGGCCATGTGGTTGTGGCCGCCGGTGCCGGTGGAGCCGTAGTTGATCTGGCCCGGCCTGGACTTGGCCAGTGCGATCAGGTCGCGGATGTTTTTCACCGGCAGCGAGGGATGCACCACGGCGAGCAGGGGCCCGCGCGCCATCATGCCGATGTAGGCGAAGTCGTTGATCGGGTCATAGGCCATTTTCGTGCGCAGCGCGGCATTGGCGGTGAACGAGGCCTGCACGTTGACGATCGAGTAACCGTCGGGCGCCGACTTGGCGACGTTGTCGGCACCGATCATGCCGCCGGCGCCGCCGCGGTTGTCGATGACGATCTGCTGGCCCAATCCGGGCGCCATCGCCTGCGCGGTGATGCGCGTCAGCACGTCGTTGCTGCCGCCGGGCGGGTAGGGAACGACAAAGCGGATCGGCTTGGCCGGCCAGGCCTGGGCAATGGCGGCGCCGGCCGTGGCGGCAAGCAACAGCGCGGTGATCAGGCGGAATGCGTGGTTCATGGAATTCTCCTCGTTGTTGCCGTTGTTATTCCGGCGTGTCCGCCATTGTGCCGCAGGACGGTGCCCGCGTCAGCGGATTTCCATGCCGTTGGCGATCTGGCGTTCGATCAGCCGCGCTTCGTTGCGCAGCAGCGCCGCCAGTTCCTGCACCCGGCGATCGGCCATGCGGCTGGAAATCGCCGAGATCGACAGCGAGGCAAAGGGGACGCCGCTCTGGTTGCGCAGCGCGTGGCCGATGGAACGCACGCCGGCGAGCGTCGGCGTCTCGCGCACCGCGTAGCCGAGTTTCTGCGCCTTGCGCGCCTGTGACAGCAGCGACGGGCCGTTGAGGCCGTGCTCGGGCAGCCGCGGCTCGTTGCTGGCGATGATGCCGCGGAATTCCTCTTCGGGCAGCGCCGCGAGGATGGCCAGGCTGCCGGTGCCCACGCCCAGCGGCCGGCGTATGCCGACTTCCAGCGTGAAGGTCTTGATCGGGAAGGTGCCTTCGCGGCGGTCGATGCAAACGGCATCGAGGCCGCTTCTCTGGGTCAGGAACACCGTGTCGCCGGTGGCTTCGGCGATGCGCGACATCGCCGGGTGGCAGATTTCGCGCAGGTTGAAGCGCGGCGCCGCGGTGAGGCCGAGTTCGAAGGCCATCGGGCCGAGGAAATAACGGTGGGTTTCGGGATCCTGCTGCACCATGCCTTCATGGGCCAGGCATTTCAGCATGCGGTGCACCGTCGGCCGCTGCAGGCTGGTGCGCGTGGCGAGGTCGAGCAGGCGGGAGCCGGAGCGGTTGTGTGCGGCGATTTCCCGGAGCAGGAGCAGCGCGCGTTCGATGCTCTGGGTGCCGGTCAGCCGGCCCTGGTTGTCGTCGACGGGGTTTTTCGCAGGAGCCATGAGCTTAGTCCGAATCGTGAGACTAGGGAGCCGGGATTATGCCACTGCGGCCGCTCTGGCGGAATAGCCGCCCCTGTGGTATCTTTTTTGTCAGCAGTTTTTGACTGAAAAATCCGATTCGTCCAGATTCCGGACGGCCGCCCCGGCGGCTGCCCGCGCTTTCGGGCGTTCGCATGCCGGCAGCGCCCGCGTTGCCCTTGCCTCTTTCTGACAGGAGCTTTGCCATGGCCGTTACCCTGACTCCGGGCGCGAAATTCCGCGCCGCGGTTGCCGCTGAAAAGCCGCTGCAGATCGTCGGCGCCATCAATGCCTATCATGCCCGGCTGGCCCAGCGCAGCGGCTTCAAGGCGATCTACCTGTCGGGCGGCGGCGTCGCCGCCGGCTCGCTGGGCCTGCCCGATCTCGCGATCAGCACGCTGGATGACGTGCTGACCGACGTGCGCCGCATCACCGACGTCTGCGACCTGCCGCTGCTGGTGGACGTGGATACCGGTTTCGGCGGCGCCTTCAACATCGCGCGCACCGTCAAGTCGCTGATCAAGTTCGGCGCCGCGGCGATGCACATCGAGGACCAGGTGATGCAGAAGCGCTGCGGCCACCGCCCGAACAAGGAAATCGTCAGCAAGGAGGAAATGGTCGACCGCATCAAGGCTTCCGCCGACGCCAAGACCGACCCGAATTTCGTCATCATCGCCCGCACCGATTCGCTGGCGGTGGAGGGGCTGGATGCCGCGGTCGAACGCGCGGTGGCCTGCGTCGAGGCCGGCGCCGACATGATTTTTCCGGAGGCGATCACCGAGCTGTCGGAATACAGAAAGTTCGCCGATGCGGTGAAGGTGCCGATCCTCGCCAACATCACCGAGTTCGGCAAGACGCCGCTGTTCACGACCCAGGAACTGGCCAGTGCCAACGTGGCGATGGCGCTCTACCCGCTGTCGGCCTGGCGCGCCGCCAATGCCGCGGCGCTGAAGGTCTACCAGAGCATCCGCAAGGAAGGCCACCAGAAGAACGTGGTCGACCTGATGCAGTCGCGCGACGATCTGTACGATTATCTCGATTACCACTCGTACGAGCAAAAACTCGACGCGCTGTTCAAGCGCGACAAGTAACAACAGCGTTTTCTAACACCATTTTCGCGGGGGAGCATCAGGCGATGACCGGTATCTTGCTGTCCAAAGGGTTCGTGGCGCAGTTCGGCGAACAGTTGCAGGCCGCGGCGAAAGCCGCCGGTGTTTCGCCGCAGATCATTCACCTGCCCGACGACGCGTCGCAGCGCCTGCCTGCGGCGGATGCCGCGAAAATCGAGGCGGCCTACCTGACGCGCGACATCCGCTTTTCGGACCATTACCAGAGTTTCGGCGATACCATGAAGAACGCGCCGAGTCTGAAATGGGTGCATTTCACCAGCACCGGCATCGACCAGCATCCTTTCCTGCCGGCGCTGCGTGAACGCAAGGTGAGGCTCACCACCTCCGCCGGCAGCAATGGCGAGCCGGTCGGGCAGACCGCCGTTTGCGGCCTGCTGATGCTGGCCCGCGGCTTCCCGCGCTGGATTGCGGCGCAGCGCGAGCGCAAATGGGACCCCGTGCGCGGCGCCGGCGTGCCGCGCGACCTGCGCGGCCAGACGGTGATCATCGTCGGCCTCGGCACCATCGGCGCGACGGTGGCAAAAATGTGCCAGGCGCTGGAAATGAAGGTGATCGGCCTGCGCCGCAGTCCGAAGCGCGACGGCGATCCGGTGGACGAAATGCACACGCTGGACAAGCTGCCGGCCCTGTTGCCGGCCTGCGACTGGCTGGTGCTGGCCTGTCCCTACACGAAGGAAACGCATCAGCTGGTCAACGCGAAGACGCTCGCGCTGATGCCGAAACACGCCCACCTGGTCAACGTCGCCCGCGGCGCGGTGTGCGAGGAAAAGGCGCTGATCGCCGCGCTGCAGTCGAAGCAGATCGCCGGTGCCTATCTCGACGTGTTCGAGAAGGAGCCGCTGCCGGCCGAATCACCGCTGTGGGACATTCCCAACGTCATCGTCTCGCCGCACAATGCCTCGGCCTCCGCCGGCAACGACACCCGCGCCGCCGCGATATTCACGGAAAACCTCAAGCTCTATGCGGCCGGCAAGCCGATGGTGAATGAACAGGGCTGAAGCAGGGCTAGGCAAGCGGAACCGGGCGGGCAGGGCCGGACCCCGGTGAGGAAGTGGCAATGCATACTCTGCGGCTTCGTCTACGACGAGGCCGCAGGCCTGCCTGATGAAGGCATCCCGCCCGGCACGCGCTGGGAAGATGTGCCCGCCGACTGGACCTGCCCGCACTGCTCGGCGCCGAAGTCCGATTTCGACATGATCGTCATCTCGTCCTGAGCCCCGCGGCCGGACGCTAGTCCTTGAAGCGTTCCAGTTTTGCCTTCCAGGTTTCCGACAGCATGCAGGGCAGCCAGGCCTCGTTTTCGGCCTGCAGTCCGCCCGACAGCATCGTTTCCTGCGAGGCGTTGAGCGCCACCTTGGCCTGCAGCACGGCGATGCGCGGGTTTTTCGCGATCGCGCGCGCCAGTTCCATCGCCGCGGGCATCAGCTGTTCGCGCGAAACCACGCGCAGCACGATGCCCAGCCGCTCTGCTTCCGCGGCGTCGATGTGCCGTCCTGTCAGGATCATTTCCTTGGCTTTCTGCAGCCCGACCGCGCGCGGCAGGCGCTGGGTGCCGCCGGCGCCCGGCAGGAAGCCGAGCGTCACTTCGGGCAGCCCGAAACGGGCGTTGTCCGAGGCGATGCGCAGATCGCATTGCAGGGCCACTTCGAGCCCGCCGCCGAGGCAGTAGCCGTTGATGGCGGCGATGGTCGGTTTCGCGATGCCGGCGATCGCGCTGATCCACTTGCTGCGGAAAAAGCGCCGCTCGTCGTACATCTCTTCCGTGGTCCGCTGGCCGCGTTCCTTGAGGTCGGCGCCGGCGCAGAAGGCGCGGTCGCCCGCGCCGGTGAAAATGATGACGCCGACCGCCGGATCGGTATCGAGGTCGGTGCACAGCGCCATGATTTCCTCGCGCAGGCGAAGGTTCAGCGCGTTCATGACCTGGGGTCGGTTGAGGGTGACGACGGCGACGCCGTTGTCGATACTGACGGTTTTTACATCGCTGGTTCTGCTGGACATGCCGGGCCTGTGCTCCATGGTGTGTTGGCAGGGAACCGGGATTCTAAAGGTTGCCGTTCCCCGGCCATTGCCGCAGAGGCGGGCCGGACCGCGCCACGCGCCTTTTCCGGGTGGCGACGGGGGAGGTAAGCGGTTAAAATGCAAGGCCTTTTTCGGTGCCAGTCGCCCCCGCGCGACATCGCTGCCATGCCGCTGTTCGCCTTCGGACTCAACCACCAGACCGCGCCGCTGGACGTGCGCGAAAGGGTGGTATTCCAGGCCGAACAGCTGATCCAGGCGCTGCGCGACCTGGTCGACCGCCGGCCGGTCAGCGAAGCGGCGATCATTTCCACCTGCAACCGCACCGAAGTCTATTGTTCGACCGCGGATCCGCGCATCGCCGTCGACTGGCTGGCCGATTATCACCGCCTGAAGCCGGGGCAGATCCAGCCCTATCTCTACGAACTGCCGCAGGACCGCGCGGTCAAGCACGCCTTCCGCGTCGCCAGCGGCCTCGATTCGATGGTGCTCGGCGAGCCGCAGATCCTCGGCCAGTTCAAGAACGCGGTGCGTTCCGCGGAAGCCGCCGGCACGCTGGGCTGGCTGCTCAACAAGCTGTTCCAGCGCACCTTTTCGGTCGCGAAGACCGTGCGCAGCGAGACCGACATCGGCGCCAGCACCGTGTCGATGGCCGCCGCCGCGGTGCGGCTGGCGGAGCGCATCTATCCGAGCGTCGCCGAGCAGAGCCTGCTGTTCGTGGGCGCCGGGGAGATGATCGAACTGGCGGCCACGCATTTCGCCGCCCACCACCCGAAGCGGATGACCTTCGCCAACCGCACGGTTGCGCGTTCGCAGCAGCTGGCGGACCGTTTTTTCGGGCACGTGATCCCGCTCAACGACATCGCGGCGCAACTGGCGCTGTACGACATCGTGGTCTGCTGCACGGCGAGCCCGCTGCCGATCATCGGCAAGGGCCTGATGGAAAGCGCGCTGAAGGCGCGCAAGCACCGGCCGATGCTGATGTTCGACCTCGCGGTGCCGCGCGACGTCGAAGCCGAGGTCGGCGAGCTCGACGATGCCTTCCTCTACACCGTCGACGACCTCGGACAGATCGCCCGCGAAGGGATGGACCAGCGCCAGAACGCCGTCGCGCAGGCCGAGGTCATCATCGAGAACCAGGTTTCGGATTTCATGCACTGGCTCGACAACCGCGAACTGGTGCCGACCATCCGCGCGCTGCGCGACACCGCGGAACGCGCGCGCCGGCATGAACTGGAGCGCGCGCAGCGGCGCCTCGCGCACGGCGCCGATCCGCAGCAGGTGATGGACGAGCTGTCGCGGGCGCTGACCAACAAGTTCATGCATCCGCCCTCGCATGCGCTCAATCACGCCGCGGACGACGAGCGCGACGAACTGGCCGCGCTGATCGCGCGTCTCTACCAGATACAGCGTCCCGAGTAGGGGCCGCGGGCCGTGCCGTGCCGGCGCGGCCGCCATTACCGTCACCATGAAACCCAGCATCGCATCCAAACTTGACCAGCTGTCCCTGCGCCTCGGGGAAGTCGGCCGCCTGCTGGCCACGGAGAACATCACCGCGGACATGGACAATTACCGCCGGCTGACACGCGAGCATGCCGAACTGGAGCCGGTGGTCGAACTCTATCGCCGGTACCAGGCAAGCCTCGGCGACCTGAAGGCCGCGGAGGAAATGGCGGGCGATCCGGCGATGCGCGAATTCGCCGAAGCCGAAGCCGCGGAAACGAAGGCGCGCATCGAGGGTTTCGAGGCGGAGCTGCAGAAGCTGCTGCTGCCGAAGGATCCCGACGACGGGCGCAACATCTTCCTCGAGATCCGCGCCGGCACCGGCGGCGACGAGTCGGCGTTGTTTGCCGCGGAGCTGTTCCGCATGTACGCGCGTTACGCCGAGCGCAGGCGCTGGCAGGTCGAAGTGATCTCCGAGAGTCCCTCGGACCTCGGCGGCTGCCGCGAAATCATCGCCCGCATCATCGGCGACGGC
>JAHCLD010000210.1 GCA_026125585.1 Burkholderiales bacterium
TTTCACCGGAGGCACCGAAAGCGGCCGCAGGATTGCCGGAGCCGCAGCCATGCGCCTGATCCCGGCAGCGCTTGAACTCGGCGGCAAATCGCCGCACATCGTGTTCGCCGACGCCGACATTGATGCCGCGGTGCGGGGGGTCGCCGCCGGCATCTTTGAAGGCAGCGGCCAGTCGTGCATTGCCGGATCGAGGCTGTTCGTCGAACGTTCTGTCCATGCGCGCGTGCTCGACATGATCACGCGGCATGCGAAGTCCCTGCGGGTCGACCTGCCGGACCGGGCGGGCGCGGAAATGGGCAGCATGGCCTCGTTCGCGCACCGCGAGCGAGTCGAGTCCCACGTCGAAAGGGCGCGCGCAGCCGGCGCTGATATCGTGGTGGGCGGCAGCCGTCCGTCCGACGGGCGTTTTCGCGGCGGCGCCTTCTATCTGCCCACCGTGATCACCGGCGTCACCAACGGCGACGCCATCTGTCAGGAAGAGATATTCGGGCCGGTGCTGTGCGTCCTGCCGTTCGACGACGAGGAGGATCTGGTAGCCCAGGCCAATGCCACCGCGTACGGGTTGGCGGCGGGCATCTGGACTTCCAGCTATCCGAAGGCCTGGCGCGTGGCCCGCAGAATCGATGCCGGCACGGTGTGGATCAACACCTACAAGCAGTTGTCGATTGCAGCGCCGTTCGGAGGCTACAAATCCAGCGGCATCGGCCGTGAAAAAGGCATCGAGGGCATGCGCCTCTACCAGCAGGTCAAAAGCGTGTTCTGGGGGCTTGACCGGCAGGAGGCCGCGGCGTGATCCAGCTTGACGCCGCGTGGCCGATCGAGCCCGGTTCATTCCGCTCATTGGGCAGAGGGCTCGCCCGGCCCGAATGCGTCATTGCTTGCGGTAACGGCGAGCTTTTCGTGTCCTGCCGCGGTGCGGGCATTACCCGGATACTGCCGGACGGCTCGCAAAGCGTCATTGGCAGGCATGCGCAGGTACTTGGGCATGAATTCGTGCCCAACGGATTCTGCCTGCTTGAAAACGGCGACTTCCTGATCGCCAACATTGGCGAGGGCGGCGGCGTGTGGCGGCTTGCCCGTGACGGCAGCCTGGTGCCGTTTCTGCTCGAAGTTGACGGCGTCGCGCTGTCGGCCGCCAATTTCGTGCTGCGGGACGCGGCGGGGCGGATCTGGATTACCGTCAGCACGAAGCTGCTGCCGCGATTTCTGTCCTATCGCAGCAACGTCGCCGACGGATTTGTCGTGCTGGTCGACGAAAAAGGCGCGCGCATCGTCGCTGATGGACTGGCCTTCGCCAATGAACTGCGCATCAATGCGGCAGGAAACGCGCTATACGTCAGCGAAACCTTCGGGCGGCGGATCGCGCGCTTTGAAATTTCATCGGGAGGCCTGCTGTCGAAGCGTGCCGTTGCCGCCGAATTCGGCCGCGGCGCGTTCCCGGACGGATTCGCGCTGGATGCGGAAGGTTGCCTCTGGGTGACCAGCATCGTCAGCAACCGCCTGTACCGCGTGACGCCATCGGGGAAAACCAGCCTCCTGCTTGAAGACAGCGACGCTTCGCACATCGACACCGTAGAAACCGCGCTCGCCGGAGAACGGATGGGGCGGGAGCATTTCTACTCCATGAAAAGCCGGGAACTGAAAAACATCGCCAGCATCGCCTTCGGCGGCGACGATTTCAAGACGGCGTACCTGGGTTCATTGCTCGACGACCGGCTGGTCAGCTTCAGGACGGCGGTGGCCGGCGCGCCGATGGCGCACCGGTAAAGAGCTGCAGCATCACAAACCATGCGGGATTACCCGGAGGACAGGATTTCGTGAGCAAGGAAACGATCGGATTTATTGGACTGGGCGTCATGGGCGAACCGATGTGCCGGAATCTGGCCCTGAAGAGCGGCCGGCCGGCAATCGCCTTCGATCTCGACAAGATGCCTTTGATGAGACTGGCCGCGGACGGCATTGAGGCCGCGCCCGATGTCGCGTCGGTTATCGAGAAGGCCGATATCGTGTTCATGTCGCTGCCTTCTAGCCAGGCGCTGGAGACGGTTGCCGCGGCAGCGCTGGCCGGTGCGCGCGAAGGACGGGTCTACATCGATCTCGGCACCTCGCCGGTACCGTTGACGCGGAAGCTGGAGGCGGATTTCGCGCAGCGTGGTGCGGCATACCTTGACGCCCCCGTGGCGCGCACCCGGGAGGCGGCCATTGCCGGTACATTGTCGGTCATGGTCGGGGGCGGTCAGGCGGTCTTCGAGCGGATACTGCCCCTGTTCCGGTGCTTTGCCGCCGATGTGACCCATTGCGGAGCCGCGGGCGCGGGGCAGGCCGTCAAGATATTGAACAACATGGTGCTGTTCCAGACCGTTATGGCTCTGTCAGAAGCGCTGGCCATCGGCCGCTCGGTCGGTCTCGACGGCAGGCTGCTGTTCGAGACGATGGCCAAAGGATCGGGTGACAGTTTTGCATTGCGCAACCATGGTCTGAAATCAATGATTCCCGGTATATTTCCGGAGCGTGCTTTCTCCGTAGAATACGCGCGCAAGGATCTCCGTTACGCACTCGAGCTTGCGGCTGCGGCCGGGATTGACGCGGATTCGGCCAGTTTGGTCGACCGGACCTTTGAACGGGCTATCGCCGCGGGTTTTGGCGGTCAGTATCATCCGGTGATCAGCAGGGTCATCGGAAGCTGAGCGGCGTTGGCGAGCCACAGACATGGAAACGATTTGGCAACCAGAGCATCTTCGAGCACGCAGGGCGTAGCTGCAGTCGAGCGCGCCCTGACCATAGTGACCGCAATCGAAGCGGCCGGTGAAGCACTGTCGCTGGCCGAACTGTCGCGAAAGACGGGCTTCTACAAAAGCACGCTGCTGAGGCTCATTGTCTCGCTGGAACGTTTTGCCTTGGTTGTTTTGCGCGCCGATGGCAAATATGCGCTGGGGCCGCTCGCATTCCGTCTGGGCCGCTCTTTCGAGGCCACTTACCACCTGAGGGCGCAGGTCCTGCCAGCGCTGGAGCGCTTGGTTGCACAGGGCGCGGAAAGTCCCTCATTTCATGTCCGGCATGACCGCAGGCACCGGCTTTGCCTGTTCCGTGTCGATTCCCGACACTCGACACTCGACAGCGTGCACGCCGGCGATCTGCTGCCGATCGACCGCGGCGCGGCGGGCACCGTCATCCGTGCATTCGAGAAACGGGATGCGGAGGACTCTTGGCAGGATGCCGGCATCGTCAGCGCCTCCTTCGGGGAGCGCGATCTCGCCTGCGCCGCAGTGGCTGCGCCGGTGTTCGGCCCCGAGAACGAGTTTTACGGCGCGATTTCGCTGTCAGGTCCCAAGGAACGCTTCACCGCAGCCAACATCCGGCAGTTGTCCCTGTTGTTGATCAATGCCTGCCGGTCGGTGACGGTCTCATTGGGGGGGCGTTGGCCTTGGCCCTCGAAAAGCACGCGACGTGGCAGTTGAACTTCCGATTCAGCCGGGAGATTTTTTGGAACCGGATAGAGGAGAATGACGGTTGAACATAAGCATCTGATCATAAACATATTTTATGATAGGCAAGTCCATAACAGGCGCTAGAGCCTGTTATGCACTTTGATTGTGAATCAACGTGCTGTTTGCCCTCACCCCTGCCCCTCTGCTCCGCTTCCAGTGTGCCCTGGTCCCGGAGGGAGAGGGGTTTAAAGCCCTTCTCCCTCCGGGAGAAGGGTGGGGATGAGGGAAAATTTTT
>JAHCLD010000211.1 GCA_026125585.1 Burkholderiales bacterium
GCGCTGCGCGGTGTCCATCGCTTCGGCGACGCCGAGGCCGAGGCTCCACAGGTAACGGCGGTAGGCCAGCGTCGCATCCCAGTCCACCGCGCAGCCGATCCAGGGATCGATCGCGGCGCACGGATCGGCGACGACGTGGGCGGCGGAGTAGGCGATGCGCGTCAACTGCGCTGGCGAGGTCGCGGTGGTGAAGGCTGCGGGGCCGCGCAGCCGGTACGGCGTGAGGCGGCCGTCGGCATCGGGCAGGCGGATCTGCAGATCGGGGCGGCCGTTCATCGCGGGCTCTTGTCCTGGTGCGGGATGCCGCGATTATAGGGCGCAAACCGGACTGCAAAAAAACGCTCCGCGCCGGGTAACCGGGCGGGGCGTTTTTCCTCACTCCCGACCGCTCTCCAAAAGGGAGAGAGGAGGTAAGGGAGAGGGTATTTGCGGCCAATGGCGTGATCGCCACTAGCCGGACCCATGATCGGTCAGTTCAGCGGGATGTAGAGGCTGGGCAGCACCACGTGGATGCCGACCGCCGGCCGGTGGTAGACGGGGGTCGGCTGGTGGTAGTGGTGCACCACGCGCGGCGGATGATAACGATGCACGTGCTTCACGACGTGCCGCGGCGGTCCGTAGTGGTGATAGACGTGCTTCTGGGTTTTCCAGTGGTGCCTGGGCCCGTGGCCATGACCGTGGCCGCGGTCCGCGAATGCCGGGCCCGCACCGAGCAGCACTGCCGACAAGATGGCGCCTGTCAGGAATTTCATGATGGTCTCCTTGGTTCTGGGGAGCTTGCGGTTCCCCGGGTTGCCCCTGCGACTGTTGCCCCGTGATTCTTGTTGTCGTGACGCATGGCTGCCGGTCACGGAACAGAGTCTAGGGGCGGAACTTCGGCGCGACTGTGAGCATTTGTAAGCGGTTGTAACGGGCCGGCACGCCGTTCGCAATGGCTTGCAGATCAGGGGTTTGCGGGGCCGTTGCCCCACTGGCCGAGGGTGTGGACGCGGTCGGCGCCGATGAGGTCCCGCGTTTCGTGCGGTGCCGGCGGCAGTGCGCCGGGCTGCAGCGCCTGCGGCGCGACGGCGGCGATGCCGGCGCGGGTTTCCGGATCCTGCAGTGCCCGCGCGAGGCCCGCGGCATCGGCCCACAGCGGCCGCCCGCCTTCGCAGTGCATCCAGATGCGGCCGCTCGTGCGGTCGGCGAAGTTCACCACCGGCAGCCGGCGCAGGCAGGCGGCGAGGAACTGGGTGTTGCGCTCCGGCGCCATTTCCGCCGCGCCGGGATAGACCGCGGCGGGGGCCTGCGCGTCGACGTTGATCCTGCGGTAGCGCTCGACGTCGAGCAGGCCGCCGACGTCGAGCACCTGCATCTCGCCGTTCCAGCCGAAGGCGACCGTGCGCGGCCGCTCGCCGAGCGCGACGCTGTTGTCGAGGAATTCGTAGTGCACCTTCTTGTCGGCGGCGAGCGCCCAGGTGAAGAACACCTCGGGCATGCCGTTGTAGGCCTCGATGTTGTGCGCGAGCAGGTCGTCGACCGCCTTGTAGCGGCCGACCTCGAGGCCGCGGGCCCAGGCGCGCTCGACGGTCGCATCCGGCGGCGTGATCATGAAAAACAGGTACACCAGGCTGCCGAAACGGGTCAGCAGGTTGCTGCCGGCGACGTCGGAGGCGGGCGCGAAGGTGTCGAATCGGAAGCGGTCGATCAGCAGGTGGGTCATCAGGCCGCGCCCGGCCTTCTGCGCGATGTAGCGGTCGAGCTTGTGGTCGACGATCTGCAGTTCGTGGCCGGACAGCGAACCGGCGTATTTGTACGATTCGCCGAGCGAGGCGTAGTCGAGCAGGAACTTGCGGAAGATGTCCGGGCTGACCAGCGCGAAATCCGCCCAGTTGACGCCGATGCGCGCGGCGAGCGCGCGCTGCAGCGGGCGCAGCGTGCTCTTGCCGGCGGCGGAGGCACCCTTGGTGTTCATCACCACCGGCAGCGTCTGCACCGGCAGCAGGCGGAAACCCTCGGCCGCGGCGGCGCGCCGCACCAGCGGATCGATCATGCGCCCGATCTCTTCGCTGCCGTGGTCGTTGCAGGCGAGGTCGGTGGCGACCGCGGCGAGCAGGCCGCGGTCGCCCCAGATGCGGCCGTGGCGCGCGTGCATCGCGCCGGCGGTGCGTGCCAGCGCCCGGCAGGCGGCGCGCTGCACGGGATCGGCGGCGTCGTGCGCACCGGCTTCCCAGCGGCGGATCGCGCGCAGGTCGCGCGATTCCGTTTCTTCCACCGGCGGCGCGGTCCTGCCGGCGAGTCTGGCCCAGAGGCCGCCGCGCGCTGCCGCCGCGGGAGCATCCTGCATGCCGGCCGCGATCAACTGCATCACGGTGTTGAACAGGGTCGTGCGCAGCGCCTCGTGCGCGGCGCGGATGTCGCCCATGTGCGGCGCGATGTGGCGGCTGAGGATGGCGTCGGTGGTGCGGCGGAAGTTGATGCCGAGGTCTTCGGTTTTGCTGCCGTCCTCGATGCTGAAGTCGGCGGTGACCCGCGCCAGCAGTTCGTGCACGACCAGGCGCTCCGGCTTGAACGCCACCAGGTCCCCCATCGGCAGTCCGGTGAGGTCAGCCAGTTCGCGCGCCTGGCGCAGCGAGGTGGTGACGTTTTCCGGGCGGTGGATGGTGGCGAGGTGCAGCAGCGCTTCGGGGATCTGCGACTGCAGCCCGGGATTCCAGGGACCTTCGGGTGCAGTGGCGTGCGGCAGCTCGTGCATGCGTCCAGTCTACGCCGGCCCGCAGCGGCCTGTTGCAGGGAGATGCGGCTGCCGGTGCCATGCGCAAGGTTTCACGCGCCGCGATCTCCGGCGGGCTTGTGCGTGCCAATGCGGGTGACCGGTTCCGCCGCGATTGCGTCGCAACAAAACGGCGCCCTGACGGCCTCCGGCACCGGCCCGGGACCGATTGCCGAAAAAATGGCATGTATCCCTTGGCGACAAGTGACGGAGTTTGCCGAAGATTGCGCCATAGGTTCAGGCTAAACCTCAAGTGTATTGCGAGAATATCGCCGTACAAGTATGCATTAAAAGAGGAAAGGCAAATGCACAAGCGATAGGCACCGAGCGCGCTTACCTATTGATTTTATTGCGTACTTTTCGTACAATACGTACAGTATTGACGGGTGTGGAGTGCCGGGGAATTGAGCCCCGCGTCGGCGGTTTAGGGGACCATGACGGCGACCTGCGCACCCCAATTGTGCTGCTTACTTCGAGTCGGGTTCTTGCTTAGGGTCCGACTTGATTTTTACCGGAATGCGGAAAGCCTTAAGCCCGTAGTTTTTGGCAAAGACCTTCCAGCCGGTAGTCGTTGTGAAGGAGGCACGGAGAATGTATTTCCAGCCTTCTGGCAACGGCAGATCGAGTGAAAGTTGCTTCATGTTTTACCTCATGTAGTTCGTGGGGGCCACACCGGCCGGTATAGGTTGTCCGCCAAGACAAGTAGACCTATACCGGCCTTTTCCATTGGGGCTGGGCGCCGGTGGCAAGGCCACCCAGCCACTGAACTATCTCCTCATCGGTTTCTCCTGAAACGTTCTCCTTGTCTCGGTTAAAGGGATTGCTGTTTGCGCATGCGGGCAATGTAAGCGTCCAGCATCGTTTTCAGCATTTCCCAGTCGTCATCTTCCAGATCCTTCGGGATCGTAAACACCGCGCTGGGTTTCCCTGGTATTGGTATTTGAAACTTTTGGACGTC
>JAHCLD010000212.1 GCA_026125585.1 Burkholderiales bacterium
GCTTTTTTCCTTATTTCCTCATGATTTGACGCGCGCGCCGTTTCCCAAGGGGATTCGCTTCGTGGCGTCCCCAGAGGGGACTTACTTCGCAGTGCGCAGCAGGACCAGCACCGCGCCGCCGCCGCCATCGGCCCGCGGCGCCTGGCAGTAGGCCAGCACCTCATCCCGCTGGGCCAGCCATCCCGACAGTTTCTTTTTGAGCACCGGTTCGCGGTTGGGTGAACGCAGCCCCTTGCCGTGGACGATGCGCACGCAGCGCCAGCCGTCGCGCAGGCAGCGTGCGAGGAATTCCGCCGTCAGCAGGCGCGCTTCGGCCGCGGTGTGGCCATGGAGGTCGAGGTGGCCCTGGACCACCCAGTGGCCGCGGCGCAGTTTCCTGAGTTGCTGTCGTGAAATGCCGTCGCGCAGGAACTGCAGCTCATCGCCGCTTTCCAGCCCCTGCTCCCAGGCGGGACTGTCGCTGAGCGTGTCGCGCAGGGCCGCGCGTTCATCGAGTTCACGCTGCGCGGCGACCGGACGCGGCCGCGGTCGCACCAGTTTTGCACGGTTGAGCGGTGCCAGCGGGGTGACGCCGGCCAGTGCCTCCAGCAGCGCGCGGTCTTCCGGCGCATCTGGGGCGGCGGGGCGTGTGCGCACACGCTTCACGCTGCCCCCGGTGCGGCCTCAGACGAGGCCCTTGTCCTCGAGGTATTTCTGCGCGTCGAGCGCCGCCATGCAGCCGGTGCCAGCGCTGGTGACGGCTTGGCGGTAGACGTGGTCCTGCACGTCGCCGGCGGCGAACACGCCGGGTACGCTGGTCGCGGTGGCGTTGCCCTCGGTGCCGCTTCTGGTGACGATGTAGCCGTTTTTCATGTCGAGCTGGCCAGCGAAGATGTCGGTATTGGGCTTGTGCCCGATCGCGACGAAGACCCCCTGCAGCGCCTTGTCGGTGGTCGCGCCGGTCTTGACGTTCTTCACGCGCATGCCGGTGACGCCCGTGTTGTCGCCCAGTACCTCGTCGAGCACGTGATCCCACAGGATCGTGGCCTTGCCGGCGGCGACGCGTTCGTTGAGCTTGTCCACCATGATCGCTTCTGCGCGGAACCTGTCACGGCGGTGGACGACGGTCACGTGTTTCGCGATGTTGGTCAGGTACAGCGCTTCCTCGACCGCGGTGTTGCCGCCGCCGATGACCGCGACGTCCTGGTTCTTGTAGAAGAATCCGTCGCAGGTGGCGCAGCCCGACACGCCCTTGCCCATGAACTTTTCTTCCGAAGGCAGGCCGAGGTACATCGCCGAGGCGCCGGTGGCGATGATCAGTGCGTCGCAGGTGTAGGTCCCCTGGTCGCCGACCAGCGTGATCGGCGTCTCTTTCAGGCGCACGGTGTGGATGTGGTCGAACACGATTTCGGTATTGAAGCGTTCGGCGTGTTTCAGGAAGCGGGCCATCAGGTCGGGGCCCTGCACGCCGTCGGCGTCGGCCGGCCAGTTATCGACTTCGGTGGTGGTCATCAGTTGCCCGCCCTGGGCGAGCCCGGTGATCAGCACCGGCTTCAGATTGGCGCGCGCGGCGTAGACGGCGGCGGCGTATCCGGCAGGGCCGGAGCCGAGGATGAGGACCCGGCAATGTTTGGCAGTATCGGTCATGATGTGGAAAAGTAAAAAGGCGTTGCTTGTGGGAAAGGCGGGAATGTAGCAGTTTGGCGCAGGCCTTGCGATACGCGGAGGCGCCAAATCGGCCGGCGGCGTCTGCAAATGACGCGTGCATGACTATTGCCCGGCATTCTGGCAACATGTGCTGGTTCAGGTCGTTTTCAGCGGTTCCAACAGACAGACAACAGCGATCACTTCCATGCCCGCGCCAGCTGCCCTCAATCCGCAGATACTGAAATCGGTTCCCCTGTTTTCGTCCTTTTCCGACGACCAGATCGCCACGGTGGCATCCTGGGGGCAGCACCGCAGCTATCCCCGCGGATCCGCGATCCTGCGCGCCGGAGAAGAGACGGACGGGCTCTACATCATCCTGTCGGGCAGGGTAAAAGTGCTCATCCCGGACGAAGAGGGCCGTGAGGTGATCCTCAGCCTGATGGGGGCGCAGGAATTCGTGGGGGAAATGGGCCTGCTGGACGGCCTGCCCAGTTCCGCGACGGTGGAAACGCTGGAGCCCTGCGAAATACTGCGCCTGCCCCGTACGGCCTTTCTGTCCTGTCTGCAGGGCAACGGGGAAGTGGCGATGCTGGTCCTGCGCAACCTGGTCAGGCGGCTGCGCGAGGCCGACCGCAAGATCGAAAGCCTCGCGCTGATCGACGTCTACGGCCGCGTGGCGCGCCTGATCATCGACATGGCCGAGGAGATCGACGGGCAATGGGTGGTGCAGCGGGCGCCGGCCAAGCAGGAGATCGCGAGGATGATCGGCGCCTCGCGCGAGATGGTCAGCCGGGTGGTCAAGGACCTGCAGGAAAAGAACCTGATCCGCACCGAAAAGCGCAAGATTTTCGTGGTGGACCGTCAGTCGATGGCCCATCGCGGCTCGGCTTGACGGGGATGCTGCAGCGCCGGTGGCATAGCGCGGGCCGCCTCCCGGCACACGTGATTTTTCTCACGTTTTCAGGAGCTTGGCCGGTTTGCCGGACGCCGTGATTCCTCGCAACGAGCGCACTTGTGGTATAAAAATGAACTTGTCCGAACCGATGTTTCAATGCATTGCCTGCGCAAGTCCAGATTGCGCCAAAGGGGGCTGATCATGATCTCGATCAAATGGTTGCTGCATACCGTGACAGGGGCGGCTTTTGTTCTTGTTGCAGCGGGCGCTTCGGCTGCCGGTGCCGGGATTGTGACCCACCTGAGCGGAACGATGTCGGTGCAGCGCCCCGACGGTTCGGTACGCATCCTGTCCCAGAAATCCGAGGTCCAGCCCGGGGACGTGCTGACCACCCAGCGTGACAGTTACGCGCAGATCAACTTCACCGACGGCAGCGCGGCGACGATGCGTCCGAACACCACGATGAAGCTCGAGGCTTATACCTTCAACAAGGAAGCGCCCCAGAGCGACGGGATGTTCATGCGGTTGTTGAAGGGTGGCCTGCGGACAGTGACGGGGCTTATCGGCAAACGCGGCAATCAGGACGCGTACAGGATCGGCACGTCGACCGCCACCATCGGCATCCGCGGCTCCTCCGGGGACACTGTGGCCTGTTCCTCGGATTGCGGAAATCTCGAGCCCGGCACCTACCACACGACCTATACCGGCAGCTACATCATGCAGACGCAGGGCGGCTCGCAACTGGTCAACGAAGGGCAGTTCGGTTTTGCACAGGATCCGAACAAGCCGCCGGTGCTGCTGCCCGGCGATCCTGGGCTGAACCTCGCCCAGCTGCCGTTCACGCTGGGCATCGGCGGCGGGCCCATCGGCGGCGGTGCCAGCCAGGAATGCATCGTGCGCTGAGTATCGCCCTTGCCGGCGCAGATTACGGACCCCGCCCGACGGCGGGGTTTGTTTTTTTGCGGTGCCGCGGCATGCCGGGGTTTTTCGCATATCACTTATAATCCTGCGGATTCGGAGCTTTCCCTGCATGACTGACGACAACGCCTGATGCCGGCCAGCAACAAATCCACCGACACCCAAGCCGCGCGCAATCCGCTGCCGCCGAAACTGGCCGCGCTGCTGCGCGAGTCCTGGTGGCTGGCGTTCCTCG
>JAHCLD010000213.1 GCA_026125585.1 Burkholderiales bacterium
TAGTTATGGTTTGTTGGTTTGTTGCGGGTTTTGCGCACCGGTCCGTGCGTCAGGCGGCGGCGGTGGCCGATTTTGCCGCTTTGCGGCCGGCGGCCATGCGCGAGGCGAGCGTGAAGGCATGCTCCATCGCGCCGGGATCGGCCTTGCCCTGGCCGGCGATGTCGTAGGCCGTGCCGTGGGCCGGTGTCGTGAACACGGTTTTGAGGCCCGCGGTCACGGTGACGCCCTTGTTGAAGCCGAGCAGCTTGGTCGCGATCTGCCCCTGGTCGTGGTACATCATGACCACGCCGTCGAATTTGCCCTTGAGCGCCTGCAGGAAGATCACGTCCGAGGAGATCGGCCCCTGGCAGTCGATGCCCGCGGCTTTCAGTTTTTCGACCGTCGGGCGGATGATGCGGATTTCCTCGTCGCCGAAGAGGCCGTTTTCGCCGTTGTGCGGATTGAGCGCGGCGACGCCGATGCGCGGGCCGGTTTTGCCGGCGGCGCGCAGCGTGTCGCTGGCGAGGTTGACCGCCGCGGTGATGCGCTCCGGAGTGATCATGTTCACGGCTTCGCGCAGGGCGACATGGGAGGTCACGCGGAAGGTGCTGAACTGGTCGATCACGTTCATTTCGCCGAAGAAGCCGCTGTGCGAAGTCAGGTGGGCGAACATCTGGTGCTCGTCGTTGAATTTCCAGCCGCCGCGGTTCATCGCGCCCTTGTTCAGCGGCGCGAAGCAGATGCCGTCGAGCTTGCCGGCCATCGCGAGATCGATCATGAACTTCAGCGTGTCGCCGGCAAGTTTGCCGGCTTCGTCCGACGATTGGCCCTGCGGGAATTTCGCGGGATCGGTGTTGCCGAGATCGAGCAGCGGCAGATCCTGGCGCGGCCAGGTCACTTCATCGATGCTGCGATAGACGGTATGCGGAATTTTGACGCCGGCATTGCGCATGCCGAGGTCGAGCACGCGCCTGTCGCCGATGACGACCACGTTGGCGAGTTGCGCGGGCTTGCCGGAGGCCAGCAGCCTGGCGGCGATTTCCGGACCAATGCCGGTGACGTCGCCGAGCATGAAGCCGATGCGGGGAAGGGAATTCATGGATACTCCTGAAAGAGCGGCATATTTTAGTCTATTTTTCCATCCGGGCCGTTTTCCCGCGGGGGCCGATGGCCAGCAGGCGGGTCAGTTCGCGGGTGCGGCGGATTTTTTCGAGGTTGAACACCCGGTCGACGACCTTGCCCGCGTCGGATTCCGACAGGCCGCCCCAGGTCGCGCATTCGATGAATTTGCCGGCGACCTCTTCATCGCTCATCGGATTGGCCGGGCTGCCCTTGCCGAAATCGGCGCGGCCGCCGACGGTGCGTCCGTCCTTCAGCTCGATGTCGATGATGGTGGTCATTTTTTCGTATCCCGCGGCTTCGGCTTCAGGGTGCACGCCGAAATCGACGAGGCCGATGGTGCGCTGCACATCGGGGCGGTTGACGGCGGCGTCGGTGAATTCGGCGAGCCCGGCCTTGCGTTCGAGCAGCAGGATCGCCATGCAGAATTCCATGCTGAATTTGGCCTGCAGCTCGGTTTTCGGACGGCGGTGGATCAGCGTGTTGGGCATGTGCCGGTTGGTGCCGACGCGGATTTTCCGGACCTGTGCCGGCTTGATGTCGTGCCGTAGCACGAGGTCGAGCATGACCCCCATGCCGGGATGGGTCAGCGAGCCGCTGGGATGCGGCTTGATCGACACGCCGGGCATCGCGAAGGTCCAGGGCTTGCCGAGCCTGCCGTGTATGGCCCGCGGATCGTAGCCGCCGCCGGCGGCATTGAAGAAGCCGCGCTTCGCCTCCAGCGCATTCGGCGCGGCGCTCCAGCCGAGACGGACCAGTTCCGCCGCCAGCACGCCCGATTCCGCGGCGCGGCCGGGATGAAAGGGCTTGGTCATGGTGCCGAAGTTCTCGCGCAGGCCCGCGGCCTGGCTGGCGCCGAGGCTCAGGGCCTGCGCGGTCTGCGCGACATCGAGTCCGAGCAGCCGTGCCGCGCCGGCGGCGGCGCCGATCGCGCCGAAGGTTGCCGTCGAATGGAAGCCGTCGGCGTAATGGCGCGGATTGATCGCCTCGGCGAGCTTGGTTTCGACCTCGACGGCGATCTGGTAGGCGGCCAGCAGGTCGAGGCCGGAGCGGTTGTCGCGCTCCGCCAGCGCCAGCACCGCCGGCAGCGCCGGCGCGGTGGGATGGGTGAGCAGGCCATAAACCCGGTCCTTGGCCACCGCGAGCTGGGTGTCGTCGTAATCGTCGGCGTGGATCGCGATGCCGTTGGCGAAGGCGGCGAAGCGCGGCGGCACCTTGAGCGCGGTGCCGATCACCGTGGCGCCGCGGTCCAGCGGCAGGCCCAGTGTCTTCAGGTAGCTGCGCACGACATGGCCGGACTCGGCGGCATTGCCCGCCAGCGCGAGGCCGAGGCCGTCGAGCAGGGAGCGTTTGCCGTGGCGCATGACCTCGCGGGGGATCTGCGAGGGTTTCGTGCGCACGGTGAAACGGGCGACCTCGGCGGTCAGGGCGATTTCTCGGGGCATGCGAAACCTCTGGAAGGACGAAGAGCGCCTAATTAACACATCGGCGCCGGCTTGGCCACGCGCCGGGGCCGCGGGGCAGGCCTCAGCCGGCGATGCCGAGCCCGGTCCGGAAATCCGAGAGGACCTGCTCCCGGCTGCGCTGCAGGCGCGGCGGGCGCTGGCCCATCGGCCGGTTCTCGATCTCGGGCACGATTTTCATGGCGACGAACACCGGGCCGGGCGCGGCAAGGATGCGGCCGATGTCGATCGACAGTCCCTCGAGGTCGGTGTACGCATGCACGGACGGATATCCGGCCGCGCGGGCAATCTGGTCGTAGGCAACGTTGGCGGCGTTGGGCACTGGCTGGCCGCCGGTGGTCGCATAACACTCGTTGTCGAGCAGGAAGTGGTAAAAATTCTTCGGTCTGTGCTCCGAGATCATCGCCAGCACGCCGAGGCTCATCTGCAGGTCACCCTCGGAGTCGAAGAGCACGATTTTTTCACGGGGCAGGGCCAGCGCCAGTCCGAGCGCGAAGCCGGCGTGCCCGCCCATCGCCGGGTCGCCCAGCGGCAGGTCGCGCGAGGGCAGGGTGCTGATTTCATGCCACTGGCGGTTGCCGCGGCCGGGAATCACGATGGCGTTGCCGCGGTGCTGCTGGAATACCCTGAACATCTCCTGCATGACGATCATGTTTCGCCCTCCCGCGGCGTTCAGCTGTTGAATCCGTGGTACTCGTCCCCGATCAGGACCGCGACCGGGCGCCGGTTCCTGCGCGCTTCCTCGAACGCCGCCGAGATGCGCGGGGCATCCTTGTCGTTTTCCACGAGGTAATAGTGGATGCCGAAGGCGTTGAGGAAACGTTCGGTGTAGACCGCCGCGGTGTCCTTGGTCACGCCGTGCCGGGTCCATCCGCGATAACCCACCAGCATGACCACCGGGATGTCGAGTCCGAGACCCCAGCCGCGCATCGAGTCGCCGGCTTCCATCATGCCGGTGTTCTGGATCAGGATGATCGGCACCTTGCCGCCGGTGTGCAGCCCGGCGGCGGTCGAAAAGGCAAGCCCCTCGCGCGCCACGGCGATCAGCGTGAGCCCCGGTTCCG
>JAHCLD010000214.1 GCA_026125585.1 Burkholderiales bacterium
CGGGGATGACTGGTGGCACAGGCGGCTGGGATGCCGGAGGTGGGGTGACGTCCCACCCGCGCGACGGCGTCGCCGGCACGACCAAGGATGCCGCGAAGGCAAGATCGGGCTCGCGACCATGCCAAGCGAGAGTGGCGGGGTAGCGGGGGTCGAGGACCTCGCCAGCGATCAGCGCGCCGCCCGCAGTGACCTCGGCTGCGCTGATGATCGGACCAAGGTGTCAACGCCGGAGTGAAAATGCATCGGCGGGCCGGAGCAAAAATACATCAGGGATGACCGCGCGCCGCCTCCCACGGTCGTGGCTTGTGCCGGTAGTCCATAGGGGGGGACCCGCGCGCCGCGGAGTGCCGATCGCGAGGCCGACGCAGCGGCGCGCGGGGGGTGCCTGTGGACCCACCGGTGCAAGCGGCCCACGTGGCTGGGAGCGGTCAGTCCCTGCCGAAGCCGCGCGGCGGGACGATCGCCTGCAGTTCGCTGAGGTCCAGTTCGCAGATCATGCGCAACGCTTCGCCGGTCGCGCTGTCCTGAAGGCTGTCCGGCAGGCTGTCCAGCCAGGCGGCATACTCGGCCTGCAATTCCACGAGGCCCGCGACACCATCCATCCAGCGCCGTGCCCGGCTGCGGTGATCGGCTGCGCGGTGGGTTCGAATGACCGGCTGGCCCGCCGCACGCGCGGCACGGTGGCGGGCCTGGCGCTCGGCGTCGGTCATGGGCCGCTCTCCGATCGACTTGCGTGACATGGTTCCACTCCGAAGCGTGACGTCACGAAACCCAGAGCGCGCAGGGCGCTTCGGCATCACCCCTCGGATGGGTTATCGGCGGACCGCGTGCCGCGCTGGCGCCGTCGGCTTTGCTTGAGGCGGTAGCTGTCGCCGTTCATCTCGAGGATGTGGACGTGATGGGTGAGCCGGTCGAGCAGCGCGCCGGTGAGCCGCTCGGAGGCGAACACGCCAGTCCACTCGTCGAACGGCAGGTTGCTGGTGACGATGGTGGCGCCTCGCTCGTAGCGTTGGCTGAACACCTCGAACAGCAGTTCGGCGCCGGTCTGCGACAGCGGCACGTAGCCGAGTTCGTCGATCACCAGCAGCTTGTAGCCGGCAAGCTGGCGTTGCAGCCGCAGCAGTCGCTTGTCGTCGCGTGCCTCGATCAATTCGTGCACCAGCGCCGCCGCCGTGGTGAAGCCGACCGACAAGCCCTTCTGGCATGCCGCCAGGCCGAGGCCGAGCGCGATGTGCGTCTTGCCGGTGCCGCTGTTGCCAACCGCGATCACATTCTCCCGCCGCGCCACATACTCCGAGCGGGCCAGGTCCAGCACCAGGGCCTTGTTCAGCGACGGCAGCGCCAGGAAGTCGAAACTGTCGAGGCTTTTGACCGCCGGGAACTTCGCCTCCTTGATGCGCCGCTCGACCATCCGGCGCTCCCGCTCGATCAGTTCCAGTTCGGACAGCCGCAGCAGGTAGCGGACATGATCGACCCCGTCGCTGGCGCATTGCCGGGCCAGCTTGTCATGCTCGCGCAGGAAGGTCGGCAGCTTCAGCGCCTTCAGGTGATGCGCCAGCAGGATTTGTGGCGTGTCGGTCATGATGCCGCCCCGCCGAGCAGGTCCAGGTAGCTCCGCGGCGAGGTGATCGCCACGCTGGCGCGCGGCAGATAGGGATACACCGTCATGTCCAGCCGCGCCGGCCGGCGCTCGATCCGGCACAGCACCAGATGCTTCACCGCGTCGAAGCCGATCACGCCGCGCTCGATGGCAGCGTGCACGCCGGCCGTGACATCCTCCAGCGCGAACACTTCCAGCAACCGCAGCACCTGCACGAACTCACGCTTGCCCTGCCGGCCCATGCGCGCCTCCAGCAGGCGGCGCAGTGTCGTGAACGCCTCCGGCAGGTCCCAGCCGGCCAGCGGCGCCGCCTGGTCGAGCGCGCCGATCTTGCGTTCCAGCAGCGCCAGGTAGTGCAGCGGGTCGAAGACAAAGTCCTCCCGCTCATACGACCGCACATGCCGGGCGATGATCTCGCCGCCGCAGGAGATCACAACCCGGTCGACATAGCCGCGGATCAGCACCTCGCGATGCCCATAGGCCGTCGGCACCGAGTAGTCGGTGCCGCGATAGCGCACCAGAGACAGCGAACTCACCCGGCCCGGCTGCTTGTCGCAGGCGTCGTAGGGCGTCTGTGGCAAGTCGTTGAAGCAGGCCTGGTCCCGCGCCAGCCGCGCGCCGATCGTCTCCGTGTGGCCGCGCAGCCGATCGCCGAGACGGCGACGGCAATCCGCCAGCAACCGCTCGTTCAGCGCGGCGAAGTCGGCGGCATGGGGCAGCGGCACCAGGTAGTTCCGGCGGACATAGCCGACCAGACCCTCCACCTTGCCCTTGTCGTTGCCCTTGCCCGGCCGGCCAAACCGATCCTCAAACAGGTAGTGCGACTGCAACTCGCTGAACATGCGCGTCCGCTGCCGCATGCCGTCGCCCAGGATCCGCGCCACCGCCAGCTTGGTATTGTCATACAGGATCGACGACGGCACGCCGCCGAAGAACGCGAACGCCGCCACGTGCGCCGCACAGAATGCCTCCGTCGTCTCCGCCGGATAGGCCTGCACGAAGCCGGCGTCACTGTGCGGAAGGTCCATCGCAAAGAAGTGGATCTTCCGCTCCACCCCACCGATCACCGCCAGCGCCTCGCCAAAGTCAGCCTGCGCGTGCCCGGGGTCGTGCCGCAGCGGCACAAACACCTCGCGCTGGTGCTGACGCCGCGCCAGGACGTAATCCTTCACGATCGTCACACCGCCGCCATAGCCGTGCTCGTCGCGCAGACGCTCGAATATCCGCTTCGACGTATGCCGCTGCTTCGCCGGACGGCCCTTATCCCCGTCCAGGATCCCCTCGATGATCCCAACGAACGGATCCAGCTTCGGTCGTGCCGGAGGACGGCTACGCCGGTAACCCGGAGGAACCGAAAACGACAGCATCTTCGCCACCGTCCGAGGATCTATCCCAAAACGACGCGCCGCCTCGCGGCGGCTGATACCCTCGATCCGAACCGCAAACCGCACCCGACCATACAGCTCCACCAGCTTCATCCCCCAGCCCTCTGCGATCAACGCAAAGAGCCTGACGCCGATGGAAATTTACTCCGGCCAAACCGGATACCACCGCTACTTCAGTGAGGGAGTTTGTCTCCGGCGCGTACATGCTGTTTCATCCCGATCCACCGGCAAGCGTCCGTGAGATCGACGACGACGGCAATCGGTCAAGTATCTATTTCCGCCCGCCCGGCGAGGCGATGATCGTCTATACGCCGTCGACTGGGCGGGTCCATGTCCGTGCGGGCAACAGAAGGCTGCGGCACACCATTGCCGAACGTTTTATCAAGACGGTTCTCGATCAAACCTATTCAAGCCAATCCGTTGACTTCCAAGCCTATGACATTTCTCAGTTCCTCAAGAGGTTCGATCTGGAACCGCCGGACCTCGGCGACGTGGTGATCGAGCGCGCGCAAGTGATCCGCGCTGACATCAGCGTCGGCAATCTCGCCAATCGACTTTCGCTTTCCACCACGATCGATCAGGACATCACCGAGGTCATCGACAGCCAGC
>JAHCLD010000215.1 GCA_026125585.1 Burkholderiales bacterium
CAGGAAACAGCTGCGACAGCGCGTGCACCAGTCCTTCATCACCCGGCGCCGTCTCGATGACCTTGCCGCAGCCGAGTTCGCGCGCGGCGGCGGCAATGCGCGGATGCGGCGCCAGCAGCGGCGTGCGCTTCAGCCATGACTGCCCGAGCTTGCCGACCATTTCAAACAGGTTGCGCAGGCCTTCGCTGCTGGTGACCGTCACCGCGTCGACTTCGTTGCGCGCCCATGCCTTCAACAGCGGCGCGGCGTCGGCGCGCGGGCGGGTCCGCCGGTAACACTCGATGTACTCGACGGTCGCGCCGCGCGCGGTCAGGGTGTCGCCCAGCAGCTCGCGTCCGCCGTCACCGCGGAAAATCACCACCCGCCGGCCGGCGACCTGCTGCAGTTCGGGCAGGGCCAGCAGCCCCTCGCTGTCGAAGGCGCGCGCCGGCGCGATGACGCCGGCAATGCCGAAGCGTTTCAGCTCCTTGACGCTGCCCTTGCCGACTGCCGCGGCGCGCAGGCCTTCGGGCCATGAACGGCGCGCGGCGATCTGGTTCATCGCGCGCAGCACCGCATTCGGGCTGATGAATATCGCCAGATCGAAACGGTCGAGGCGGCCGACGGCGCCGATCAGCGGCGCAAGATCCGCGGTGTCGAGAATCTCCAGCACCGGAAACAGGATCGGATGGCCGCCGGCGGCGCGGATCATTTCGGCCAGCGGCCCGGCCTGCGCCGCCGGGCGCGTGACCACGATGCCGCGCCCGGCGAGGGGCCCCGCCGCGGTCATGCGTCCCGCGCAAGCGCGGCGAGGATGTCCGCGGCGCCGCGGCGCTTCAGGTCTTCGGCGAGCGCCGAGCCGAGGGCCTCCGCCCCGGCCGCGGCGCCGCCGGTTTCGCCGCGCAGGACCCGCGAACCGTCCGGCGCGCCGACGAGACCGCGCAACAGCAGGCGGTCGCCGGAGATTTCGGCGAATCCGGCCAGCGGCACGTTGCAACTGCCGGCCAGCGCCCGCGAAAATGCGCGTTCGGCGATCACGCACTGCGCGGTCGGCCGGTGCGACAGCGGAGCCAGCAGGTCGAACAGGTCCCGGCGGTCCTCGCGGCACTCGATGCCCAGCGCCCCCTGCCCGACCGCAGGCAGACTGGTCTCCGGCGGCAGCAGTGCCGCGATGCGCCCGGCGAGTCCCAGCCGCTTCAGTCCGGCGGCGGCGAGGATGATGGCGTCGTACTGTCCCTCGTCGAGCTTGCGCAGCCGGGTCTGCACATTGCCGCGCAGCGGCTCGATCAGCAGTTGCGGATGCCCCGCGCGCAGCTGGCACTCGCGGCGCAGGCTGGAAGTGCCGACCCGCGCGCCGGGTGGCAACTGTTCCAGGCCGCCGTACTTCACGGACACGAAGGCGTCGCGCGGATCGGCGCGCTCGAGGATCGCCGCGAGCGCAAATCCCGCGGGCAGGTGCATCGGCACGTCCTTCATCGAATGCACCGCGATGTCGGCGCGGCCGTCGGCCAGGGCATCCTCCAGTTCCTTGACGAACAATCCCTTGCCGCCGATTTTGGCGAGCGAAGTGCCGAGGTTGCGGTCGCCCGCGGTGGTCATGCCCAGCAGGGAGACCTGCAGTCCCGGATATAATCGCTGCAGTTCCGACTGCACGTGTCGCGCCTGCCACAGGGCCAGCGCGGATTCACGGGTGGCGATCACCAGCGTTTCCGGGCGTCGCTCGACATCCTCTTCTATCATATTGATTTTATTGAATATTTTTGCTCGACTCGCGATCCTGATTGTAGCATGCGCGCTGCTCGCGGCGACCCCGGCCCGCGCCCAGCTGCAGGCGGCGGATGACCTTGCGCGCGCCGCAAGCGAAGCCAGGACGCGCGGCACGCCGCTGCTGATCGCGTTCATGCAGCAATCCTGCCCGTACTGCGCGGTGGCGCGCCGCGATCATCTGCTTCCCCTGCAAAACGACCCGCAATGGCGCGGCCGCGTGCGGATTCTCGAGATCGAGACCGACCGCAGCATGCAGTTGCGCGATTTTGCCGGCGCCGCCACCACTCACCGCGCGTTCGCGAAAAGCCTGGGCGTGCGTCGCGTGCCGACGCTGATCGTATTCGATGCCGATGGCCGGCAGGCCGCGCCGCCGATCATCGGCCTGCTGTCTGACGATTTCTACCGGCTCTACATCGAGCAGGCCATCGAGGCCGGCCTCACCCGCATGCGCGTGCCCGGGCGCTGAACGGACCGGGGTTTCAGCGGACCAGGCCGCGCACCACGTGCTGCTGGCGCCTGCTCACGGGGATGCGCTCCTCCAGTCCGGCCAGCACGACCTGCCACGGACCCTCTCCGCTGTCCGCGGCCGCACGCTCGAAGCCGCGGATCGCCGCGCGCGCCACCAGACAGTTGCGGTGCACGCGGACGAAGCGGTCGGGAAATTCCTGCTCGAGCTGGGTCAGCGATTCCTCGATCAGGTACTCGCGGTCCCCGGTGCGCACCGTCACGTACTTCAGTTCGGCCCGCAGGTACAGCACGTCTTCGAGCGGGATCAGGTGCACCCTGCCGCGCTCGGCGGCGCTGAGACAACTGCGCGGCGCGGGCCGCATCGCGCGCAGTGTTTCCACCGGCGGCGCGGGACTCCGGGCGGCGATCCGCGACAGCGCTTCCTGCAGCCGCGACGCCTTGATCGGCTTCAGCAGGTAATCGACGACATGCAGGTCGAAAGCCTGGATCGCGTAGGCATCGTAGGCCGTGGTGAAGATCACCGCGGGCGGCGGCTCCAGCTTCCGCAGGTGCTGCGCGACTTCGATCCCGTCCATGCCGGGCATGCGCACATCGAGCAGCACGACATCGGCACCGGCCTCCGCCAGCTTCAGGGCATCGCGGCCGTTGGCGGCCTCGCCGACGATGGCCAGGGGCAGCGCCGGGTTGACGTCGGCCAGCAGGTCGCGCATGCGGCTGCGCGCCGGCGCCTCGTCATCGACCACCAGCACGCGCAGCGGCGCGTTCACGCGGCGGCCTTCCTGTAGGGCATCACCATGCGCACCTCATAGGTGTCTTCGCCGACCCGTGTCGTCAGCTCGGCGGCGACGTCGAAATGCAGTTGCAGGCGTTCGCGGATGTTGGCCAGCGCCATCCTGTTGCCGGCATGGTGTCCGCCGCCCGCGCGGTAGGGATTGCTGAGCGCGACATGCAGGCGGTCGCCGGCCACGTGGATGCGGATGCTCACCACGCCCGGCGCCTCGGCGGGCTCGATGCCGTGATAGACCGCGTTCTCCAGCAGGGGCTGCAATGCAAGGGGCGGCACCAGCGCATCGGCCGGCATGTCATCGACATGCCATTCGACCCGCAGGCGGTCGCCGAGCCGCAGTTGCTCCAGATCCAGATATTGCCGGCAAAGCTCGATTTCGCGCGAAATCGGCGTCAATTCGCTATTGTCGGCCATCAGCGCGCGGAACAGCCCGGCAAGGTCCTCGAGCGCGGCCTCCGCGCGACGCGGCTCCTGGCGCACCAGCGACAGCACGGCGTTGATGCTGTTGAACAGGAAATGCGGCCGGATGCGCGCC
>JAHCLD010000216.1 GCA_026125585.1 Burkholderiales bacterium
TATCTTCGGACCAGGCCGATTCCGGCATTCCATTCCGACCAGAACGCACCAGAACGCTCATGTCCGCATCACTGAACAACCGCCTGAACAAGGCACGCCAGCACCTGCATGACGGCGATGTCGCCGCGGCCCTCGCGCTGTGCTCCGAAGTGCTGGCGAAGGCGCCGCGCAACCCGGACGCGCTGATGCTGCGCGGCATCGCCGCCCTGATGAACCAGCGGCCCGCCGAAGCGGCCGCGGATTTCCGCCAGGCGCTGGCGGCGATGCCCGGCGACGGCGCGCTGCTCGAATACCTCGGCCTCGCGCTGCTGACCCTCGGGAACCACGCGGAAGCGGAGCAGGCGCTGCAGCGTGCCTGCGCGCTGGCCGGCGCACCGGCCTCGGCATGGATGCGGCTCGGGCTGGCGCAGTTGCACGGGGGCCGCGCCGGCGAGGCGGTCGCCGCGCTGCGGCAGGCCCTGCAGCGGGCGCCGGGGCAGCCGGACTGCCTGCTGAACCTCGGTCAGGCATTGGCCGCCACCGGCGATCACGCGGCCGCGGCGGCGCAGTTCGAAGCGCTGCTGCAGTCGGTGCCCGGCCATCCCGATGCGCTGTTCAACCTCGGCGTGCTCGAACTCGAGGCCGGCAACCACGACGCCGCGCGCCGGCGTTTCGAGGCGGCGCTGTCGCAGGATCAGGGGCACAACGATGCGCGGGTCAATCTCGCGGTTGTCCTCGAGCGGCAGGGCGACATGGAGGCGGCGGCGCGACAACTGGAGCAGGCATTGGCCCTCGCGCCGGCGCATCCCCATGCCCATGGCGGGCTGGGCCGGCTGCGGCTGATGCAGGGCCGCCACGCCGAGGCCCGCCACCATGTCGCAGCGGCGCTCGCGGCACTGCCAGGACTGCCGGCAGCGCTGGAAGGTTTGGGCGCCGTGTCGCGCCTGCAGGGCCGCCACGCCGAAGCGGCGCACTGGTACGGCCTGCTGCTGGAGCAGGATCCCGGTGACGCCGCGGCCTGGTCGCAGCGCGCCGACAGCCTGCTGCAGATCGGCAAGCTCGATGAGGTCGCGACAGCCGCGGAACGCGCGCTCGCGCTGGATCCGGCGCGCGCGCAGGCCTATGCCGTGCTCGCCCAGCACAAGATCGTGCTCGGCGAACTCGGTCCCGCGGTGGAACTCCTCGAACAGGGGGTGGAACGCACGAACGACGCCGCGCTGCTGGGCCTGCTCACCCATCAGTCCCGGCATCTCTGCGACTGGACGCGCTGGCGCCGCGACTGGGCGCGGCTGGCTCCTCGTCTCGCCGGCGACGAGGACTGCGGCAGTCCCTTCTCGCTGCTCTGCGAAGACATCGATGCCGCGCAACTGCTGGATTACACGCGGCGCTGGGCGCGCCGGCGCTTCGGCACGCCGGCGGCACCGGCACCCGCGCCGCGCCGCCTCGAACCCGGCGCGCGGCTGCGCATCGGCTACCTGTCGGCGGATTTCCAGGAACACCCGGCGGCCTACCTGATCACGGAAATGCTGGAACGCCACGACCGCAGCCGTTTCGAAATCTTCGCCTACTCCTATGGACCGGCCAGCAGCGGCATCATGCGCCGGCGCATCGTCGCCGCGGTCGATCATTTCATCGACATCGCCTGGAACACCAACGACGCGGCGGTCACGCGCATCCGCAGGGACGGCATCGACATTCTGATCGACCTCAAGGGTTACACCGTGGCCGACCGTCTCGAGATCATGGCGCAACGCCCGAGCCCGCTGCAGCTGACCTGGCTCGGCTATCCCGGCACCACCGGCACCGATTTCATCGACGGCCTGATTGTCGACCCGCAGATCGTCCGCCCCGGCGAGGAAATGAGTTGCTCAGAGCATGTGCTGCGCATGCCGCACTGCTACCAGCCGACGGATCGCCGGCGGGTGATCGCCGAGCCGCTGGCGCGGCGGGACTACGGCCTGCCGGAAACAGCGCCGGTGTTCTGCTGCTTCAACCAGACCTTCAAGATCACGCCCGAAGTATTCGCCGTGTGGATGCGTTTGCTCGCGGCCCTGCCCGGCAGCGTGCTGTGGCTGGTCGACGCCAACCGCTGGGCCACCGCCAACCTGCGCGCCGCCGCGCAGGCGGCCGGCATCGATCCGCAGCGGCTGGTCTTCGCGCCGCGCCAGCCGCTGGCCGAGCATCTTGCACGCTACCGCGTCGCCGACCTCGCGCTGGACAGCTTTCCCTACACCTCGCACACCACCGCCAGCGACGCGCTGTGGTGCGGCTGCCCGCTGGTCGCGCTGCGCGGCGACACCTTCCCGGCGCGGGTGTCCGCGAGCATCCTCGCCGCCGCCGGACTGCCGGATCTCGTGACCGACACCCTCGCCGATTACGAGCGGAAAATCCTCGAGCTTGCCGGCAACCGCGAAGCCCTGGAAAAAATACGCGCGCGGGTGCAAGCGGCCCGCGCACAGTCATCGCTGTTCGACACCGAGGCCTTCACCCGGGATTTCGAGCAACTGCTGCTCGACCGGCAGGCCGCGATTACCGGCGCGCACGCATAAAAAAACGGGCGCCGAAGCGCCCGTTTCGAGTTTCCGCCTGCGCGGAAGGGAATGCCTGAAGCTTAGAAGCGGTGGCCGAGGTTGAACACCACGCCATGGTTCTTCGAACCCACGTTGGCAACACCGAGGCCGTTGAGGTTGTAGTTGCCGTTACGGTCGTTCTTCAGGTGGGTGTAGCCCACGCCGGCGAAGGTCCGCTTCGACAGGTCGTGCACATACTTGATCTGCCACAGTTTCGCACCGGTGTCGCTCCCGGCCCCCGGGTTATTGACGCCTGCTACGCCGCGCAGGGTCGCGCCCGCCGTGCCCTTCGTATCACCCGCGCGGGTGTAGGCGAAATGCACGTTGTGCGGGCCGCTCACCTTCCACTCGGCGCCGATGTGCCAGTTGTTGCGCTTGACACTGGTGGCCGGAGCGGGGTCGCCATCCAACTTGGCGTATGCGCCACCCAGCTTCACGCTGCCCAGCTGGTAGGACGCGCTGATATGCCAGGCATCCGCATCCCCGCCGGTGGCATAGGTCTTGTCGTTGTTGACATAGCCGACGCCGAGGGCCAGCGGACCTTGAAGATACGTGCCGGCAAGCGACACGTTGCGCTGCTTGGCATTCGGCGCAGCGGCCAAGAAACCCGTGGAGGTGTTGGTCGAGGTCACGGAAACCATGGCCTGGAAGCCGCCAAAGTTCGGGCTGTCGTAGTTGATCGAATTCTGCTGGCGGCGGGCAAATGCATCCGGAGTGGCACCGATTGCGAGGGTGCCCGGGCCGCCGTGCATCAGGTGGGTAGTACCGAAAGCGCCCGTGTCGCGGGCGCCGGTGTTGCCGACGCGCGAGCGCTTGTACGGGTTGTCCCACAGGCCAATGAAGAAGTTGCCGAAGCTGCCCTTCAGACCAATCGCGCTGTTGCGCGAGCAGAAGCCCTGCGGGCCCTGGCCACGGATGTCCGCAGTGGAGGCGCACTGGAACCAGGCCGACAGGCCGCCGCCCAG
>JAHCLD010000217.1 GCA_026125585.1 Burkholderiales bacterium
GCGCCGCAGCCGCGAGGCCTTCCGCCGCAACATGCGCGTGGTGTTCCTGTGGGCGGGGCTGGTGGCCGTGCTGAATGTCGCGGTGTATCTCGTCGCCGGGCCGGCGATCATCGCGCTGCTGACCGGCATCCCCGAGGTACGGGAGGCCGCGGAGGCCTGGATGCTGTGGCCGGCGCTGCTGCCGCTGGTCGGCGTCTGGGCCTATACCTACGACGGCGTCTACCTCGCTGCGACGCGCACGCGGATCATGCGCAACACCGTGGTCGTGTCTTTCCTGGTGTTCCTCACCGTGCTGTTCGCGGCGATGCCGGTATTCGGCAACGCCGGGCTGTGGGGCGCGGTGGCGGTGTTTCTCGGCCTGCGCGGCGTGCTGCTGCACCTGTGCCTGCCGCGGGTGCTGCGGGCGATCTGAAGAAAACCTGCCGTGCAGTTACGGCGCGGTGGGAGATGCGGTACCGGGTTTGTCATTGATAAATGTCTCTTCCAGATTTTTCATCGTTTCCGGATAGCAATCGTAGGGTGGGCAAAGCGCAGCGTGCCCACGCGGACGGGTGCATCGTGATACCGTTTCCGCATGTCTCGCTATCGGCGCAGCCTCGTTCCCGGCGGTACGTACTTTTTCACGGTCAATCTGGCCGACCGGCGCAGCCATCTCCTGGTCGAACACGTTGACCGGCTGCGCACGGCATTTCAAACGATTCGGGCACGGCGCCCCTTTCAAACGGTTGCGGCATGCGTATTGCCGGATCACCTGCATGCGATATGGCGGTTACCGGAGGACGATGCGGATTTCGGTGGGCGATGGAGCCTCGTCAAACGCTTGTTTTCCAGCGGATTGCCCGCCGGCGATGGTGTTTCACCGAGCAAGATCGTGAGGCGTGAGAAGGGTATCTGGCAGCGCCGGTTCTGGGAACATCAGATTCGCGACGAGACCGATCTGCGGCGGCATGTCGATTACGTGCATTTCAATCCGGTCAGGCACGGATGGGTGCAGCGGGTGCGGGATTGGCCGCATTCATCTTTTCACGCCTATGTGAAACGCGGGACGTTGCCGGAGGATTGGGCGGGCGGTATCGAGGTTGGTGATTCCGGTTTCGGGGAGCGGGTCGGTTTTTGAGGCGATGGCGGGGTTTGCGTGGGCACGCTGCGCTTTGCCCACCCTACGGCCTACGATTGATTTTCCGGTTCTTCGCCGCCGGTTATTGCCGGCCGGGCTGCGCGCGACGCGGGCGTCTCCAGGCTGATCCGTCCCAGCGCTCCGCTGCGGTAGTCGTTGAGTAGCGTCACCGCCGCCTTTTCGAAATCCGTGCCGCCGCCTTTCACGCGAAAGCCGCGTTTGGCCGCGACGGCTTCGATCACGCCGACACCGTCGAGCCCGCCGCCGCCGGCCGGCGTCCCGTAACGCGCCGCCAGCAGCACCGGATAACGTTCCAGCAGCAGTTCCGCGAGGAAAATCGCCACCTCGGATTCGATATAGGCATTGATGCCAATGCTGTGGCTGGCGGCGAGCATCAGGCCGTCGTCGGGGTGGTCGATCTTCGGCCACATCAGGCCCGGGGTGTCGGTCAGGCTCGCGGTCGGCGACAGGTCGTAGCGCGTGAGCGCCTTGGTGATCGCCGGCTCGTCGCCGACTTTCGCGTGGCGCTGTTTGAGCAGGGCGTTGACCAGCGTCGACTTGCCGACGTTGGGCACGCCCATGATCAGCATGCGCAACGGCTTCAGGGTGTCGTTGCGGTGCGGCGCGAGTTTTTTTGCGGCGGCGACGATCTTCTGCGCGTCGCCGGGTTTTTTCGCCGATATCGCGATCGCATGGGTGTTTTTCCGGGCGTTGAAACTGGCGATCCACTGCGGCGTCACCTGCGGGTCGGCGGCGTCGGCCTTGTTCAGGACCTTCAGGCAGGGCCGCTGGCGCGCCATGCGCAGCGATTCGACCAGCGGGTTGCCGCTTGCCATCGGGCAGCGCGCGTCGAGCACCTCGATCACCACGTCGTGGTCGGCCATCGCCTTCTTGATTTTGTCGACGGCGATGGCCATGTGGCCGGGAAACCAGTTGATGCCCATCTCAGAGTTTCCCGAAACGGGGCCGGCTGCGGCCGTCGACGACGACGTTTTCGGCGAACATCGCGGCCGGGCGCACCCACAGGCCGCCTTCGCCGCGGAGCGGGCGATAGACCACCATCGCCTCCAGCGTTTCGGAATGTTTCGCGATGCCGATCACTTCGTATTCGTTGCCCTTGTAGTGGCGGTAGCGGCCGGGCGTGATGGGGCTGGAACTCATGCGGGATTTCCGTGAAATGCAGGCTGTGCTTTTACGTCACTGGCGCCGAAGTTGCCAGCGCAGGTATGGTGCATACCGGGCATTATATCATAAGTATCTGTTTTTATTGATAAAATTGACGAACCCCCGAATCGGTTATATTCGCCGCTCCATGCCGCAGATTCCCGCGCTCCGCATCGCATTCGCCGGCATGGCCGCGCTCGCCGTGGCCATGGGCATCGGCCGTTTTGCGTTCACGCCCATTCTGCCGATGATGCAGGACGACGCCGGACTGACCGTGGTTTCCGGCGGTTATCTCGCGTCCGCGAACTATCTCGGCTATTTCGCCGGCTCGCTGCTGGCGCCGTGGCTGCGGGTGCGCGACGACGTCGCGGTGCTCGGCAGCATGCTGCTGATCGCCGTCGCGACGCTGGCGATGGGACTGACCGATCGTTATCCGGACTGGCTGCTGCTGCGCCTGGTGGCCGGCATCGCCAATGCGTGGATCGCGATTTTCGCGTTTTCGTGGGTGCTCGACCGGCTGGCGGCGCTGCGGCGGCCCGTGCTGAACAGTCTCAGCTTTGCCGGCGTCGGCGCCGGCACGATGGTCGCGGGTCTGGTCTGCATCCTGCTGATGCGCGTGGAGGCATCGTCGGCGCAGGCGTGGATGGCCTTCGGCCTGCTCGCGCTGGCGGTCACCGCGGCGGTGTGGACCACGTACCGCGGCGATCCCGGCACGGCGCATCGGGCGCCGCCGCGCGCGGCGGGGCGGGTGCCGTGGAGCCGCGAGGCGGCACTGCTGGTGTTCTGTTTCGGCGCTTCGGGCTTCGGCTACATCATCTCGGCGACTTTCCTGCCTGCGATGGCGCGCGAAATCATCCCCGACCCGGCGTTGTTCGGCTGGGCGTGGCCGGTGTTCGGCGCGGCGGCGCTGGCGTCGACGATCTTTTCGGCGGTGCTGCTCCGCGGCTGCCCGCCGCGGCGGTTGTGGATGATCTGCCATTTCGTGATGGCTTTCGGCGTCGTGCTGCCGGTGTTCTGGAGCGGCCTCGCGCCGATCCTCGTCGCCGCGCTGTGCGTCGGCGGCACCTTCATGGTGATCACGATGCTGAGCATCCAGGAGGCGCGCGCGGTGGCCGGCGCCCATGTCGTGCCGCTGACGGCGGCAATGACCGCGTCGTTCGCGTCGGGGCAGATTCTCGGCCCG
>JAHCLD010000218.1 GCA_026125585.1 Burkholderiales bacterium
TCTAAGCGCTGCAGGCCACCAGTCCCGGCACGCGCGACGCGCGCACCAGCACCTGGCCTTCGAACATGCGCCGCTGCGTGCGATAGAACGCGCCCTGCTCGGCATGCCAGCCGCCGTCCCCGCGCTTCACCGTCGCCGCCACGGTCAGGATGCCCGACGGCATGCCGATGCGGATCGGCGCCTCGGCATCGCCGCCCTTGCGCAACACCTCGTTGACGACGCTGCCTTCGATGCGCGCGGCGACCGCCATGCACAGCGACACCGTTAGCGGCAGCGCACGATGCGTCTGGCCGTTGGAAATCACGCGGCCGGTAAGATCAATGTCGCCAGCGGAAATGGTTTCGCCGGAAAGCAGCTTCGCATCCTGCACCGGCGACACGAATCCGATGAACGGTATCGATTTTTTCTTTGCTGCTTCGTCCGCATTGGCGGCAATGCCCATCGCCACCGAACCGGCGATCCGGATCGCCGACAGCTTCTGCATCACGATCGCGTCCGCATCCAGTTGCTCGGGCAGCTCGGTGCCGGTCAGGCCGATGTCCTTTGCGTTGATCCACACCGTCGCGTTCGCCGCGTCGACCAGCGATGCGCGGATCTTGCCGACGCCCGGCACGTCGAGCACGTCGACGGCATTGCCCGTGGGCAGCAGTTTTCCGGTGGTCGCGCCGCCGGGATCGCGGAACTCCAGCTTCACCGGCGAGCCGGTGCCGGAGACGCCCGGAATCGCGAGGTCGCCGTCGACCGCCGCCAGCCCGTCGTCAAGGCTGAACAGCGCATGGATGATTTTCTTCGTATTGGTATTGTGGATGCGCACCAGCGCCTCCCTGCCGGACACCCTGACCAGGCCCTCGTCGACCGCGAACGGCCCCATCGCCGAGGACATGTTGCCGCAGTTCGCGCCGTAATCGACCTTCGCCTCCTTCACCTGCACCTGGGCAAAGGTGTAATCGATGTCGGCATCGGGCCGCGTTGGCGGTCCGACCACGCAGACCTTGGACAGCGAGGACACACCGCCACCCATGCCGTCGAGCTGACGGCCGTTGGGATCAGGACTGCCGATCGCGGCGAGGAATATCTCGTCCCACAGCGCGCGGTCGGCCGGCAGATCCTTCTGGTTGAACACCACGGCATTGCTGGTGCCGCCGCGCATGAACACCGCGGGAAGCTTGAGTTGTTTCATCGATGTCTCCTTCTCTCTCTTTCAGATATCTCTTTCAGATCGTGCGCGGGTACGGATCGCGGCCGGTTCCGGCAAGGTTTCGCCGCCACGCTGCGGCTCGTTGATGCCCGGAACGTTCGCCAGGCCCGCCGTCGCGCCGCATGCGCGCACGATACGTTCATGATGTGGATCAAATCATGTCAGATCGCGCCGCGGATGCAACATTTGCAGCCGGGTGAGGTATTCTAGCGACATTCATGCATAGCTGACCGGATGACAGCGGTTGCCGCTGCAACAACATGACAGGAATCCATAATATGAAAAAACGAGTCGCCACCACCACCCGGCGCAAAGCCGCCACACCACGCCGACGCAGTCCCCGTGCCGTCCGCGGCATCGATGCCGCCGAGTGGCAGGCCCGCGTCGAACTGGCCGCCGCCTACCGGCTGACCGCGATGATGGGCTGGACCGACATGCTCGGCACCCACATCTCCTGCCGCGTTCCGGGCCGGCACGACCAGTTCCTGATCAATCCCTACGGCCTGCTGTTCGAGGAAATGACGGCATCGGACCTGATCAAGTGCGACGTCGACGGCCGCAAGCTGTCGGACTCGCCCTACGAAGTGAACTCGGCCGGCTTCACCATCCACAGCGCCGTACACATGAACTGCCCCGGTGCCGACGCGGTGATGCACTGCCATACCCAGCACGGCGTCGCCGTCGCCTCGCAGAAGCAGGGCCTGCTGCCGCTGACGCAGATGGCGCTGACTGCGCTGTCGCAGGTGCGCTACCACGACTTCGAGGGCGTCGCCGAGGACCACAACGAGCGCGAGCGTCTGGTGCACGACCTCGGCGACGGCAGCATGCTGATCCTGCGCAACCACGGCACGCTGACCGTGGGCCGCAGCATCGGCGAGATGTTCGCGCGCATGTACCGCCTCGAACGCGCCTGCAAAATGCAGATCACCGCGATGACCGGCGGCGCCGAACTGAACCACCTGCCCGGCGAGATCGTCCGGCACACCGTGGACCAGGGCAATTTCATCTATGGTGAAAACGGCCGTGGCGCCGGTGGCAAACTGATGTGGTCGGCGCTGATGCGCAAGCTCGACCGGGAATGCCCCGGTTACGCGTCCTGACCGCCTCACCCATCTGCGGGGGCGCCACTGCCTGACGGGCGGCGGCGCCCCTTCTCTTTGAACGCATGAAAGCACGTCATTGAAACCAATCACCGTCGTCACCCTGCTGACGCTCGCCATGCAGGGCGGGCACATGGGCAGCCGCGTCGTCGCCTCGCTGCTCGCGCTGAGCCTGGGCGCCGGTCCGATGCTGATCGGCATCCTGATCGCGGCCTACTCGATATTCCAGCTCGGCTTCGCACTGGTCGTCGGCCGGATCTCCGACCGCTACGGTTCACGCCGGCCGATGCTCGGCGGCAGCATCGCCTTCGCGGCCGGCCTGATGATCCCCGCCATGTTCCCGACGCTGCCGGCGCTGTTCGTGTCGGCGCCGCTGGTCGGCACCGGCTTCGTGTTCTTCAACGTCGCGGTGCAGAACCTAGCCGGCACCCTCGGCAGCGCCGCCGAGCGCACGCGCAATTTCTCCACGCTGAGCCTCGGCTATTCCAGCGGCCACATGATCGGCCCGGTCATCGCGGGCCTGATGATCGACCGCTACGGATTCGGCCCCGCCTACATCGCGTTTGCGGTGCTGACGCTGGTGCCGATACTGACCCTGGCGCTGTCGACCACGCTGGGCGCGCACGGCGCGCGCGGCAAGCCCCCCGCGGGCAGCAGCGCCTTCGACCTGCTGCGCCTGCCCCCGCTGCGGCGGACGATCATCGTCAGCGGACTGGTGACCACCGGCTGGGATCTCTACGTCTTCTACGTGCCAATCTACGGCCACTCCATCGGCCTGTCGGCCTCGACCATCGGCAGCATCCTCGGCGCCTTCGCCGCGGCCAGTTTCATCGTGCGCATCGCGCTGCCGGCGCTGACCCGGCGCTTCAGCGTCGAGACCGTGCTCGCCGTCGCGATGTGCATCGCCGCCGCGCTGTTCCTGCCCTTCGCCTTCATCGAATTCGTGCCCGCCCTGCTCGCGCTGTCCTTCGGCATCGGCCTGATGCTGGGCGTCAGCCAGCCGCTGACGCTGAACCTGACCTACAACCGCTCGCCGGCGGGACGCTCCGGCGAAGTCACCGGGCTGCGGCTGACCATCAACAACGTCACCCATATCGCGGTGCCGCTGGCCGCCGGCTCGGTCGGCGCGCTGCTCGGCATTGCGCCGGTATTCTGGGCCAGCGCCG
>JAHCLD010000219.1 GCA_026125585.1 Burkholderiales bacterium
GTCCGGCCCAGGCGGCAAGGCCGGCGCCGGCCGCGCCGGCGGCCATCTGCTTCAGGAATTCGCGCCGCCGCTCGTACACCGCCTGCGGCGTGATTTCGGAGGCATGGGGATGGACGTAACCGCGGTCTTTTCGGATCAGCACGGGAGCTCTCCCGGAAGGATGCGCCGGACCGGCGGCCCGGATCGCCAGCCTCCACTGTAATACGTTTATCCGCCTCCGGGCATGCCCCGCCGGGCCGGCAGCCGCGGGGCGCGCGTCACCGGCCGCGGCGGCGCGCTATTTCAGGTTGCGGTCCCAGAGATCGAAAATCTTCGTCCAGGCATGTTCCGAAGCCGCGGGATGGTAGACCGCGCGCTCGGCGAAGCAGAAGCCATGCTGGGTGCCGGGCAGCGTTTCGAGCGCGTGTTTCGTGCCCGCCTTCTTCAGCGCCGCGGCCAGTTCGGTAACTTCCTGCGCCGGCACCGAGGCATCCTTCTCGGCGAAGGCGTAATAGAGCTCGCCCTGGACGTCGCCGAGCAGTTTGTGCGGGGAATCCTCCTTGTCGGTGACGATGCCGACGCCGTAGAGCGAAGCAGCCGCCTTCATCCGCGAAAAACGCGCCGCGACGGTGGTGACGTAACGCCCGCTCATGCAATGGCCGACGCAGCCGACCGCGCCCTCCGCCGCCTTGTCCTGCGCGTCGAGCCAGTGGATGAAGGCCGCGGTGTCGTCGGTGACATCGGCATTGGTCAGGCTGTTCATCGCCGCCCGGATCACCGCCGACATCGCGTCGTTGCGGCGCGGAAGGTCGAAGCGGCAGGTGCCGAGCCGGTAGTACAGGTCGGGCAGCAGGCAGAAATAGCCGTGCTTGGCGATGCGCCGCGCCATGTTGCACAGCTCCTCGCGGAAACCCGGCGCGTCCATGTAGAAAATGATGCCGGGAAAACGGCCCGGCGCATCCGGACAGGCGGCGAAAGCCGGGCAGCGGCCGTGTTTGGTGGTGACGGTGACGTGCTGTTCGATCAAGGCCATGCGGAATTTTCCTTCGTGAAAGAGCCCGCATTAGAACATCGATGGCTGCGCCAGGCACGGCACAGCCTTGACAGCAACCTCCGGCCATATTCATAAGTATTTGTTTTTATTGATATTTTTAGGATTTCCCCTGGCGTGCCAGCCACTCCTCCTCACGGCCGTATTCGTCGGACTGCGCCGGCCGGCCGTAGTAGTACGGCAGCAGCGGTTTCTGCGCTTCGTAGATGCGGCGCAGTTCGGCGATCGGCTCGACGTGTTCGTCGACGCGCAGATCGACATAGGCGTAGATCTCGCGGTCGTAGGAATGCAGGCCCGCCGAGTGCTGGCCGCCGTTCTGGCCGCCGGCGTCGCGCCCCGCCTCCAGCGCGGTGAGCAGGCGTTCTTCCAGCGGCCGGTCCTTCGTCGCGTGCCAGGCGTCGCGCATGTCGGCGGCGGTCTTCTCGCTGGTGAGGTTGTTGCCCATCGCCACCAGGTTCTTCTCGACGAAGGCGCCGGACCACACGCGGTGCTTGGCGCCCGTGCGCGCGGCGGCGTTGCCGTCGCGGTCGATGACGCAGACCTGGCGATGTTCGATGCCGGGATCGCTGGCGGCGATTTCATCGAGCGTCTTCCGCGCGGAATAGCCCAGCCCCAGCAGCTTCAGGCCCAGCGGCCCCAGCCGCGGGTCGGTGCGCTGCATCGTCACCACCAGGCCGAGGCCCGGCGCGATGAACGGACAGCGCGAGCTGACGGCGATCGAACGGGTGGAAATGGCGACGCCGAGGCGCCCGGTTTCCGCGCAGCGCGCGGCAATGGCAAAGGTCATGCGTGTTTCTCCGGAGGGGTCTTATTGCGGCGGAATCTTCGCCGCCTTGACGATTTTCGCGTATTTCTCGATGTCCTTGCGGATGAAGCCGCCGAATTCCTCGGGGCTGCCGCCGGCCACGTCGAGCCCGAGGTCGAAGAGCCGGGCCTTGAGGTCGCCGGAGAACATTTTCTGCACTTCGCCGTTCAGGCGCGCGATCACCGCGGGCGGCGTGCCCGCCGGCCCCATCAGCCCGATCCAGCCGAGCAGTTCGAAACCCTTGAGTCCCGACTGGTCCATCGTCGGCAGGTCGGGCAGCACGCCGGAGCGCTTGAGGCTGGTCACCGCGATGCCGCGCACGCGCCCCGTCTTCAGCGGCGCGATCGCGTTCGGCGCCGGCGTGAACATGAAATCGATCTGGCCGGTCATCAGGTCGGTTATCGCCGGCGCACCGCCGCGGTACGGCACGTGCACGATGCTGGTGCCGGTCATCATCGCGAACAGCTCCGAGGTCATGTGCTGCGTCGCGCCGATGCCGGAGGAGCCGTAGTTGAACTTGCCGGGATTCGCCTTCACCAGCGCGATGAATTCCTTCAGGTTGCGCGAAGGCACCGAAGGATGCGCCAGCAGCACGTTGGGCTGGTTCGCGACCAGCACGATCGGCGCCAGGTCGCGCAGCGGATCGTAGGGAAGCTTCGCGTACATGCTCGGCGCCGAGGACACCGCCGCCGCGCTCGCCATCAGCAGCGTGTGGCCGTCGGGCGCGGCACGCACGACGTTCTCGGTGCCGATGATGCCGGCGGCGCCCGAGCGGTTGTCGACGAGGACCTGCTGTCCGAGCACCAGCGCGAGGCGCTGCGCGGTGAGCCGCGCCGTGGTGTCGATGCTGCCGCCGGCGGGATAGGCGACGACGACGCGCACGCTGCGCGCCGGATAGTTCTGCGCCATGGCCGCCGCGCTCACGGCGGACAGGGCAAGCAGGATGAGCGGTTTGACCCGCATTTTCATGATGTGCTCCTTCAGTTTCGGAAAGCGCTGGTTGAGCAAGTAGCGTACCATTTTCCGCAGGCAATGCCGCTACCGGCCGTACTCCCCGTGTTTCGGCAATGCCGGCGTCTCGATGAACCATCCGGCGCGCGAATTCCAGAAAATGCTGCCCTCGGGCCTGAGGTCGGGCATGCCGTCGAGCACGCCGGCGGGGATCAGCATGTTTTCCGTGCCGGTGACCCGGTGCGGCACGCGGGTGCCGCACCGGGTGCAGAAGCTCACGGCAAAACGCTTGGCACCCGGCAGATCGTAGCGGCGCGCCTGCGATTCGCCGGACAGCCATCTGAACTGCGCCGCCGGCACGAAAAGGTTGGCGGCATGCGCCGCGCCGGTGACCTTGCGGCAGCGCGTGCAATGGCAATAGCGGAAAGCCGTCGACGGCGGCGTGATTTCGAAACGGACTTCCCCGCACAGGCAGCTGCCGGCGACGGCGGATTCTGGCGCCATGGTGTTCCTCCGGTGGTTGGCGGCGACGCGCCGCTGCGGAGGATTATCCAACGGAGACGGGGCCGCCACGGCCCGTGTCGATGCGGCGCGCGGCCGCGAAACCCCGCCCCTCAGCCGCGGCCCGGTCCGCGCTCGCCGCC
>JAHCLD010000022.1 GCA_026125585.1 Burkholderiales bacterium
GCGGCGGCCCTGTCTGTAAACAGGAATCACCAGCGACACCGGATACGCAAACTCAGGCGCCCGTTCCAGCCAGGCACTCCTTTCCCGCAGTGCCTCTTTCACCAGGCCGAACTCCCTGTTCTCGAGATACCTCAAGCCCCCGTGCAGGAGTTTGGACGATGCGCTGCTGGTCGCGCGCATGATGCCCGACCGTTCGTAGAGCGATACCCGGTGCCCGCTGCAGGCCATGCGCCAGGCGCAGCACAGGCCATTGATGCCGCCGCCGATTACAGCAATGTTCATCAAGCTGTCGCGATCAATATTCCAGTGGCAAGCCGACAGTGACACCATCCCGGGCTGACCGGTACGCCGCGATCAGCAACTCCAGGGATTTGAGTCCTTCGCGTCCGTCCGTTTCCGGCTCGGCATCCCCCCTGAGCACATCAATCACGTTCTTGTAGTACAGGGGATGGCCAAAGCCGTAAACCGATGTGGTTTCGTAGTTCGCCTCGCGGATGTTTTTGTCATAGTCCTTTGCATCCTCGAACTGCCAGACCTGAATATCGTTGACCGCGACGCCTCCGATCCGGACGGTGCCTTTTTCCCCGAGGATGGTGATGCTTCCTTCAAGATTTTTCGGGTAGGTCAGCATCGTCACGCTGACCGAACCCAGGGCACCGTTGCGCCAGCGGACGTTGATCACGCCGGTGTCTTCTGCCTCAATGTCCCGGGTGGTGCTGGTCATGGCCTGCACCTTTTCGACCGGGCCGATCAGCCATTCGAGCAGATCAATGTAGTGGCTGGCCTGATTCATGAATGCCCCGCCGTCAAACTCCCAGGTGCCTCGCCAGCCGTTGCCCTGGTCATAGTAGAACTGTGGCCGCGTCCAGAAAACATTGAGGTGCACCATGTGAATCTTGCCAAAACGCTTTTCCTCAACCGCACGGCGCAGCAGGCGCAGAGTCGAATTATGGCGATTCTGCTTCACGACAAACAACCGGACGCCGGCCTCATCGCAGGCATGGACCATTTTCTGCCCGTCTGCCCAGCGGGTGGCCATGGGCTTTTCGGTCATGACATGGACACCGGATTTTGCCGCCAATACGGCCTGTCCCGGATGAATGCCGCTCGGTGTGCACAAGGCCACCAAATCCAGTTTTTCCTTCTCCAGCATCTCCCGGATATCCCGGTAACCCTTCACCCCGTACTTCCGGGCATGCTCGTCGAGGACATTGGGGTCGATATCGCAGACTGCCGCCAGCTCCAGCTCCGACGCATGCGCCTCGATTGAGCCAAAGTGATTCTTTGAAATCCTGCCGCACCCTACAACCGCGATGCGCAACTTCCTTCCCTTTATCGACTGATACAACATGCGCTTTCCTTGGACATGATGAAGATCGTTATCACAGGCGAAACACGGTGAATCCCGCCTCGGCCGCGGAGTGGCGATCGTAAAGTGCCTTCAAATCTGCGAGTACCGGGTTTTCAGTCCGGCAAAATTTCCTGAGATCAACCGGGGACAGCTTCCGGAATTCGTTGTGCCCGACGGCCACAATCAGTGAATCAACCGGATTCTCGGGACCAACCGAGCCAAGCTTGATTCCGTATTCATGTTCCACTTCTTCGGCATCCGCCCAAGGATCCATCACAACCACATTCACATTCCAGCTCTTCAGTTCGCTGACGAGATCGGCAATCTTGCTGTTGCGGATATCCGGGCAATTCTCCTTGAAAGTGATCCCCAGCACGCCGACAGTGCTCCGGGATACATCAAGTTTGTTGTTGAGCATCAACCGGACAAGATTACGGGCCGCATACCGGGCCATGTTGTCGTTGATCTTGCGGCCCGCCAGGATAACCTGCGGCCGGTAACCGACTTCCTCAGCCTTATGCGTGAGGTAATACGGATCCACGCCGATGCAATGACCCCCAACCATTCCCGGGCGAAACGGCAGAAAATTCCATTTGCTGCCGGCCGCCTCGAGAACCTCGATGGTGTCGATTCCGAGTCGCTCGAAAATGATCGAGAGTTCGTTCACAAAGGCAATATTCAGGTCGCGCTGCGTGTTTTCGATCACCTTGGCGGCCTCGGCGACCTTGATGCTCGCGGCAGGATAAGTTCCTGCCTTTACTATGCTGGCGTAAAGCCGATCAACGGCCTTGGCGGCCTCCGGGGTCGATCCGCTTGTGATTTTCCTGATCTTGGTCAGCGTGTTGACCTTGTCACCCGGGTTGATCCGCTCCGGGCTGTAGCCACAAAAAAAGTCCCTGTTGAATGTGAGCCCCGATGCTTGCTCCAGGACAGGAACACAGACTTCTTCCGTGCATCCGGGATAAACCGTCGACTCGTAGATCACTAGCGATCCAGGTTTCAGACGCCGGCCAACAGTTTCGCTGGCCTTGACCAGCGGTGTCAGATCGGGACGACTTGCCTTGTCGATCGGCGTGGGCACCGTAACGATAAACACGCCGCAGGCTGTCAAGTCTTCGGGATCGCAACTGAAAACAAGCTGCTTGACAGCCGCCAGATCGGCATCGGCCACCTCCAACGTGCGGTCATGGCCCGAGCGCAGCTCCCGGATTCGCTCCTGGTTGACGTCAAAGCCGAGAACCGGGCGATGTTTTCCAAACTCCACGGCCAAGGGGAGCCCTACATAACCGAGTCCGATCACTGCGATTTTTTCGTCAAGGATATTCATGGCAAAGCTGCATGTTGTTATAAGCTTGTTCTTCGCCTGCAACAGGAATGCCGGTATCTGATGGATCCCATAAAAATCCGACCGCCCGGTCCGTTCCACCCATTACTCATGGCAATTTGGAGAAAACATGCGGCTCAGCGCGACAATATGCGAAACAGAACACCGATTTTTGTTTTGGAAGCTCGGTAACCTACGGAAATCGTTGTGAAAATCGTCAGAATTGTAGCATCCGCCCCCCCTCAAAGTCGCGGGATATTTCAAGATTTCGCAAACCAGGAAGGGGGGCCGGTCACGGCAACGACTCGATCCATGGACAGGTCTCGCGCGCCTGGACAAGGTTCGCGGAAACGGTAATCCAGATGCCTATTGAGCATTGCCTTCACTCATGAGCTACTTGTTTCCGGCCGCGGTAATGGCCAATACGTTCTCGGTGACCGGTCTGATGATCGTATTGGGGATTAGCGGCAATCCGGAAATGGCTGCGGATTTTGGGATTGTCCATGGAGCCGCAATCGCCCTTTTTTACTCCTTCTCTGCCAACGCACGAAACATCCTGCTCAATCGGCAGTCCGTAATTTCACCAGGACTCATTCTTGGCACGCGTCTGCTGCTGTTACTTCCGCTAGCCTCGCTATCCCTTTGGCTCAGTGTGCACTTTGGTCGCGTCGAAGTTCTGCTCGCCACCGTCCTGGTCATCCGCCATTGCTCTGAATGGATTGCCGAGCTCGCACTCGGATCTGCTGAAGTGCGCCAGAACCTGCCCTATGCGAGACGGTTTCTCGCCTTGCAGACCGTGGCTTTCGTGATTGTCGGCGCATGGCTGATCGCCGGACTGCCCCATGCCATGCCCATCCTTTTTGCCTGGGGAGTCTCTCCGCTTTGCATCCCTTCCAAACCGGGAACGGGAAAAACGCGCTTGTCTATCCCGGAATCCGGCGGCTGGCTGCGGCTATTGCCTCATTTCGGATCCACGGCTGTTATCGGCGTTTCGGTTTATGTCTTCCGGTTGCTCATTCTGCTTTTGGTCGGAAAGGTCGTCGCGGGCGAACTCTATACCGCATTTGCAATTGGAGGAATTTTGGGATCCGCCTTTGCCCAGGCCATTGGACCTTCGCTGATTTTGCGCGAAGCCCGGGCGGGTCATTCGGCTCTTCCGTCATGGATGAAATACCTGCTGGCTGGCGCAGCTGTTGCCGGACTGGTCATTTTCGCGATAGCCATCCTGACCCCCGACAGCCTGGCATCTGCGGGCAAGTCGGCTTTGTTCTGGCAAGCCACCGGCGCATCCCTTGTCGGCGGCTGTGTAATGGTGATCGCACAGGGATTCCGGCTGAGATTGCTCCAGAATCATGCTCACCACGACACCTTCGGACCCGACGTTCTGGCAAACATCCTGCTGGTGGCCGCCGTGCCTTACATTTTTTATCTGCTGGGCAGGGATGCACTCGGACTTCTGTATCTTCTGGGGGCAGTGCTGGCTCTGCTTTTTTACAGCAGCGCCATAAAACTGGCGCCTCAAGGCCACTCATCACCCATACAAATGCAAAGCCGCTGGATTCTCCCGGTAATTGTCATATCGCTGCTGCTACCCCTTTTCTTCCAGATCAACGGTGCGGTCTTTCGGGACATCGCCTTCATTTTTGACACGGAGGGACAGCTTTCCCGCTTGCCGGTCCCGCTTTCTGTTCTCGCCTGCTATGGCGCGGTGCTTTTGATTGGCGGTTACTCGCGCGCACGACTTTCGCTGACCGGGCTGTTCATGACTTTTGTCTTGATGTTGATATCCAGTGTATTACTGTCGCACGTTCATTCAGGACACGAACAGGCAAAGCTGATCCTGTTGATTCAATTCGTGCTGCCCATGTTTGCCTTGGTGCTGGGTCAGATGTATCTGAAGAACCTCGACGACATCGCCTTCGTCGCGCGTTGTTTCCTCGGGGTAATCGCAGTTCTGGTTCCCGCGCAACTGGCCGCCACCTGGGCGCAGGGTCATCTTCTGCTGACCCCGTATCTGTACTTGTTCAGCATCTATCAGCACCTGCAGTATGTGCCGATGATTATGGTTGCCGCGTACCTGCTTGCACTTTACGCGCTCTGGGAGCACCGCGCCTGTCGCGTGCTTCTTCTGGGAATCGCCATCCCCATGGGGGTTTACACTGGCGCATCCGTTTCTGCACTTGCCACCGCCTGTCTTATCGTCGGGGCTTGTGCATTTCCGGTCTTGCTCTGGCGACAACGCAGAAAGGCCGGCTCCGCAATGTTGCTGGGCATTATCGTGACCGTATCCGCAGCCGCATACTTTTCGCTGGCCGCAGGAAAATTGGACGGGAAGTACGGCCTGATCCGCCTGCATACCGATTCATCGCTATTCGCCCCGAGAAACCTCGCGGAGCGAATCCGGTACTGGACATTTTATTCCGAGGAAATCCTGTCGAGCGCCAAAACCGCGGCTCTGGGACATGTTGCCCCGCCAGATCGCAAAAAAATCCCGAGTGCCCACAATTATTATCTGGACTTCGCATACAACTTCGGCATCCTTCCACTGTTGCCTCTGCTGGGCATGCTGGTAATGACTATTGCGGGCATTCTTCGACAATGGCGCAGCATCCTGAGCTCGGCGCCCTACACATGTCTCGCCGCTATCGTGCTGTTCCTGCTGATCGTCGACAATTCATTTAAGGTTGGTATGCGCCAACCTTATCCCGGCATCGTGACTTTTTTCCTTTGGGGAATGATGTTGAGCCACCTCTTCCCCGAACGCCCAGCGAATCGCAAGGCCTGAAGGCTTATGGTCCAGGCATCTTGAAAATCCTCATCGTCACCCAGTATTTCCATCCGGAACCGTTCCGCATCAACGATCTGGTCGCGGGTTTGCACGCCCGCGGGCATTCGGTCACGGTGCTGACCGGCATGCCCAATTACCCTGAGGGTACGCTATATCCCGGTTACGGCTGGATGCGTCCGGCCAATGAAGACTTTGGTGGCGTGCGCATCATCCGCGTGCCGTTGGTCAGTCGCGGCCAGGCGCGGAACTGGCGGCTCGCGCTGAACTATCTTTCCTTCGCTTGCTCGGCAAGCCTGTTCGGTGCACTACGTTGCCGGGGCAAGTTCGACCTGGTGTTCGTATTCGAGCCCTCGCCAGTCACCGTCGGCCTGCCCGCACTACTGCTGGGTGTGCTGAAGCGGGCACCGGTCATGCTGTGGATACAGGATCTCTGGCCGGATACCCTCGCGGCAATGGGTCTGCGCGGCGCGATCCTCTCCGCAGGAACCGCCGTCGCGGATTTCGTGCACCGCCGCTGCGATGCCTTGCTGCTGCAGTCACAAGCCTTCAGCACCAGCCTGGTGGCCCGCCGCATTCCGCTGCAGCGGATACGTTACCTGCCGAACTGGGCGGAGGACTGGTACCGCAATCCGGCTACTGCGGGGGATGCGAACCCGCTCGCGCGTTTTCGCGGTTTCCGCATCCTGTTCGCCGGAAACCTCGGCAGCGCGCAGTCCCTAGAAACAATCATTGCCGCCGCGGAAAACTTGCGCGACCGACCCGATATTCACTGGATCATCGTCGGTGACGGGCTGATGCGCGACACGCTGGAACGGCAGATCCGCGAGCGCAGGCTGGAGGCAACGGTCGCCCTGCTCGGGCGCCAACCGCCGATCGAAATGCCGCGGTATTTCGCGGCGGCCGATGCTCTTCTGGTAACGTTGCGCGCCGATCCCGTATTCGCCCTCACCATACCCAGTAAAATCCAGTCCTATCTCGCGGCGGGAAAACCGGTAATCGGGGCTCTCGACGGTGAGGGCGCAAGGATCATCAACGAATCGGGCGCCGGCTGGACCTGCGCAGCCGGGGACGCTGCGTCGCTCGCCGCGCTTGCCCGCCGGCTTGCAGCAACACCGGACGCGGAGCGCGCCTCCATGGGCAGCCGCGGCGGCGCCTATTTCGGGGAACATTTTGAACGCAACCGCCTGCTCGACCGCCTCGAAGGCTGGATGCATGAACTGACGGACAAGGCTGATGCGAATACTGATACTGGGCGGTGACGGCATGCTGGGGCACCGCCTGCTGCGCCATTTCGGCGCCTGCCATGAGGTGCGCGCGACGCTGCGCGGACCGCTCGAGCGTTATGCGGGTTTCGGACTGTTCCATGCCGGCAACGCGGAAGGCGGCGTCGACGTGCAGGACTTCGGCACGGTGCGCAGGGTTTTTGCCGCGTTCCGTCCTGAAGCGGTGATCAATGCCACAGGCATCGTTAAGCAGCGGGCGGAAGCGGCAGAAGCCATTCCCTCGATCGAGATCAACGCATTGTTTCCCCACCGCATGGCCGCGCTCTGCGCGGAGACGGGCGCGCGCTTCGTGCACATGAGCACCGACTGCGTGTTTTCCGGAAAGCGCGGCGGCTATCGCGAGGACGATGCACCCGACGCGGAAGACCTTTACGGCCGCTCCAAGCGGCTCGGCGAGGTTGCCGCAGCACCGGCGATCACGCTGCGCACCTCGATCATCGGCCGCGAGCTTTCGCGCAAAACGGGCCTGCTCGAGTGGTTCCTCGCCCAGCAAGGCGCGATCCGCGGCTACCGCCGGGCGATATTCTCGGGTTTCACGACGATCGAGATGACGCACATCATCGAGATGCTGCTGACGCGGTTTCCGCAGGCGCATGGCCTGTACCACGTGTCGAGTGCCGCAATCAGCAAGCACGAATTGCTGGCGCTGATCCGGGACCGCCTCGGACTGCAGACCCGGATCGATCCCGATGATGAATTCCACTGCGACCGCAGCCTCGACTCCACACGCTTCCGCCGGGCTTTCGGCTACGAGCCGCCATCATGGCCGGCCATGATTGACGAACTGGTCACCACCACGGGATAATGCAAGCATATGATTTTAAAGAATAAAAAAATTCTGGTCACCGGCGGCACCGGGTCCATGGGTAAGACCTTTGTACGCCGGGTGCTGACCGGCGAACTCGGCCTGCCGAAAAAAGTCATCGTATTCTCGCGCGACGAGGCCAAGCAGCACGACATGCGCATGGCCTACCTGCACAAGACCGTCAGCACCGACGAGGTCATTTTCCGCAACTTCATGAACGTGCTGGAGTTTCGTATCGGCGACGTGCGCGACTATGCGGCGGTCAGCGCCGCGGTGCGCGATGCCGACGTCGTGGTCAACGCCGCCGCGCTGAAGCAGGTGCCGTCCTGCGAATATTTCCCCGGGGAAGCGGTGATGACCAACTGCATCGGCGCGATGAACATCGTGCGCGCGATCCAGAACCACCGCTATCCGGTCGAAACCGTGGTCGCGATCAGCACCGACAAGGCCTGCAAGCCGGTCAACGTGATGGGCATGACCAAGGCGGTGCAGGAGCGCATCTTCGTCGGCGCCAACGTGCTCAACCCCGACACCCGCTTTATCGGCGTGCGCTACGGCAATGTGCTGGCCTCGCGCGGCTCGGTGATCCCGCTGTTCCACGATCAGATCCGCAATGGCGGCCCGGTGACCATCACCGCGCCGCACATGACACGCTTCCTGCTGAGCCTGGACCAAGCGGTCGATACCGTGTTCGCGGCACTGAAGGGCGCGAAACGCGGTGAAATCTACGTGCCCAATGCGCCGTCGGCAACGGTGATCAACATCGCGAGGGCGTTGATCGGCAGCCGCAAGATCCCGACCAAAATCACCGGCGTGCGTCCTGGTGAAAAGCTGCACGAGATCATGGTATCGGAGGAAGAAGTGCACCACTGCGTGAAGCGCGGCGCCTGGTACGCGATCCGGCCGATGCTGCCGGAACTGACGGCCAAAGCAAAAGCCGAACCCAACGCGCTGAAACGCGAATTCAGTTCCGCCGGCAACGTGCTGTCGCTGGCCGGCACCGTCAAGCTGCTGAAACAGCATCGCCTGATGCCGGAAAATGCCGATCCCGGCGATGGCGAACTGCTGCGCTAGGACCGACAATGACACTCAAGGTCATGACCATCGTCGGCACGCGCCCGGAGATCATCAAGCTCTCACGGGTGATCGCCGCGCTCGACCGGAATACGAAACACGTGCTGGTGCACACCGGGCAGAACTACGATTACGAGTTGAATCAGGTCTTTTTCGAGCAACTGCAGATCCGCAAGCCCGACCATTTCCTCGACGCCGCCGGCAAGACCGCGGCCGCCACCATCGCCGCGGTGATCGAGCGCGCGGACGCGGTGCTGGCGCGCGAGACACCGGATGCGCTGCTGCTGCTCGGCGACACCAATTCCTGCCTCGCCGCGATCGCGGCCAAGCGGCGCAAGGTACCGGTGTTCCACATGGAAGCGGGCAACCGCTGCTTCGATGACCGGGTTCCGGAAGAGATCAACCGCCGCATCGTCGATCACATCAGCGACATCAACCTGCCGTACACCGAACACGCGCGCCGCTACCTGATCGGCGAAGGCATCCGTCCCGAAACGGTGATCAAGACCGGCTCGCCGATGCGCGAAATCCTTGAACATCATGCTGCTGACATCGCCGCGTCCCGCGTGCTGAAACGTCTCAAGCTCGAACCCGGAAACTATTTCGTGGTCAGCGCCCACCGCGAGGAAAACGTCGACAGCCCGCAAAACCTGGCCGACCTGCTGGCGAGCCTTGATGCGCTGTCGCGCCAGCACCGGAAGCGGGTCATCATGTCCACTCATCCACGCACCCGCAAGCGTCTGACCGCGCTCGGCAGGCGCAAGCTGCCGGCCGGCGTGGAATTCCTGAAACCGCTGGGTTTCTTCGACTACATAAGACTGCAGCAAGCCGCCTGCTGCGTGCTGTCGGACAGCGGCACGCTGACCGAGGAATCCGCGATCCTCGGCTTCCCTGCGGTGATGCTGCGCCAGGCACACGAGCGCCCGGAAGGCATGGATGAAGGCGTGTTGATCATGTGCGGCCTCCGGCCGGAACGCGTGCTGGCAGCCGTCAAAACCACCCTTGTGGCTCATGCCGGCGGCCGCAAGCCTTTTGCCGTCCCACCGGATTACCTCGCCGACAACGTCTCGTCCAAGGTCGTCCACATCATCCTCGGTTACACGGATTACGTGAACCGCACGGTGTGGCGGAAATAGCGCCCAGCGCCAGCCGCATCCTGGTCACCGGGGCCGGCGGCTTTGTCGGCCGCGCACTGTGCGCAGCCCTGCAGCAGGAAAAGCTCGCCGGCGTCGCCGCCTTGCGCCGAGCCCCAAGCGGAATCGGCCTCACGGAGGAAATCACCGTTGGCAACATCGGACCCGACACTGACTGGCATGATGCACTGCAGGGCATAACCTGCGTCGTTCATCTCGCCGCGCGCACCCATGTGCTCGATGATCGCAGTCCCGACCCGCTGGCCGAGTACCAGCGCATCAATGTCGCTGCCACAGGAAACCTCGCCCGGCAGGCCGCCCGCTCAGGCGTGCGCCGCTTCGTATTTCTGAGTTCGGTCAAGGTCAATGGCGAATCAACGACCTCGCGGCCCTTCAGTGAACGCGACACACCGCGCCCGGAAGACGCCTACGGCATCAGCAAACGCGAAGCGGAAGATGTGCTCCGGGCCATCGGCAGCGAAACTGGCATGGAAGTCGTGGTTCTCAGGCCGCCGCTGGTGTACGGGCCGGGCGTCAAGGGCAACTTCCTGCAGCTGCTGAAAGCAGTGGCCCGTAATGTGCCGCTGCCATTAGCCTCGATCAATAACCGCCGCAGCCTGGTCTATGTCGGCAATCTCGTCGACGCCATCATCGCCTGCATCCGCACGCCTGCGGCGGCCGGCAAAACTTTTCTCGTCAGCGATGGCGAGGATCTCTCGACGCCGGAGATGATCCGCAGGCTTGCGACGGCGATGGACCGCAGCCCACGGCTACTGCCCTGCCCGCCGGCCCTGCTCGCGCTGGCGGCACGGCTGTTCGGCCGCGAGGCGGCCTTCCAGCGCCTCAGTGGCTCGCTCGCGGTGGACAGCTCGCTGCTGCGGGAAACCCTCGGCTGGCAGCCGCGATACTCGACAAATCAAGGATTTAGCGCGACGGTGCAATGGTATTATCGGAACGCAAAATAACGAATGTCCGATAAAACCGAATTCGAATGCGCCGCACTCATTCCTGCGCCCATCACCCACTTCTGGCTTTCAGTGGCAACACGGTTTCCGGGATAGCGGCCGGTTTTGTCCCGGACTCCGGCCTTCGGGCTACGGAATGTCGGGTTGTGATGACCATGCAACGACTTTCAACGAACCACTGACTCCAGACAACTCATCGTGTGGCTGGCCGTTTTCATCGCCCTGATTACCTTCACCATCGCCGCGCTGGCGGTCGGCTGGCTGGCGCGCGGCGCGGCTGCACGCATTGCGCTGGATAAGCCCAACGCGCGCTCCCTGCACACGGTGCCGGTGCCGCGCACTGGCGGCATCGGGCTGCTAACCGGCATCGCGGCCGGCTGGCTGTTCGCCGGGGTTCACTGGCCTTGGGCTTTCTGGAGCGCCATGGCACTGATCATCGCGGTCTCGCTGCTCGATGACCTGCGTGGACTGTCGGCGACAGTCCGCCTTGCGGCGCACCTGCTGGCCGCTGCGCTCGCTGTGTTGGCGCTACTGCCGGAGGCCGGCGGATTGACGATCGCCATCGCGGTGCTGCTGGTGGCCTGGATGTGCAATCTCTACAACTTCATGGACGGTTCCGACGGGCTTGCCGGCGGTATGGCATGCTCCGGTTTCCTGTGCTACGCGATCGCCGCGGCCTTCGCCGGCAGCACGCAGTTCGCGCAGCTCAATCTGGCCATCGCCGCGGCCGCGGCGGGATTTCTGGTCCACAACTTCCACCCTGCCCGGATTTTCCTCGGCGATGCCGGCTCGGTGCCGCTGGGTTTTCTCGCAGCGACGCTGGGGCTGACCGGCTGGCAGCAGCACGACTGGACCTGGTGGTTTCCGCTGCTCGTGTTCGCGCCTTTCATCGTCGACGCCTCGGTGACGCTGGCGCGGCGCGTGCTGTCCGGCGCACGCTTCTGGGAGGCGCATCGCGACCACTATTACCAGCGGCTGGTACAGATTGGCATCGGACATCGCCGTACCGCACTGCTGGAGTACGCGCTGATGGCCGGCTCGGGTGCACTGGCGCTGTGGGCGATGACGCTGCGGGGCAGCGTGCAGTACGGCCTTCTGGCGGCAATCGCCGTGGTTTATCTCATGCTGCTGGTGCTGATCGAACGCGCCTGGCGCCGGGCGGGAGTCGCTCATGATTAATCCACGCACCGTGCTTGCGGTCGGCCATGATCTCGCCGCGGTCGGCCTGTCCTGGCTCACGGCCTACTGGCTGCGCCTGAGTCCGAACGTGCCGGATTTCTACCAGGAACAGGCTTTCGAAAACCTGCCGCTGGTCGTCGCCGTTCACGCAGCAGTGTTCTTTGCCTTCGGTCTCTACCGGGGCATCTGGCGTTTCGCCAGTCTGCCCGACCTGCAGCGCATCATCGGGGCCGCAGTGATCGGTGCGCTCGCGGTCTCAGCCGTGCTGCTCATGCAGCAAACCGCAGTGCCGGTGCCCCGCTCGGTGCTGATCATCACTCCGGTGCTGCTGGTGATGATCATGGGCGGCAGCCGCCTCGCCTACCGTGGATGGAAGGAACAGCGATTCGGCAACTCGGGTGCGGCGGACCGCGAGCCGGTGATCGTGCTGGGTGGCGCGGAAGCCGCGGCGAACCTGATCAGGGAACTCGCGCGCAGCCCGCAATGGCTGGTCATCGGGGTGTTCGACGACAACCGGACACACCACGGGCGACAGATCCACGGTGCAACAGTGTACGGCGCAATCGCGGATCTGCCTGCACAACGCGCCCGCCTGAACGCGCAGCGCGCCATCATCGCGATGCCCGAAGCCGGTCACCGCGAGCGTCGGCGCGTGATCGAGACAGCACGCGCAGCGGGATTGCAGGTGCTGACCGTGCCCTCCTTCGACGATCTTCTCAGCGGCCGTGTCACAGTGTCGCAGATCCGCAACGTCGAGCTCGACGACCTGCTCGGCCGCGACCCGGTGCAACTCGATACCAGCGGGCTGCGCGAATGGTTGGGCCAACAGGTGGTGCTGGTCACCGGCGCCGGCGGATCCATTGGCTCGGAACTGTGCCGCCAGGTTGCACGCTATCAACCGAGGCGCATCGTGCTGCTGGAAAACAACGAATTCTCGCTCTATACCGTGGAGCAGGAGTTCGCACAGCGCTTCCCCGATACCGCGATCACGCCGATCATCGGCAGCGTCACCGACCCGCGGCAGATAAACCATGTGCTGGCAACTTACTGCCCGACCGTCGTGTTCCATGCCGCCGCTTACAAGCATGTGCCGCTGATGGAGAACGAGAATGCCTGGCAAGCAGTGCTCAACAACGTGCTTGGCACGCGGATGATGGCCGAGGCAGCAATCGCACATGGCGTCGGGAAGTTCGTGCTGATCTCCACCGACAAGGCCGTTAACCCGACCAACGTGATGGGTGCCAGCAAACGGCTCGCAGAACTGGTTTGCCAGTCGCTGCAGCGACCAGATGGCACCCGCTTCGTGGTCGTGCGTTTCGGCAACGTGCTGGGATCGACCGGCAGCGTGATTCCGAAATTCCGAGAACAGATCGCCGCCGGTGGCCCGGTGACCGTCACCCACCCGGAGATCAACCGCTACTTCATGTCGATCCCGGAAGCCGTGCAACTGGTGATGCAGGCCGGCCTGATGGGCAAGGGCGGCGAAATCTTCGTGCTCGACATGGGTGAACCGGTGAAAATCGCCGACCTTGCCCGCGACATGATCCGCCTGTCGGGCTTCGACGAAAACGAAATCCGGATCGTCTATACCGGGCTGCGGCCGGGCGAGAAACTCTACGAGGAAGTACTCGCAGACGGCGAAAGCTCGCTGCCCACGCCGCATCCCAAGCTGCGCATCGCACAGGTCCGACCCGCCGACCCGGCGCTGCTGGTGCAGCTGTCGGCCTGGCTTGGACGCACCGACGCGCCCGACGCCGACACCGTGAAAACGGAGCTCTCGCGTTGGCTGCCGGAATACAGCCGGCGCTAGGCCGATGAACGCCTTTGCGTTCCCGCGTCATGCGGATCGTGCCGGCCGCTGGGCCGCCATCGCGCTCGGGGCGTCGATCCCGGTCTCTGTGGCACTCGACAACCTGCTGCTGTTGGTCGTGCTCGCCGGCTGGCTCCTCGGTGGACAGTGGGCGGAGAAACGCGCTGCCGCGCGTAATGCGGTTGCGATCTGCGCCCTGCTCCTGTTCGGCCTGCTGCTGCTTGGCATGCTGTGGGGCGACCAGCCCGGGGCCGACGCCCGGACCTACCTGCTCAAGTATCTGGATCTCGCCTTCATCCCCCTGTTCGCCTACTTCTTCCGCAAGGCCGGCACCCGGCGCATCGGCCTGTGGACGCTGGCCGGCTCGCTGATGGTGACGCTGCTGCTGTCGTTCCTGATCCGTTTCGGGGTCATCGAACACGGCGGTTTCATCGAGGGCACACCGCTGTCGCCCGTGGTGTTCAAGCTGCGTATCACCCACGGCCTGCTGATGGCTTTCGCCGCCTACCTGTTCGCACTGATGGCACTGGAAGCCCGGATAAACCGGGACCGGGCGATCTGGGGCACGTTGGCACTGCTGGCGGCAATCAATGTCACGCTGATGGTCGAAGGCGCGACGGGTCATGTCGTGCTCGGGCTGCTGACCCTGCTGCTGATACTGGTCCGCCTGTCCGCACGCATGGCCGTACTGGCGGTAGTCGCCTTATTCAGCGTATCGGCGGTGCTGACGGTTGTTCCGGGCCCCTTGTCGAAACGGGTTGCAACGCTGGTCGAGGAAGTCCGCAACAGGACCCCGGAAGCAGCCGCGCCCGACTCGTCGGCCGGCTTGCGCATCGAGTTCTACCGCAACACGCTGGCCATCGTCGCCGACCATCCGCTCACCGGGGTGGGCACCGGCGGTTTTCCTTCGGCCTATGCGGAACGGGTCCAGGGCAGCCGGATGGTCGCCACCCGCAACCCGCACAACGAGTATCTGCACATCGCAGCCCAGATCGGCCTGATCGGCCTGGCGGCGATGCTGGCGCTGTTCGTTGTGCAGTGGCGCACGGCGCCGCGCCTGCCAACCCGCCTCGAGACCGACCTCGCCCGCGGCCTGGTGGTGACCATCGCCGCCGGCTGCCTGTTCAACTCCTTCCTGCTCGACCATGCCGAGGGGCTGTTCTTTGCCTGGCTGACAGGGTTGCTTTATGCAGGATTAAAATCGGATAAATCGTGACTGATCATTGGCAATAACGCTCATCCCTAATGACCAGTCACCCGAATTCCGCCATGCCCATATCGATAATAATAATCACCAAAAATGCCGGCACCACGATCCGCCGCTGCCTCGAGTCGGTAGCCTGGGCGGACGAGGTGGTGGTCGTGGATTCGGGCAGCAGCGACGACACGCTGGACATCTGTCGCGAGCTGGGCGCGAAAGTCTCCGTCACGACCGACTGGCCGGGTTTCGGTCCGCAGAAGAACCGCGCGCTGGACACGGCTTCGGGCGACTGGCTGTTCAACATCGACGCTGATGAATGGGTAACGCCGGAACTGGGCGAGGAAATGCGCAGGGCCATCGCGGCGGCGAATCCACCAGCGGCCTTCGCACTGCCGCGTCGCTCCAGTTTCTGCGGCCGCTACATGAAGCATTCGGGCTGGTGGCCGGATTACGTGCTGCGTCTGTTCCGCCGCGATGCCGCGCGTTTCTCCGACGACCAGGCCCACGAACGCCTGATCGTCGACGGCGAGACCCGCAAGCTGAAGCAGCCGCTGATGCACGAGGCGATCAGCGACCTCGACCAGATGATCGGCAAGATGAACCTGTATTCGACCGCCAGCGCGCGCGGACTGCATGCGCGCGGCCGCAGCGCCTCGCTCGGCAAGGCGCTGCTGCACGGCGGCTGGGCCTTTTTCCGCACCTATGTGCTGCGGTTGGGATTTCTTGACGGCCGTGAAGGCCTGATGCTCGCCATCGCCAACGCCGAAGGCTCGTATTACCGCTACGTGAAGCTCATGCTCCTGGAAAGGCGGTGATTGGCGACTGGCGAAATCCCGGGCAGTTGCCCTTCACTAATTACCGAATCAATGCGCATAGCGATCGTCATCGCCACCTACAACCGTCCCGACGCGCTCGCGGCGCTGCTGGAGGGTTACCTGCACCAGGATGCCGGCGACTTCGAACTGATCGTCGCCGACGACGGCTCGAAGGACGATGTGCGCCTGCTGGCCGAGGACTATGCGCGGCGCGCGCCTTTTCCGGTGACCCACCTCTGGCATGAAGACCGCGGCTTCCGCGCCACCGTGATGCGCAACCGCGGGCTGGCGGCGACACAGGCCGAGTACGTGATCTACACCGATGCCGACTGCGTGCCGGCCCCGGATTTCGTACGGCGACACCGCATGCTCGCCGAGCCCGGCTGTTTCCTGTCGGGCAATCGCGTGCTGCTGAGCGAGGCGCTGACGCAACGCGTGCTGGGCGAGCACCTGCCGCTGCACGACTGGACATTGGCGCAATGGGCAGCAGCCCGCCTGCGCGGCGAAATCAACCGGCTGCTGCCTCTGCTGCGCCTGCCCGACGGCGCCTTCCGCAAGCGGACGCCGGAGCGCTGGGAAGGCGTGAAGACCTGCAATTTCTCGGCCTGGCGTGCCGACCTGCTGCGCGTGAACGGTTTTGACGAAGATTACGCCGGACGCTGGGGCCTTGAGGATTCCGATCTCGCGATCCGCCTGATCCATGCCGGCGTCAGACACAAGAATGCGCGTTTCGGCGCCTCGGTGTTCCATCTCTGGCATCGCGAAGCCGACAAACGCGGTTTCGACGAGAACCAGCGCCTGCTCGATGAATTGATTGCATCGCGCCGCTTCCGCGCCCGGCTTGGAGCGGACCAGTACCTCTGATAAAAATACCATTTAAAAACAAATACTTATGAAAAGTCCCGGGGTATCCTACATCACCGCCTGTCCGGTCGGCTGCACAGCAGCGCTCAACGACACCACACTGCAACTGCGCGAAGGCGCTCTACGCCGCTGCAGCAGCTGCGGCCAATTGCTGAGCAGCGCCAGCGAAGCGCGCTACAGCGAAACCATGGCGCAGTTCGACGACAGCACCTTCAATGTGATCACCGGCCGCGCACAAGCCCGCCGCGACGCCGTGGCGCGCAAGCGTCTGGCGCGCATCGCCGCGTTGCTCGGCAAATCGCCGCAGGACATCCGCCTCTGCGACGTCGGCTGCTCGCGCGGCCAGTTCGTCGCCGCGGCCCTTGCCGCGGGCTTCAACGCCGAGGGCGTCGAACCCGCGCCGCAGATCGCGCAGGTGACGCGCGATGCCGGCCTGCCGGTGCATACCGGATTGCTCGAGGACCGGCATTACGAGGACGCCAGCTTCGATGCACTGACCCTGTTCGAGGTGGTCGAACACCTGCGCGCGCCGCTGCCGCTGCTGGCCGAATGCCGGCGCGTGCTGAAACCCGGCGGCATCCTGATGATCAGCACCGGCAATGCCGCGAGCTGGACCGCGGCGGCCATGGGCGCGCGCTGGGATTATTTCGACATGGCGCGCGATGGCGGCCACATCAGTTTCTTCAATCCGCGGTCGATGGCGATGCTCGCCGCCGGAGCCGGATTCGAGGTCGAGTGCATCGATACCGCGCGGGTGAAATTCCATGACCGCGAAAACACGCCGCGCTGGCGCTACACCGCCGGCAAGCTGCTGGCGGAAGCCCTGAACCTGCCGGCACGGCTCCTCGGACATGGCCACGACATGCTGGCCTGGCTGCGCAAGCCGGCGCAGTGAATCAACCGCGCAACTGCCGGTAAAGCTGCTCGTACTCCCGCGCCACCTGCGGCCACCCGCGTTCGAAACGCGGTGACGGCCCGGGGCGCGCGAGCTGCCGCTCGCAGGCTGCAGCCCAGTCCCTGATCGGCGCATCCAGCGCCAGCACCGCTCCCGCATCGTCGTCGATGTCCGGCGCAATGCCGCAGCGATCCGACACCAGCACCGGCACCCGTGCAGCCATCGCCTCGGCGATCACCATGCCGTAGGGTTCGGCACGCGCCGGATGCAGCAGCAGATCCAGCTGCGGATAGATGGAAAAATCGTTCGCCCAGCCGAGCAGCCTGAAGCCGCCATCCCAGCCGGCGAACAGTGTCTCGACTTCGGCAGGCGCCGGTCCGACAACCCACAGCTCCAGCCGCGGCCGCCTGCGCCGCAGCTCGGCCACGATGGCCGCGGCCCGGTCGAGTCCCTTGCGCTGCCATTCCTTGCCGACAAAGCCGATCACGCCGCCATCGGCTGGCACCGCGCGCGTTTCACGCGCCGGCCCCGGCGCGACGCCGGGCGGCACCGGCACGGTCAGCCGCGCTGCGACCTGCGGGTAATAACGCCGCAACTGCCCGCCGATCAGCCGCGAGTTCGGCACCACCGCCCGCACGCCCGGCGCACACAGCTCGCGACGCTCCAGGTACAGCTGCATCCATACCCGCAGCGACAGCAGGCGCCACCAGCCGCGCTCGAAAATGGTCGCGAAGGGCGGACCGTGAAAGGTGGTGAGCTGGTGCACGCCGACGCGTTCGTGGCTGTGGATCAGCGCGCCCGGCTGCGGATGCGCGCGCAGCCAGCGCGCGACCCGCCGGGAAAAACGCAGCAACGACAGCCAGCGCGGACGCTGCGCGATCTCGCCGAGTTCGTGCACGGTGATCCCTGGACGTTCGCCCCCGTGATTGCGTTCGCAGAGCACCGTCACCGGATGGCCCGCCGCGGCCAGCGCGCCGGCCAGCTCCCAGACATAACGCTCCATGCCGCCGACCGGACCGTAGCGGCGCACGATCTGCAGCGTGGGCAGGGAATTCATGGCTGGGGCGCGGTGGCGCAGGCCGTGCCGCGGCAAAGCAGGTACAAGTCATTGCCGCCGAGCCGGTAGTGCGCAGCGACCGCGCCGACTTCCGGATCGGGCGTGTAGGCGATGACAAAGCCGTCCTTCAGCCCTGCCGGTGGAAAGGTCAGCGGCGGCTGTGGCAGGCGGGCGGCGTCGATGTAGGCCGCGACCGACAGGCCGCTCGCGCTGACGTTGAGGGTGTACAGCGGATGTCCCGCGGTGACGGCGATGATGGTCTCCGCCGCCCGCAGGTAGTTTTCTCCGCGATAACGGCTCTGGTAGAGCGGAAAAGCGACGGTCACCACCAGCAGCTTCAGGATGATCGCGCCGACCAGCCATCTGCGGGTCGTTGCCAGCATCCCTTCGCCGCCCAGCCACAGCAGCCGCGCGATGATGATCCCGGCAAAAGGGTACAGCGGCAGCAGATAGCGCATGTTGCTGTGGGGCGCGAGCCAGTACGGCAGGTAACCGGCCAACGCGATCAGCGCCGCGGTGCGCAGATGGGCATCACCGCCCGCGCCCAGGGCGCCGCGCCGGCGCAGCAGCAGCCACAGCGCGAGGATGCCCGCCGGCGCCAATGCAAGCAGGGTCTCCAGCGGATAACCCAGCAGCTTCGACGCGTAACCGGCAAGGTTTTCCGGCGCGAGCTTGGCGAGGATTTCGCCGAACATGCGCCCGCCCTGCCCGCGGCTGGGCGCAACAAAGCCCAGCCACAGCAGCAGCAGCGCGGCGGCCAGCCCGTGCAGCGCAAGCGCCGGCAGCGACAGCAGGAAGCGGCGATACACCGGTTGCAGCAGCAGCACCGCGCAGGCGCCGGCATAGAAGACATAGGCCGTCAGCGCCTTGGCCAGAAAGGCCGCGGTCAGCGCCAGCACGGCCAGCAGCAGCAAGCCGTGGCTGCGGCGCTCGCAGGCCACCCACAGACAGGCCAGCGCGCCGAACACCAGCAGGCCGAACAGCGGATCGACATAGGCCAGCCAGCCGCGGTAGAAAAACAGGTCGGCCAGCGTCAGGTAAACCACGGCGGTCACCGCGCTGAACAGCGGATCGCGGTACAGGGACTGCGCCAGCCAGGCCGCCATCAGGCCGGTCAGCACCGTCGCCGCGATGGTGATCGCCCGCGTCACCGGCAGCACCAGATCCCAGCCCAGCCAGGCCGCCGGCGGAATGATCAGCCAGGCGAACAGCGGCGTGTGCTGGAGGTCGGCGCCGAACAACAGTCGCTTGACCGGCTCGCCGTGGAACCACATTTCCAGCGCCGACTTCGGGAATACCGCCTCTTCGCCGACGTAATAAAAACCCAATGCCGGCAGGAAGCTCAGCGCGGCAATGGCGAAAAGCAGCCACCAGCGCCGCGGCGCATCCCGGGTCTCGGATGAAGCCGGCATCACGGAAGAACCTTGCGGTCGGCAAAAACCTGTTTCATGAACTTGCGGTAGCAGTCGGGCAGCGCATGGTGGGCATCGATGAATTCCGTAGGCAGGCAACCGTAACGTTCCGAGGGACCTCCGTCAAACAAGGGCACCTGGTGCTGTTGCGCCCACTGCCGGAGCGCCGCTTTGGTCTGCCGCAACCGGGCACCGCTGTGCGCGGAAGCCGCCAGCCGGGCATCCAGCTCCGGAATCAGCGGCGGCATGAACAGCAGAACCTGCACGCCGCGCGACCGCGCGCGCGAAACAATGTCTTCCAGGTGCCGCAGCAGCTGCGCATCCGGCTCTCCTTGCGCGCGCGCGAGCGCCAGCGCATATTGCGAGGACGCGCTGGCGGCACGGGCGACCACCGCCGGCACTTCGGCCGCGACAACCCGCTTCTGATCGGCAAAGGTTGCACTGCCGTCGGCGCGGAAGCCGTTGCAGAGGCCACGGTGGACGATCGAGAAATCCCGTGCCGGCAGGCCGTCGGCACAGCGGTACGGCGCGGACGCCGGCTCGACAAAAAACTGCCGTGCCGCGACCACCGGGTCTCCCGCGCGCGCAACGTCGCGCAGGATGCCGCCGAGCTCTCGGATGCGCGGCAGGCTGAGTGCCTCGCGCAGCGCGGTGACCACCGGCAGCGGGGTGGACGGCTGCACCCGCTCCGCGGCAAGGTCGGTCTGCGGCAGCGGGCCCGGCTGATAGGTGAAACCCAGGGACCAGTCGAGCGGAATCAGCAGCAGGCGGATGCGGTCGGACCAGTGCGCCAGCACGTAGTCTGCCTCTCCCAGAACCGACAGCAGCGAGTTGCCGCTCTGTGCGAAGTTGTAGGCGCGGATGCCGGATGGCCAGGCGTCGGCAGTGAGGCTCATCACGGTCGAGGAGCCGAAGGCCAGCGCATCGATATCGCCCAGCCGGTCGTGCAGGCGCAGGGTCTTGAACGCGCGATTGCTGTTGATCGGCGGCGCATGGGTCACACCGCCGGTTTCCTGCTGCCAGCGACTTGCCAACCGGTTCTTGTCATGACGGTAATCGTTGGCGAGCAGCAGCATATTCAGCGCCAGCACCGGTACCAGCAGCGCGAGGCAGCCGGCGACAATCCAGGCGGTGTAGGCGCGCGGGC
>JAHCLD010000220.1 GCA_026125585.1 Burkholderiales bacterium
GCCCTCGCGCAGCGCGAAAGGCACATGCACCTGGTATTCGTAGGCGGCGCCATTGAGCAGCGCGACCCGCAGGATCGCCAGTTCCCGGTAGTCGCCGCGCAGCGTGCATTGCTGGCGTATCGCGGTAAACAGCGCCAGCCAGCCTTCGGCCACCGGCGGCGCATTGAGCAGCATGCCGTAAAGATTCAGCATCCGGCCGTCACGCTCGCTGCGTATCCGGCCGGCAAGCGCCTGCACCTCGGGACTGCCGTTTTCGTTGCCGTAGGCCACGCGAGCCATCTGCAGGACTCCGGGATCGGGAAAGCCGCGCCGGGCCGTCGGGCACGGTCCGGCCGGCATCCAGAAACAGAAAAAACCGAAAAGATGGTCGGGGTGAGAGGATTCGAACCTCCGACTCCTGCGTCCCGAACGCAGTACTCTACCAGGCTGAGCTACACCCCGAATAACATCGACCGCGTATCACAAACAACAAGGGCACGCTGCACGTGCCCTTCGGTCAATGCGTCCGCGTCACCGCGAACGACGCCAATTGTAGCAAAGATTCCCGGTACTGCGTGGACGGAATGTCCGCGAGCGCGGCGCAGGCCGCCTGCGCTTCGGCTTCCGCCTGCCGGCGCGTGTAGTCGAGGGCACCCGAGCGGCGTATCGCCGCCAGCACCGCATCGATCTCGGCCAGGCCGCCCGACTCCAGCGCCCGGCGCACCACGGCGGCTTCATCGGGCATGCCCTGCCGGATCACCCGGATCAGCGGCAGGGTCGGCTTGCCCTCCGCCAGATCGTCACCGACATTCTTGCCGATCACTCCGGGATCGCCGGAATAATCCAGCAGGTCGTCGACCAGCTGGAATGCCGTGCCGAGATGGCTGCCATAGGCCGCCATCGCCTCCTCCGCCTGCGGCGGCGCGCCCGCAAGCAGGGCACCCAGGCGGCCGGCCGCCTCGAACAGCTTCGCGGTCTTGTAGCGGATAACCTGCAGATAACTCGCTTCGTCGATGTCGGCGTTCCGGCAGTTCATCAGTTGCAGAACCTCCCCCTCGGCAATGACATTGGTCGCATCGGCGAGCACGCGCAGCACGCGCATGTCGTCGACGTCCACCATCATCTGGAAAGCGCGGGAATACACAAAGTCGCCGACCAGCACCGACGCCGCATTGCCGAACAGGGTGTTTGCGGTCGGGCGCCCCCGCCGCAGCGCGGATTCGTCGACGACGTCATCGTGCAGCAGCGTCGCCGTATGGATGAACTCCACCACCGCGGCAAGCGTGTGGTGGGCGGTGCCGCGGTAACCCAGCGCCCCTGCCGACAGCAGCACCAGCGCCGGACGCAGGCGTTTGCCGCCGCCGCCGATGATGTATTCGGCGACCTGGCGGATCAGCACGACATCGGAGTGCAGCCGGTCGCGGATGACGCGATCCACGGCCTGCATGTCGGGGGCGAGCAATTCGCCTAATTTTTCGAGAAACACTGAAGGCCGGGAAAAAGGCGGATCATATCAATTTCGCCGCTCTCCGGCGCTCCCGGCTCCCCGCCGGACCGCCTTCCATCCACTCTAACCACTTGATTTTCATGAACTATCGATATCCGGCGGCCTCACGGGAAACTTTGACTGTGAACAAATCGGCTTGTATAATCCGCGGTTTTCCGTGGTTCTGAGGGGTCATCCAATGTATGCGGTAGTCAAGACCGGCGGCAAGCAGTACCGCGTGAGCGCCGGCACCAAAATCAAGGTCGAGCAGCTGCCGGCCGATGTCGGATCGGAAGTCACCCTAGATCAGGTGCTGATGGTTGCCCAGGACGGCAGCGTCAAGCTCGGCACGCCGCTGGTATCCGGCGCCGCGGTCACCGCAAAAGTGGTCTCGCAGGGCCGCGGCGACAAGGTGCGCATTTTCAAGATGCGCCGGCGCAAGCACTACCGCAAGACCCAGGGCCACCGGCAGAACTTCACCGAGCTCGAAATCACGGGCATTGCAGGCTAAGGAGCACTCGAATGGCACATAAAAAAGCAGGCGGCAGTTCCCGCAACGGCCGCGACTCGGAAGCCAAACGGCTTGGCGTCAAGCGTTTCGGCGGTGAACTGGTTCCGGCCGGCAGCATCATCGTGCGCCAGCGCGGCACCCGCATGCACGCCGGCGAGAACGTCGGCATGGGCCGCGACCATACGCTGTTCGCGAAAGTGGACGGGCGCGTGCTGTTTGCGGAAAAAGGCCCCCGGCAACGCAAGACCGTGAGCGTCGTTCCCGCCTGATCGATTTATGCTTCGCTGAAAAGGCCCTGTTGAACGACAGGGCCTTTTTGTTTCGGGACTCCCATGAAATTCATCGATGAAGCGCGCATAGAAGTCCACGCCGGCAAGGGCGGGGACGGCGTCGCCAGCTTCCGCCGTGAAAAATTCGTGCCGCGCGGCGGGCCGGACGGCGGCGACGGCGGACGGGGCGGCAGCATCCATGCCGTCGCCGACCGCAACATCAACACGCTGATCGATTACCGCTACGCCCGCATCCACCGCGCGAAAAACGGCCAGAAAGGCATGGGTTCCGACTGTTTCGGCCGCGCCGCCGACGATATCGTGCTGCGCATGCCGGTGGGCACCGTGATCAGCGATGCCGATACCGGCGAGGTCCTGTTCGACCTGGCCCGCGACGGCGAAAAAGTCGTGCTCGCGCAGGGCGGCCGCGGCGGGCTCGGCAACCTCCACTTCAAGTCGAGCACCAACCGCGCGCCGCGGCAGTTCACGGTCGGCGAGCCGGGCGTCTCGCGTCACCTGAGACTGGAACTGAAGGTGCTCGCCGACGTCGGTCTGCTCGGCATGCCCAACGCCGGCAAGTCGACGCTGATCCGTGCGATATCCGCGGCACGCCCGAAAGTCGCCGACTACCCGTTCACCACGCTGCAGCCGAACCTCGGCGTGGTGCGGGTCGACGACAACCGGAGCTTCGTGGTCGCCGACATCCCGGGCCTGATCGAAGGCGCCGCCGAAGGCGCGGGGCTCGGCCACCAGTTCCTGCGCCACCTCTCCCGCACCAGGCTGCTGCTGCACGTCATCGACGTGGCGCCTCCGGATCCGGATACCGACGTGGTGCGCGACGCCAAAGCGCTGGTACGCGAGCTGCGCAAGTACGACCAGGCGCTGTACCGCAAGCCGCGCTGGCTGGTGTTCAACAAACTCGACCTGGTGCCCGAGGACGAACGGGAGGCCCTGGTGCGCCACCTGCAGAAGCAGCTTGGCGCGCAGCGCCGAAGTTTCGGCGTTGCCGCAATCAGCGGCGACGGCTGCAAGCCGCTGGTTTACGCCGTCATGGAACACATCGGCGCCGCGCCGCGCGCGCGCAAAGCCTCCCGCGGCAAGGACGTCGCCGCGACAAACGCATGACAG
>JAHCLD010000221.1 GCA_026125585.1 Burkholderiales bacterium
GCGCGCGCGCCGCGGCGCTGCTGTCCGGCCTCGGTTTCGCCGACGCCGATTTCACGCGGCCCGTGCGCGAATTCTCGGGCGGCTGGCGCATGCGCCTGAACCTGGCGCAGGCGCTGGTCTCCCGCGCCGACCTGCTGCTGCTCGACGAACCGACCAACCACCTCGACCTCGACGCCGTGGTCTGGCTCGAACAGTGGCTGTCGGCCTACCGCGGCACGCTGCTGGTGGTGTCGCACGACCGCGACTTCCTCGACGGCTGCGTCACCCACATCGCGCACATCCAGTCCGCGAAGCTCGCGCTCTACACCGGCAACTACTCGGCCTTCGAGGACGCGCGCGCCGCCCAGCTCGCGGCCCAGCAGGCGAATTTCGAAAAGCAGGCGCGGGTGATCGCGCACATGGAATCCTTCGTCGCCCGCTTCCGCGCCAAGGCGACCAAGGCCAAGCAGGCGCAGAGCCGGCTGAAGGCGCTGGCGCGCATGGAACGCATCGCCGCGGCGCACGTCGACGCGCCCTTCGATTTCCATTTTCCGCAGCCCGAACGCTCGCCCGACACCCTGCTCGCGCTCGACCGCGTTGCCGTGGACTACGGCGAACGCCGGGTGCTCGACGGCGTCGAGCTGGTGCTGCGCCCCGGCGCGCGCATCGGCCTGCTCGGCCCCAACGGCGCCGGCAAGTCCACGCTGGTCAAGCTGCTCGCCGGCGAACTGCAACCCGCCGCCGGCCGGCGCAGCGAAGGCCGCGGCCTGACCATCGGCTATTTCGCGCAGCACCAGCTCGAACAGCTGCGCCCCGGCGAATCGCCACTGCAGCACCTGCTGCGCGCGGAGCCGCAGACCCGGGAACAGGAACTGCGCGACTATCTCGGCGGCTTCGATTTCCGCGGCGCGATGGCCGACAGCCCGGTGGCTCCGTTCTCCGGCGGCGAGAAATCGCGGCTCGCGCTGGCACTGCTGGTGCGCCGCCGCCCCAACCTGCTGCTGCTCGACGAACCGACCAACCATCTCGACCTCGAAATGCGCCAGGCGCTGACCGCGGCGCTGGCCGAATACGCGGGCAGCCTGGTGCTGGTGTCGCACGACCGCGCGCTGCTGCGTACCGTCTGCGACGATTTCCTGCGCGTCTGCGACGGCCGCGTCGAGGGCTTCGACGGCACGGTGGAGGATTACATCGCCTGGCTCGTGGCGCACCGCGCGGCACAGGCCGCGGCCGGTGGCACCGCGCCGGCGCAGGACAAGGCCGCGCGGCGCGAAGCCCGCGAATCCGCCGCCGCGGAACGCCAGCAGAAACTCGCCGCGCGGCGGCCGCTGCTGAAGGAAACCGGCGCGCTGGAAAAAGACCTGGCGCAGTGGCAGCAGGAAAAACAGCGGATCGACGCCCAACTCGCGGATCCGGCGTTCTACGCAAATCCCGATCCCGGGCGCCTGCGCGAACTGACCGCGCAACAGCAGCGGCTGGCGCGGGACATCGACGCCGCCGAGCAGCGCTGGCTGGAAGCGCAGGCCGCGCTGGAGACCCTGGGTGACCCATAGTCTGGACCCGCCGCCGGCCCGCAAAACCGCAGGCCTTATCATTGAGCCCCGTTTTCGCTGAACAACATCCTGATGACCACAATGAACATGAACACCACGACACCGCTCCCCCGCCTCGGCCTGCTCGGCTTCGGCGAAGCCGCCTCCCGTCTCGCGAAGGATTTCAGGCAGGCCGGTTTCACCGGCATCCTCGGCTACAGCCGCAGCGGCGCCAAAGCGCAACCCGGCGACCTCGTCCTGCAGCGCGCCCAGGCTGCCGGCGTCACCCTGACCAGAACCGTCGGCGCGCTGGCCCGGAAAACCGACATCATCATTTCGCTGACGCCGGGAAAATCCGCCGTGCCCGCGCTGAAGAAAATCCTCAAGCACCTGCGCCCCGATCATCTCTACGTCGACGCCAGCAGCAATTCCGCGAAAGCGATGGAACAGGCCGCGGCGCTGGTCGGCGACGCCGCGAAGTTCGTCGACGCCTCGATCATGGGCCCGGTGGACATCATGGGCCTCAAGGTGCCCTTCGTCGCCAGCGGCCGGCACGCCGCCGAATTCCGCGACCGGATGACGCCGCACGGCATGGTCATCAACGTCGTCGGCACGAAACCCGGCGACGCCAGCGCGATGAAGCTGATCCGCAGCGTGCTGATGAAGGGGCTCGCCGCGCTGCTGCTCGAAACCATGGAGGCCGCGCGCCGCCTCGACATCCTCGACGAGGTCGTCGAGGACTGCTCGGTCACCTTCAACGACATCCCGTTCCAGAAAATCATCCGCCGCTACATCGGCGGCACCGCGGTGCACTGCGAACGGCGCATCCACGAAATGAAGGAATGCCTCGAACTGCTGTACGGCATGGGCTCCTCCGACCGCACGACCCGCACCACCATCGCGATGCTGCGCGACATGGTGAAAATGGGCATGCCGGAAAAATTCCCGGTCGAACCGGAAGACATCCACCCGGTGATCGACGCCCTGATCGCCGCCCGCGGCAAGGCGGCATGAGCCACCCGCACGCCGGACGCTGAACGATGGCCGACCGCCGGCGCCTGCTGTCGGGCCTGATCGCGCTGTACTACCTCGGCCTGATGTGGCGGCACGAAGGCTGGGCCGGCGCGGCCGCGCTGCTGGCACCGCTGGCCGTCCCCCTCGGCCTGATCTGGTACGCCGGCACGCTGAGCCGCAGCGCGGCCTTGGGCTGGATGCGCGGCCGCATCGACCGCCCGAGCCCGCCGGCGGCCATCCGCGCGCTGGGCTGGGTGCTGCTGCTGATGCCGCTGGCGGTCATCGCCGTGCAGCGCCTGCGCGCCTGAGCCATGAGCTTCGAAGTCCTCCTCGCCGTATTGCTGGGCGCGCTGCTGCACGCGGCGTGGAACACGATGATCCGCGGCGCCGAAAACCGCACGCTCGACACCGTGCTGGTGGCCACCGGCGCCGGCGCGATCATGCTCGTGCTGCTGCCTTTCGCACCGCTGCCGGCGGCGGCAAGCTGGCCCTACATCGTCGTCTCCGGCGCGATCCACGTTGCCTACTTCCTGCTCGTCGCCGGCGCCTACCGCCACGGCGAGCTGAGTTTCGTCTATCCGCTGATGCGCGGCACCGCGCCGGCGCTGTCGGCGATTGCCGCCGCGCTGCTGCTCTCGGAGATTCCCGCCCCCGCCGGCTGGGCCGGCATCGCGCTGATCTGCGGCGGCGTGCTGCTGCTCGCCGGCGACGCCTGGCGCAAGGCGCACTTTCACGGCCATGCCGCGCTGTTCGCCTTCGGCACCGCGGGCATCGTCGCCATCTACACGCTGGTCGACGGCGTCGGCGTACGCCTGTCGGGCAACGCCGTGGTCTACACC
>JAHCLD010000222.1 GCA_026125585.1 Burkholderiales bacterium
TTGCCGTGCACGAGCAGGTGGGCGATTTCCTCGAATTCGCAGCTCTCGGCGATGTCGAGAATGTCGTAGCCACGGTAGTGCAGGTCGTTGCCGCTGCGACCCACCGTGCACAGTGCCGTGCTCCCGGCGGGCACGCCGGACAACGCCACGGATTTTTTCGGCTTGAAGCCGGCGGGGGCGGGGCTGTCGCTCATCGGGGATTCCTTCCGTTCAATTCAAGATGGCCAAAACACGGTGGCCGAAAAAAAACGGACGCTGCATCGGGCAGGGTCCGTTTTTTCCGTTTGCGGCGCGCTCCGTTCAGCCGAGCAGTCCGCGGATGGAGTCGCGTTCTTCCTGCAGCTCCTTCAGTGTGGCCTGCATGCGGGCCACACTGAAGCTGCTCTGCTTGAGGCCCTGGACGATGCTGTACTTGCCGTCCTTGCAGGTGACCGGGAAGCCGTAGATCATGCCCCGCGGGATGTCGTAGCTGCCGTCCGAGGGAATGCCCATGCTGACCCAGTTGCCGGCGCGGGTGCCGTGCACCCAGTCGCGGACATGGTCGATCGCGGCATTGGCCGCGCTGGCCGCCGAGGACAGACCGCGGGCGTCGATGATCGCCGCGCCGCGTTTCTGGATGGTCGGAATGAAATCGTTCTCCAGCCAGGCCTTGTCGCGGATCATCGGCCACACTTTCTTGCCGCCGCAGGTGGCGTGGAAAACGTCCGGATACTGGGTGGCCGAGTGGTTGCCCCAGACCACCATCTTTTTGATGTCGGTGACCTGCTTGCCGATTTTCTGGGCGACCTGGGTCAGCGCGCGGTTGTGGTCGAGGCGCATCATCGCCGAGAAGTTTTCGGGCTTCAGGTTCGGCGCGTTGTTCATCGCGATCAGGCAGTTGGTGTTCGCGGGGTTGCCGACCACCAGCACCTTGACGTCGCGCTTGGCCACTTCGGACAGCGCCTTGCCCTGGGGGGCGAAGATCTTGCCGTTGGCTTCGAGCAGGTCCTTGCGTTCCATGCCGGGGCCCCGGGGCCGCGCACCGACCAGCAGCGCGACGTCGGCGTCGCCGAAGGCGACCATCGGATCGGAGGCCGGTACCATGCCGTGCAGCAGCGGGAAGGCGCAGTCGTCGAGTTCCATCATCACGCCCTTGAGCGCCTTCTGCGCGCGTTCATCCGGAATCTCCAGCAATTGGAGGATGACCGGCTGGTCCTTGCCGAGCATTTCGCCGCTGGCAATGCGGAACAGCAGGCTGTAGCCGATCTGGCCGGCAGCGCCCGTGACCGCCACGCGCATGGGTTGTTTCATCTGGAAGCTCCTGAATTTCCTTGGTTTTTGGAGAAGGGCGGCAGTGCCGGGGAGGAACCGTCACATCGCATTGCCGACACCGGAATAGCCCGTCGATGATAGCCAACCGTGGGAAATGCGGTCAACACGGAGTCCACGCCATCGGGAATCCGCGCCTTGCCCTGAGCGCGATGCACCGTTGACGCGGAAGAAACGGCGGCGTCTCCGGCGCGGCATTGCATGACGGCATGTGGAATGCCTGCCCGGCTTGCTTTACGCACGCGTCAATGCGGCGCCGTCACATGAACGGTTTTTACTGATACGGGGCCTTGTCCGGCGTTCCGTCAGTGGATGAAAGCTGGTAGTATTTCATGCGTTTAATCGCAGCTTGAACCCGGCTAAAACCCGATTTCACTGGTGCTAAAAACTCTCAACTGATGGTCTGCGCGTGCAGCGCAGCATCACGGCCGTTGTGGCGGGTCCGGAAACAGCAGCTTGCACCAGTTGTTTCCGCGCATCGGCCAGGCAGCCGGCATGTTGAATAAACCGCAATCAAGGAGAGCGCGTGTCGTCGACAGTTGCCAAACCCCGCCCCAAGCATCTGAACCTGATGCAGATCCGGCAGCCCCTGCCGGCCATCATATCCATCATGCACCGGATCAGCGGTGCCGTGCTGTTCCTCGCGATTCCGCTGCTGCTGTGGCTGTTCCAGTCGACGCTGGAATCGCCGGCCTCTTTCGCCGGATTCCAGTCGGTGATGGCGAATCCGCTGGTGAAAATCGTGCTGCTCGGCCTGCTGTGGGGCTATCTGCACCACCTGCTGGCCGGCTTTCGCCACCTGTTTCTCGACCTGCATGTGGGCGTCGAGCTGGAAACCGCGCGCCTGACCAGCATGATCGTGCTGGCCGGGGGCATCGCGCTGACGCTGGCGGTGGGGGTGGCCTTATGGTGAACAGCCAGGTGGTAGGGGCGCATTACGGCCTGCGCGACTGGCTCGCGCAGCGCGTGACCGCGGTGGTGATGATCGCCTACACGCTGCTGGTGCTGATGGCGCTGGTGATGCTGCCGAAACTCGACTATTGGCACTGGAAGGCGCTGTGGCAGATGGACCTCATGCGCTACGCGACGGTGCTGTTCCTCGTCGCGCTGCTGTTCCATGCCTGGGTCGGCGTGCGCAACATTTTCATGGACTACATCAAGGACGCCGGCCTGCGGCTGACCCTGTATGTGGTGGTGATCCTCGCCCTGATCGCCTACGGCGCATGGGCAGTGCAGATTCTGTGGGGCAAATAGGCAATGGCAATCACGACAAGACAATTTGACGCGGTGGTCGTCGGCGCGGGCGGTTCGGGCCTGCGCGCGGCGCTGCAGCTGGCGGAGGCCAACCTGCGGGTGGCCGTGCTGTCCAAGGTGTTCCCGACGCGCTCGCACACGGTGGCGGCGCAGGGCGGGGTGTCGGCCTCGCTCGGCAACGAGGAGCCGGACAACTGGCACTGGCACATGTACGACACGGTCAAGGGCTCCGACTACCTCGGCGACCAGGACGCGATCGAGTTCATGTGCCGCAAGGCCAACGAGGCGGTGATCGAGCTCGAGCACTACGGCATGCCCTTCGATCGCCTCGACAACGGCAAGATCTACCAGCGTCCCTTCGGCGGCCATACCAGCAACTACGGCGAGCGCGCGGTCAAGCGCGCCTGCGCCGCGGCCGACCGCACCGGCCACGCGATGCTGCACACGCTCTACCAGCGCAACGTGCGCGAGAAGACCCAGTTCTTCGTCGAGTGGATGGCGCTCGACCTGGTCCGCAACCAGGCCGGCGACGTGCTCGGCGTGGTGGCGATGGAGATGGAGACCGGCGAAGTCTGCATCCTGCACGCGAAGGCGACGCTGCTCGCCACCGGCGGCGCGGGGCGCATCTACGCGGCCAGCACCAATGCCTTCATCAACACCGGCGACGGCCTCGGCATGGCGGCGCGCGCCGGCATCCCGCTGGAGGACATGGAGTTCTGGCAGTTCCACCCGACCGGTGTCGCCGGCGCCGGCGTGCTGATCACCGAGGGCGTGCGCGGCGAGGGCG
>JAHCLD010000223.1 GCA_026125585.1 Burkholderiales bacterium
AGCGCCACTGCGGCGAGCAGCACGAAGGTGCTGGTGTAGCTGCCGATGCCGCGGTAGGCCGCGGCGAACAGCGCGGGGCCGGCGAGGATGCCGCCGAACACCCAGATCATCAGGCCGCCGGTCGCCACGCTGACCATGCCGCCGGGACTGAGCCGCGCGATCTGCGCATGCATCACGCCGTTCCAGCCGTAGGCCACGATCCCGAACAGCGCATAAAACACCGCCAGCGCCGCCACCGGCGGCCGGTCCGCGATCAGCAGGCTGGCCACGCAGCCCAGCGCGGCGGCCAGGCTGGTCAGCACCAGCACCGCGATCGCCCTGCCGCTGCGATCGGCGATCCAGCCGAAGGCCAGCCGTCCGGCCATGCCGGACACCTGCACCAGCGACAGCATCGCGCCGGCGGCGACGAGTCCGTATCCGGCTTCCTGCACCAGCAGGTTCACCGTGAAGGTGCCGAGGCACAGCTGCACGAAGGAAAAAAAGAATCCGGCCATCGCCAGGTAACGCAGCACCGGATAGCGCCACAACACGCCGACGCCCGTGAGCAGGTTCGTGCGCGATGCCGCACCCGGATCGCGATCATCGTCCCAGTGGCGGCGCCAGCGCCCCAGCAGCAGCGCGCCCGCCACCGAATACGCCAGCACCACAAGCATCGGCACCCGCCAGCTGAAGGCCACGGTCAGCACTGGCGCCAGCAGCGCCATCGCCGCCCAGCCCAGCGGCACGCCGGTCTGCTTGATCGAAAATATCAGGTTGCGGCGCTGCGGCGGTCCGAAGCGGTACAGCAGGTGCGCCGCGCCCGCGGCAGCCAGCGCGGTGCTGATGCCGCTGCATACCGCCGCCACCGGCATCAGCCACAGTTCGCCGGCCAGCCCCGCGATCATGCCCGCCGCGCAGATCCACAGCGACCACTGCATCGCGCGGCAGGCGCCCCAGCGCAGCACCACCGTGCCGACGGCGCCCGAAGCGAGCATCGCGGCACCGAACAGGATGCTCATCAGGTAACCCACCGCCGAAGCGTCGACGTCGAGCATGCGCGCGAGCTGCGGCGCCAGCACCGGAAAGATCGCGATGCCCATCGCCGAGGCGATCTGCGCCGCGGTGGTCGCCAGCACCACCACGACGATGGAAGGCGCTGACGCGGTCATCGGCTCCTGCGCGCGGCGCGTTGCGCCATCAGCAGCAGGCCGAAGGCGACCATCGCGGAAGCCGTCACCAGCAGGAAGGTGCTGCTGTAGCTGCCGATGCCGCCGTGGGCCGCGGCGAATGCCGCGGGGCCGATCAGCACGCCGGCGAACACGAAAAACGTGGTGCCCGCCGCCACCACGCTGGCCATGCCCGGGGGGCTGAGCCGCGCGGCCTCCGCATGGAACACCCCGTTCCAGCCCACCGCGGCCGTGCCGATCACGAAAAACAGGATGTAGACCAGAAACCTGTTCCACTCCGGATCGAACAGCGCCAGCAGCAGGGTCGAGGTGGCGGTGATGCCACAGATGATCATCAGCACCTGCAGGCTGCTGCCGAGCCGGTCGGCCAGCCAGCCCCAGCAGATGCGCGAGGCCGAGCCGCCGACCTGCACCACCGACAGCATGACCCCGGCCTCGACCAGGCCGAAACGCCCCTCGGCCACCAGGTAAATCACGGTGAAACTCAGCACCACGCGCTGAATCGCCGAAAAGATCATCGCCGTCAGCGAAATCCAGCGCAGGTCGGCCTGCCCCCAGACCAGCGGCACGCCGCCGAAGGCCGCCCCGCTCCCGTGGGGCTTCCCGCCGCGGTCGGCATCCCAGGCCGGGCGATAGCGCTGCATCGCCAGCACCAGCGCCAGGATCATCACGCCGACCATCAGCAGCGACCAGCGGAACCCGAAATGCACGGCGATGGCCGGCGCCGTCAGCGCGGTGATCACGCCGCCGACCGGCACGCCGGTCTGCTTGATCGAGAACATGATGTTGCGCCGCTGCGGCGGCGTGTAGGCCACCAGAAGGTGCGCCGCCGCCGGATTGATCAGGCCCATGCCGGTGCCGACCAGCGCGGAACCGAGCGCGATGGCCGCGACGTGCGGAAACGCGAACAGCACAAGCCCGGCGCCGCAGCACAGCACCGCCAGCTGGGTGGTGCGCGCCGCGCCATAGCGCAGCACCGCCTTGCCGCCGAACATCGTCGACAGCGTCGCCACGCCGAAAGTCAGGCTGACCTGGTAGCCGATCAGGATCGGGCTGACGCCCAGCGCCTCCGCCAGCTTGGGCGCGATCGTCGGCAGCAGGATGTTCGACATCGCGACCACCATCTGCGCGAAGGTCGCGACGGCGACGACCGTCCACGGACCGGGCATCGTGGCTGCACCGGTCACGGAAACACTCTGCAGAGGGAAATTTGCCGGAAAAACACACCGCATTGTGTGGACTGCGCCGCAATGGTGCAAGCCGCGCGCTCACGATGCGGTCTGCGCACCGCGCCGGGGCACGACAAACATCAATCGGCCGGTCATCGTTGACATGTCAGATGAGGTTTCCTAGGATTTCAGCAGCATGAATGCTTCCACCGGCAAAACCATCCCGCTGCTCAGCGAACGCGCCTACGAACGCGTCAAGCACGACATCATCTGCTGCCTGATCCAGCCGGGCGCCGAGGTCTCCGAAGCGCAGCTCTGCGTGCAGTACAGGCTCGGCAAGGCGCCGGTGCGCATGGCCCTGTCCCGGCTCGCCCACGACGGCCTGGTCCGCGCGATGCCGCGCCGCGGCTACATGGTGACGCCGGTCACCCTGAAGGACATCCAGGACGTGTTCGAGCTGCGCCTGCTGCTGGAGCCGCGCGCGGCCCGGCTCGCCGCCGGACGGGTCGACGCCAAGCGGCTGCGGGTGCTCGACGAAATCTGCCGCGCCGGCTATCAGTCCGGCGAACCGAAAAGCACCGCCCGCTTCCTCGAGGCGAACAAGGCATTCCATGTCGCCATCGCGCAGGCTTCGGGCAATGCCCGGCTGGCCCACGCCATTGCCCAGCTGCTCGACGAAATGACCCGGCTGCTGCATCTGGGCCTGGGGTTCCGCGACCGCACCCGGGAAATGCAGCACGAGCATCGCAGCCTGGTGCGCGCGCTGGTCCGCAGCGACGGCGCGACCGCGGAAAAAATCTGCCAGGAGCAGATCGAGGCCGCGCGCGACATGGTGCTGAAGGCGGTTCTCAACAGCGACACGGTGATGAACGTCGCCCTCGTCGCGGAAAGCCGGTAACCCATGCCCGGCGCAGTGCTGCGTACCCTCGTCCGGCGGCTCGATGCCGCCGTGACGGCCGCGCCCGGCAGCCTCCACGGCGCGGTGACCGGCGCGCTCGCCGAAGCC
>JAHCLD010000224.1 GCA_026125585.1 Burkholderiales bacterium
TCGCCTTCCCAGTTTGCGCAATTTCTGGAAAAGGACATTTCAAAATGGCCCAAATATCTGAAGGCTGCGGGCATGTAATCATATTTTGAACCACAGTATCGTCGTGTTTGGTGAATAAAGGATGATCATTATTTTGTTGCCCTGAGCCGACCATTCATGGTCTTCTGCAGACCGTCGCAGCTTGGGGGGCGGGTCCTATGCGTGCATGCTGCTGCTGTGGCTTGCAGCTATCGATATGGCTGGCGGTCTTGGGCGTGCGCGGTGCTGAGCCCGGCGGCGGAGAGTACATGGTGCTGCTGTTCTGCAGCCTGGCCTGAACGCCGCCGGGCCGCAGGCGTCACTTCCGCTCGAAGCGGTCGAAGGCGTAGAGCAGGGCCACCACGGCGGCGGAGGCGGGCGGGCCGGCGAAGGGATGCAGCAGGCTCGCCAGCACCGGGGCGACGAGGATCAGGTGGCGCAGCGCCCAGCTGTACATGACGCCGGCACGCCGCACATAGATCGTGCCCGTGTGCTGCCACTGTTCGCGTTCGGGCGAGCCGACGGGGATGGAACCGATGAAGCTGACGTGGTTGTAGTAGCGGATGGCCATCGCCGAGGCCACCAGCGAGGCGAACAGCAGCACCATCAGCACCAGTTCCAGCGTCATGCGCGGCGTCAGTTGCGGGATGCCGGTGGCGGCCGCGCCGAAGGTCGCGTTCAGCGAAGGCGCCGCCAGCGTCACGGTGCCCATCAGGCCGAGGACCGCGGTCGAGGCGAGCATGGCGGCCGACATCAGCGAGTTGCGCAGTGCCTGCACCGCGAGGATTTCCGAGCCCGGCTGCCGCGATACCGAGAGGAACCACAGTTCGCGCAGCCGCGCATGGGCGGTGCGGGAGACGGCGGCGGGGTTGCGCCGGCTCATGAGGAACTGCGCGGTTTCGTAGATCAGCAGCATCGCCACCGTGGTCAGCACGGCAAGCCAGGTCGAGAGGTTGTGGGGCATCGGATGTTCCGCGGTGTGCCGGCCGGCGGTGGCTGCGGATTCAGGGGGCTGCGGCCGGCCGGTGTCGTTGTTTGTCCTGCTTTTGTGGACAGTAAATCCGGTACAACGTTTCAAGTATTTCCAGCATCCGCGGGTCGCGGATGCTGTAGTAGATGTTTTTGCCGTCGCGTTCGGTGTCGACGACCCCGTCACGCCGCAGCACGCCCAGCTGCTGGGACAGGGTCGGCTGGCGGATGTCGAGCTGGGCCTCGAGTTCGCTGACGCAGCTGCGGCCTTTTGCGATCTGGCAGAGCAGCAGCAGGCGTTCCCGGTTGGCCAGCAGCTTGAGGGCGGCCACGGCCTCATCGGCCTTTCTGCGCAGCACTTCGGTTTCGATCACCGGCTTTTGCGGCTTCATGGCTTCGTGATCCCTGAATATCAGTTGACATTAATATATATGAAAATATAATGTTTGGAAATAGATTGTTCTCCGGGAAACGCGGCACATGAATCCGAACATCCAGGCCTTTTTCGATCCGCAGACATCCACCGTGACCTATGTCGTCGCGGATCCCGCGACCGCCCGCGCCGTGGTGATCGATCCGGTGCTGGATTACGATTTCCGGTCGGGACGGACCTCGACGGCATCGGCCGACCGTGTCGTCGATCATGTCCGGCAGCAGGGGCTGCAGGTCGACTGGGTGCTGGAAACGCATGCGCATGCCGATCACCTGTCCGGCGCGCGCCACATCCAGAAGCAGCTCGGCGGACGCGTCGCCATCGGCGGGCGCATCCGCGAAGTGCAGGCGGTGTTCCGCGAGCTGTTCAACATGGAGCGTGCGTTCCTGCCGGACGGCAGTCAGTTTGACCATCTGTTCGGCGATGGCGAGATTTTCCGCATCGGCGAACTGGAAGTGCAAGCCCTGCCGGTGCCCGGCCATACGCCGGCCGACATGGCTTACCGGGTCGGGAACGCGGTGTTTGTCGGCGACACGCTGTTCATGCCCGATGTCGGCAGCGCGCGCGCCGATTTTCCCGGCGGGGACGCGCGCCGGCTCTACCGTTCGATACGCCGCCTGCTCGAATTGCCGCCGGACACCGCGATCTACGTTTGCCACGACTATCCGCCGGCCGCGCGTTCTGCGCAGTGGCAGACCACGGTGGCCGCGCAGCGGGCTTCCAACATCCACGTGCGCGACGGCATCGGCGAGGACGAGTTCGTGCGCATGCGCGAGGCGCGTGATGCGACGCTGGACATGCCGGTGCTGATCCTGCCGTCAATCCAGGTCAACGTGCGCGGCGGGCGGCTGCCGCCGCCGGACGACAACGGGATTTCCTATCTGAAAATTCCGGTGAATGCGCTGGGCCACCGGACGGTGCGGCAGGCTTGAAACCTGTGAATCGGACCATAAGTATTTTCTGATATATGGGCGCCCAGGGTCGCAGGCGCGGTTCGCGGGCAATGGATGCGTGGCAGTTTTCTTATTGATAATCAAAGAGGCAAACCATGTTGCGTTTTGATGTTCCGCAGGTCTGGTCCAACGTGACCCGTTGGGAGGCCTTCATCACTTTTGTGGTCTGCGCGGTCGCGCTGGCCGGTTTTCCGTGGGCGATGCTGCTGCTGGTGGTCCAGGGCTTTGTGCGCGGCTTCTTCGGCCACCACCGCTGTCCGTCGCACCTGCTGTGGAAGAAGGTGGCCGAAACCAGGCAGTGGGGCGGCAAGAAGGAAAACGCCGGCGCCAAGATGTTCGCCAACAAGGTGCTGTTCGTGGTCAGCACGATCGCGATCGTGCTCTACCTGTCGGGCAGCGGTCTGTGGATGGTGCCGGCCACGGCGCTGCTGCTGTTCTCGACGATGGAATGGGCCTTCTCCTTCTGCGCGGCCTGCTGGGCCTATGGTTTCTGGTACCAGCATTTCCCGCCGAAGATGGGCTGATCGCGGCCCGCTGGCGGGGCGCGTTCCATATGCTGTTGCATCGCGGGCGCCGTGGCGGCGCCCGCGCCTATAATCGGGGCCTGTGCAACTCACACCGATGCAGGGAGCACGCCATGCCGCAGATCGCCGCCTTCGACGACGTCAAAGCTTTTCGCAAGGAACGCCAGGTGCCCACCGGCACCGCATGGCGGACCGGTTTCATCGATCCTGACGAGAACAATCCGGCAAGCGCGCAGGCTTTCCTGGTCGAGGGCACGCCGGGGCGCGTGATCAAGTCCCATTTCCACGATCACGACCAGTACCAGGTCATCGTCATGGGCGACGGCGTGCTCGGCAAGCACCAGCTGCAGGTCAACGCGGTGCATT
>JAHCLD010000225.1 GCA_026125585.1 Burkholderiales bacterium
CTGGTCGGCCAGCGAGCGGCCGATGGTGTCGGATGCACCGGCCGCGGGAAAGGGAATCAGCACGCGGACCGGTTTGACGGGGTACTTCGCCTGCGCCTGTGCCGCGCCGTTCCATGCCAGCAGCGCACAGAAGATGCCGGCGACGACGGATTGCCTGTTCTGCATGATGCTCCTCCTGGTTGGGTGGCCCGCGCCCGCTCTTGCCGGCGGGTCGCGGACCGTTGAATCTTTCATCCTTTCGCGTTCATCTCCGCGTTCATCCCCGCGCTTATTCCCGCGTTTGTCTCCGCTTTATCCCGCTTCCTGCGGATGCAGCACGATCTTGTGCGCCTCGACGTTGCGCGCCTCCAGCAGCTTCAGCGCGTCCTCGGCGCGGTTCAGCGGGAAGCGGTGGCTGATGTAGCGCTCCGGATCGATCCTGCCGCTGCCGACGAGTTCGAGGCAGGGCTTGAAGGCCTGGAAGTTGCCGCGCGAGAAATTGAGATCGATTTCGCGGTCCTTGATGTAGGCGATCGGGATCGTCGCCCTGTTTTCCGGGAAGGTGCCGACCACGGTGATCTGGCCGCCGCGCTTGACCATGCTCACGGCGTCGGTGACGGTCCGTTCCTGCAGGCCGCCGACGCATTCGACGACCTTGTCGAAGCCGGCGCCGCCGGTCAGTTCCAGCGCGCGGGCACGCATGTCGGCGTCGCGCGCGTTGATCGAGCCGGCGATGCCCAGCTCGCGCGCCTTGTCGAGGCGGTAGTCGAGGACGTCGGTGATCGTGACCTCGGCGCCGGCGAGCTGCGCGATCAGCGCCGCGCCGAGGCCGATCGGTCCGGCGCCGATGACGGCGATCTTCTCGCCGGGCTTCGGCAGCACGCGGTGCGCGACCGCGTGGTAGCTGATGCCGAGCACCTGCACCACGGAGGCCTGGTCGTAGCTGACGTTGTCGGGCAGCGGATGCAGGTTGAAGTCGGGCACCAGCGCGTACTCGGCGTAGGCGCCGTCGCGGTCGAAGCCCATCGTGCGCAGTTTCTCGCAGATGTTGCCGCGGCCGGCGCGGCAGGGACCGCATTCGCCGCAGGCGAAATCGATGTCGCAGCAGACGCGCTGGCCGACATGGAAGCCGCGCAGCCCGCTGCCCAGCGCGACGATCTCGCCGGCGAACTCGTGGCCGAGGATGCGCGGGAAGGTCAGCCGCGGATGCTTGCCGTGGAAGGCGTGCAGGTCCGAGCCGCAGATCGAGCAGGCGTGCACCCGCACCACGGCGTCGCGGGGACCGGGCGCCGGGTCGGGGACGGTTTCGTAACGCAGGTCGCTGCCGCCGTGGAGTATCGTCGCTTTCATCGCTGCGTTTTCCGGTGAGCGTTCAGTGTTGGCGCCGCCCGCGCGGATGCGGCGGCCGTGTCGCGGCATCCGCCGCCTCGAAGGGCCGGTGGCCCCTGACCTGGGTCGCGTGCATGACGCGCCGCGCGGCGGGGTTGAAGGCGCCGCGGCGGTGGATCGTGCAGCGGTTGTCCCAGAGCACGACGTCGCCTTCGCGCCAGATATGCGTGTAACCGAGGTCCGGGGCGGTGGCATGCGCCCACAGCGCGTCGAGCAGCGCTTCCGATTCCTCGAGCGCGCAGCCGTTGATGGCATGCCGCGGCCGGCGGCCGAGGAACAGGCTGTTGCAGCCGGTGTCCGGATGCGTGGACACGATCGGGTGGTCGGGCCCGTCGCCAAGCCGCGGATCGTCGACGGCGACCGCGCCGCGGCGCAGCCTGCGGTTGGTGTCGTAGGCGGTGTCGTGCTTGATCGTGGCGCCGAGCACGCGTTTTTTCAGGGACTCCGGCAGCGTGTCCCAGGCGGCATACATGTTGCGGAATTCGGTGTTCGCGCCTTCGCCCTCCGGCGGCACCTCCAGCGCGTGCAGCATGCGCATGCCGGCGATGACCGGGCGGAAGGAATAGTCGCTGTGCCAGATCACTTCGCCGTCGCCGAGCTCGCCGATCGGCGCGCCGTCGACCCTGACGTTCGACACCACGGTGATTTCCGGATGCTCCGTGTGGTGCGCGACTTGTTCAGCGGTGACCGGCGGCAGCTCGAATTCGCCGAAGCGCCGCGCCACCGCCACCATGTCGCCGTCGGAGAGCCGCTGTCCGCGCACCAGCACCAGCAGGTGGTCGAGGTAGGCGCGATGCAGGATGCCGAATCCGTCGTCATCGAGCCGGCGCAGGTCGAGCCCGCGGATTTCCGCGCCCATCGCGCCGGGCAGCGGGATGATTTCGATGCCGCCGACGCGGCCCTGGATGACCGCGGGTGCTTCACGCGCGGTCGATGATGCGACAGTCATTGCACGGTCCTCCTTCCGCCCGGCGCCGCCCGTTCATTCTGCGTCCGGTCGCCGCCGCTACTATACTCCCGCCGCTTCCGCGAATGCCCGGGCAGGTGCCGCGGCGTGCGTTCTCAATGCGGAAACCAGGGCAGCATCGGCTCCTGTCCCGCCGGCAGCGCCTTGCGTCCGACATTGAGGATCATCGCCAGCATCGCGTAGTAGCCGGCCACCGCGATCAGTTCGATTACGCCCTGCTCGCCGAAGGCCGCGACCGCGCGCGCATAGGTGGCGTCGCAGGCGCTTTTGTTGTGCAGCACTTCGGTCAGCAGGTCGTGCAGCGCCTCCTCGTCGGCCGCCATGCCGGACGGGCGGCGTCCTTCGGCGATGGCCCCGGCGACCGCCGGGCTCAGCCCCGCCTTCATCGCGTGTTTGTAATGCGACTGCCATTCGTACTGCTGCGTCCAGTGGCGCGCCGCCATCAGCGTCGCCATCTCGGCGATGCGGCGGTCGAGCGGGCACTGGAAGCGCAGGTATTCGCCGACCTGTTGCACGGTCTGCGCGAGGCCGGGGCTGCGCAGCAGCGCGAGGAAGGGGCCGCGCAGTTCGCCGCGCGGGCCGGAGGCGATGGTTGCCGCGACTTTTTTCTGCGCTTCCGTCCATTGTTCCGGCGGGATTGCGGGGAAACGTTCAGGCAGTTTTGCGGCCATGCGCGGCATCCTTCATAAGTATTTGTTTTTAAACGATTTTTTTAAAACATCCACTGACCGCCGTTGACGTGGATGATCTGGCCGGTGATGAAACCGCCGCCGGCGCCGCAGAGGAAACGCACGGTCGCGGCGATTTCACCGGACTCGCCGTAACGGCCCAGCGGAATGTGCCCGGAGGCGGCCGGCCTCGCGGCACGGCCTGCGGGGCGCGTGGTGT
>JAHCLD010000226.1 GCA_026125585.1 Burkholderiales bacterium
AGCGAGCTTCCCGTCGTACTGGATGGTCAGCGGGGCGTGGTCCGAAAACCATTCGTCCTTGTAGATCGCAGCGCCCTTCGCGCGACCGGCGATGCCCGGCGTGGCGATCTGGTAATCGATGCGCCAGCCGACGTTCTTGGCGCGCGCCTGGCCGCGGTTCGACCACCAGGTGTACGAGGCATCGGTCGCCTCCGGGTGCAGGCGGCGGTAGACGTCGACCCAGCCGAGTTCGTCGAATATCCGGGTCATCCAGGCGCGCTCTTCCGGCAGGAATCCCGAATTCTTCAGGTTTCCTTTCCAGTTTTTCAGATCGATCTCCCGGTGCGCGATGTTCCAGTCGCCGCAGAGCACCACCTCGCGCCCGCCCTTGCGCAGCTTCCGCAGATGCGGAAGAAAGGCGTCGAGGAACCGGAATTTGGAAGCCTGGCGGTGCTCGCCGCTGGAGCCCGACGGCAGGTACAGCGAAATCACCGACAGCCCGCCGAAATCGGCGCGCAGGTACCGCCCCTCGTCATCGAATTCGGCGACGCCGAAGCCGGCAGCCACCCGGCCGGGCGCGGCCTTCGAATAGATGCCGACGCCGCTGTAGCCCTTCTTTTCGGCGTAATGGAAATGGCCGTGATAACCGGCGGGCGCCAGCAGGTCCGCCGTCATGTCGGCGGCCTGCGCCTTGATCTCCTGGACGCAGATCACGTCGGCGCGCTGGCGCGGCAGCCATTCCAGGAAACCCTTGCGGGCCGCCGACCGGATGCCGTTGAGATTCAGGGTTATAATTTTCATCGTTTTCGATCCGGCGGAACCGTGCCACCGCCTGCGTTTCCCAAATTTCTCCGCCGCGGGCACGCCGGCGCACACTTCAACATGGCCGACAGCTTCCGGCAGGAATTCATCCGTTTCGCCATAGACACCAGGGTTCTGCTGTTCGGCGAATTCAAGACCAAGGCCGGGCGCCTGTCGCCGTATTTTTTCAACGCGGGACTGTTCTGCGACGGCAACTCGCTGCGCGAACTCGCCCGATTCTACGCGAAAGCGATTTCGGCGGCGGACGTTCCCTTCGACATGCTGTTCGGCCCGGCCTACAAGGGCATCCCGCTGGTCGCCGCGGTGGCGATCGCGCTGGCGGACACCGGGCGCAACGTGGCGTTCAGCTACAACCGCAAGGAGGTCAAGGATCACGGCGAAGGCGGCAGCGTGGTCGGCGCGGCCCTTGCGGGGCGCGCGCTGATCGTCGACGACGTGATTTCCGCGGGAACCTCGGTGCGGGAATCGGTCGGCCTGATCTGCGCCTCCGGCGCGATGCCGGCCGGGGTGCTGATCGCCCTCGACCGCATGGAGCGGGGCGCCACGGAACTGTCCGCCACCCAGGAGGTCGGAAAGCTGTACGACATCCCGGTCATCAGCATCGCGACGCTGGACGACCTGATCGGGTATCTCGGAAACGAGCAGGGCATGGGACCGCAGCTGGCCGCGGTCGCCGCCTACCGCAAACAGTACGGAGTGAGCAATGCCTGAACGCCTGCCCCTGATATCCATGACCGCCGCGACGCTGGCGGCGGCGCTGCTGGCCATGCCGGCCGCGGCCCAGAAAATCGTCTGCTGGAAGGACAAGTCGGGCAAGGTCATCGGCTGCGGCGACCGCGTGCCGCCGGAATTCCAGCAGAACGAAACCAAGACGCTGGACCGCCGCGGCATCACCCGCGAGACCACGGTGTCCGCCGAGGAGGCCGCGCGCCTGAAGGAGGATGAACGGAAAAAGGCGGCGCTCAAGGCGGAGGAGAACCGCCGCATCGCCGAGCAGCGCCGGCAGGACAGCGCGCTGATCAACACCTATACCGCGGCCAAGGAAATCGATGTGCGGCGCGACCGCGAACTGCAGGTGGTCGATCTGCAGATCCAGCAGCTGAAGGCCTCGCTGAAAAGCGCCAGCGACGCTCATGCTTCCCAGAAAGCCCGTTACGCCAACTTTGAAAAACGCGGCAAGATTCCGGACAACGTCAAGGACGACCTGAGCAACGCGGCGGCGGAAGAGGAGCGCCTGAAGGCGCGCATCGTCGACCGGGAGCATGACAAGGAGCGGATCACCGCGAGCTACGCGCAGCAGAAGGCGCGCTTCATCGAACTCAAGGGCGGCCCGACCGCCGCGCCGGCGGAGACCGGGGCGGGCGCGAAAAAATAGGCGCCGTCCGGATCAGCCGGCCAGCCTGCGCCGCAGGATCTCGTTGACCTGCTGCGGATTGGCCTTGCCGCGGCTGGCTTTCATGACCTGCCCCACCAGCGAATTGAAGGCCTTCTCCTTGCCGGCCCTGAAATCGGCGACCTGCGGTGCATTCGCGGCCAGCACCTGATCGACGATTTTTTCGATCTCGCCGCCGTCCGAAATCTGCTGCAGCCCCTTCGCCGCAATGATGGCGTCGGCATCGCCCTCGCCCGCCCACATCGCGTCGAACACGTCCCTGGCCATCTTGCCGGAAAGGGTGCCGTCGGCAATGCGGTCGACCAGGCCGCGCAGCTGCCCCGCCGTGACACGGCTTTGGCCGATGTCCAGCGCCTCCTCGTTCAGGCGCGCGCTCAAGGCGCCGTTGATCCAGTTGGCGCACAGCTTGCCGGTCCTGGCGTCGGCGCCGCCCGCGACCGCGCTGAAATAGTCGGCGAGCTCGCGGCTCGCGGTCAGCAGGCCGGCGTCATAGGGCGTCAATCCGTACTGCGCGCAAAATTGCTCGCGCCGCAGTTGCGGCAGCACCGGCATCGCATCGCGCACCGCGGCCAGGCGCTCCGCGGTGACTTCCAGCGGCAGCAGGTCGGGATCCGGAAAATAACGGTAGTCGTGCGCGTCTTCCTTGGTGCGCATCATCCGGGTTTCGCCGGTGTCCGGATCGAACAGCACGGTCGCCTGCTGGATCGCGCGGCCGTCCTCCAGTTCGCCGATCTGCCAGCGCACTTCGTATTCGATCGCCTGCTGCAGGAAACGGAAACTGTTCAGGTTCTTGATTTCGCGGCGCGTGCCCAGCTTGTCGCTGCCGGCGGGGCGCACCGACACGTTCGCGTCGCAGCGGAAGGAGCCTTCCTGCATGTTACCGTCGCAGACGTCGATCCAGCGCACCAGCGTGTGCAGCGCCTTCGCATAGGCCACCGCCTCCTCCGCCGAGCGCATGTCGGGCTCGGTAACGATTTCC
>JAHCLD010000227.1 GCA_026125585.1 Burkholderiales bacterium
GTGATGACCAAAGATCCCGCACATAGCAGTCTGACCAGTTGGCACCGCGACATCCGCTACTGGTCGTACGCGCGCCCGGAGCTGGTGTCGGTCTGGTTCGCGCTGGGCGAGGAGCGCGCCGACAACGGCTGCCTGCTGCTGCTGCCTGGATCGCATGCCATGGATTTCGACGCAGCGCGGCTCGACGCGGCGCAGTTCCTGCGCACCGATGCCGCGGAAAACGCGGCGCTGCTGCGCACGCAGATCGCCGCCGAACTCGGGCCGGGCGACGTGCTGTTTTTCCACTGCCGGCTGTTCCATGCCGCGGGCCGCAACCGCAGTGCGCAGACCAAGTTCTCCGCGGTATTCACCTACCGCGCCAGCGACAACGCGCCGCAACCCGGGTCGCGCTCGGCGGGCAGCACCGATATATTTTTATAAGTATTTGATTTTTAAACGATATTTTAGTGTAACTTCACGCGAGGCTCGGTGCGCCGCGTGATCATCCGCGCCAGCGAATCGAAAAACACCTTCGCGAAGCCGTGCAGCGCATGGAGGTGCATGCGGTACAGCGACACGTACATGAAGCGCGCGAACAGGCCTTCGATGAACAGGCTGCCGCCGATCAGCGCGCCCATCAGGCTGCCGACCGTCGAGTACTGGCCCAGCGACACCAGCGAACCGAAGTCGCGGTAGACGAAAGGCCGCAACGGCCTGCCGGCGAGCCGGCGCTCGAGATTGCCGGCCATGCGCGTGGCCTGCTGGTGTGCGGCCTGCGCGCGCGGCGGCACATTATGTTCGCGTCCGGGCCAGGGGCAGGCCGCGCAGTCGCCCAGCGCGAAGACGTCGGGATCGCGCGTGGTCTGCAGCGCCGGCGTCACGACGAGCTGGTTCAGCCGGTTGGTTTCCAGGCCGGCGAGATCCTTCAGGAAATCCGCGGCCTTGATGCCGGCGGCCCACACTGTCAGCTCGGCGGGGATTTTGCGGCCGTCGGCGAGTTGCACGCCGTCGGCTTCGACCGCGGTGACGCGCGCGCCGGTCAGCACCTGCACGTCCAGCGAGGTCAGCAGTTTCCCGGTGGATGTCGACAGCCGCTCGGGCAGCGCCGGCAGCACGCGCGGGCCGGCCTCGATCAGCGTGATGCGGATGTCGCGGCCGGGATCGATTTTTTCCAGGCCGTAGGCGACGAGTTCGCGCGTCGTGTGATGCAGCTCCGCGGCGAGTTCGACGCCGGTGGCGCCGGCGCCGATGATCGCGACGTGCAGCTGTTCCGGCCGCAGCGGCCCGGCCTGCGCGTTGGCGCGGATGCAGGCGCTGATCAGCCGGTCGTGGAAACGCTCGGCCTGCGCCGCCGTGTCGAGGCTGATCGCGTGCTCCTTCGCGCCCGGCGTGCCGAAATCGTTGGTGCGGCTGCCGGTGGCGATGACCAGCGCGTCGTAGGAAAGCTCGCGCCCGCCGATCAGCAGCCGGCCCTCGGCGTCGTGCGTCGGCGCGATGCGCACGACGCGGCGCGCGCGGTCGAGCCCGTCCATCGTGCCGAGCTGGAAGCGGAAGTGGTGCCAGCGCGCCTGCGCGAGGTAGTCGAGCATGTGCCGGTCGACGTCCATGCTGCCGGCGGCGACTTCGTGCAGCAGCGGTTTCCACAGGTGGATGCGCGAACGGTCGACCAGCGTGATCTGCGCGCGGCCGCGGCGGCCGAGGCGATCGCCCAGCCGTGTCGCCAGTTCGAGGCCGCCGGCGCCGCCGCCGACGATGACGATGCGGTGGGGCGATGCGGGCTGCGTGTTCATGCGGGCACGCCCGGAACGACGCGGCGCACCGCCTCGGCGGCGTTGACCGCGTGGGCAACACCGGCCGCGCGCAATTGTTCCGCGCCCGCCGCCGTTGCGGCGACCACGGCATCGGCGGCGGCCATCTGCCGCTGCAGGCGTTCGCGGGCCGTTGCCGGCAAGGCTGCGAGCCATTGCGGTGGCGCCACGCAGAACCGCCGCGCCACCGCAATGATGCCCGCGGGTTCCGTCCGGCGCAGCGCCTGTTCAAGCGCCTCCGGTTCCGCGGCGCCGTCGGCGGCGATGATCAGCAGTTGCGGGCGCGCGCGGCGCAGCAGCCGGACGAGGCCGGTCTGCAGCGCGACCTGGCCGGTGCAGCAGGCGCAGCCGGCGACGGTTTCGCCGGCGAGGCTGTCGCGCGCGAGCGCCTGCGTGCTGCCGCCGCCGTCGTTGTCGAGCAGCGCCCAGCGCGCGCCGTCCGGGCGTGCCGCCGCAAGCGCCGTGATGAACCCTTGCTTGTCGGTGCCGGGCAGTCCGGTGACCAGGCAGGTTGGAACCATTTGCCGATTATAGGGCCGGACATGTTTTGTGTCAGAATGGGTGCATGAAAAATATCATTTAAAACAGGGATTTATGATATGACTTCGCTGCCGCCCGTGCTGATCACCGTGCTGTTGCTGACCGCGTCGAACGTGTTCATGACCTTCGCCTGGTACGGCCACCTGAAGCACCTCAACAGCTCGCCGTGGTGGATCGCGGCCTTCGTGTCCTGGGGTATCGCGCTGTTCGAGTACCTGCTGCAGGTGCCCGCCAACCGCATCGGCTACACGGCGCTGAGCCTCGGGCAACTGAAAATCCTGCAGGAAGTGATCACGTTGGCGGTGTTCGTGCCCTTTGCAATTTTTTACATGGGACAGGGTCTGAAGATGAATTACCTGTACGCCGGCCTGTGCCTTCTCGGTGCCGTGTATTTCATGTTCAAGACATGACCGGAACGGGGGCGGAAGCCGGCGATTGATAAAACGGAGGATGCGGATTACCTCCTTTAATCCCCGTCGCGCGATCCTCTGCTATCCTCCGCCCCCATCATGCACATCCACATCCTCGGCATCTGCGGTACGTTCATGGGCGGACTCGCCGTGATCGCGCGCGCGGCCGGCCACACCGTCACCGGCTGCGACGCCAACGTCTATCCGCCGATGAGCACCCAGCTCGAAGCGCAGGGTATTGAACTGATCACCGGCTACGAGGCGGAGCAGGCCGGCCTCGATCCCGATGTATTCGTGATCGGCAACGTCGTCTCGCGCGGCAATCCGCTGATGGAGGCCATCCTCAACCGCGGCCTGCCCTATGTGTCCGGCCCGCAGTGGCTGCGCGAGCACGTGCTGCAGGGGCGCTGGGTGCTGGCGGTCGCC
>JAHCLD010000228.1 GCA_026125585.1 Burkholderiales bacterium
GCCGGTTCGGCGGCGCCGACGTGCGCAAGGCCATCGCCGGGCACGTGCTGGGCGAAGCGAAGATCACGGGGCTTTACACCTTGAACCCGAAGGTGAGGCTCTGACTCCGGATCGGTGAAATCGGACAAAACAAAAAAGCCCGCGATTGCGGGCTTTTTAGTTAAAAGGAGCCAAGTTAGCTATATTTAGCTTGGCCCCTTTAGTACTGTATGACAAACAAATGCTGCAATTCTTCGAGGCGTTGCTTCGAGTCTGGACAACGTAATGATGAATGGTGTGCCAAACCTGTCGGCATATCTCCACCAATTCGCGCATACTCTACCCAGCGAGCCACCACCTTTTGGTCTGCGCGCCGTATCACCGCTACTTCTTCACGAGATACCCTTGGATTGGACTCTCTAAGATAGCTAATCTTTCCTTCCGAGTAGACGGGATCTCGCCCCAAACTATTCGCGTTTGACCTTGTTGAAATCTTTCCATCAACTTGCGGCATCGACGTAGCTTCTTGTTTTGTCAAAATCACTTTTTCTAAAATTTGCACTCCACCATCCTTCGCGCACATCTCCCGCACCTGCGCATCCCAATACGACTGCTGTCCCGGCACATAACCCATGCACCCGGTAAATGTTATGGTGAACAGCAACATCATCGAAGGTGCCGGAGTCGATTTCCTTTCCATCGCAATCTCCCTCTCTTTATCGGGTGATACGGGAACGGAGCCCAAATACTTCTCGCCTCGCTATCGTTCCACACTCCCTAGCGTTTTCCGCCCTTGGCAGGCCATTTTCCCCGGCAAAAATGGCCGTATAAGCATTTGTGCTTAGCCTCAATAGGGGTGCCGTTTGGGGCGAAATAACCAACGTTCCAATCGTCCCGTTCTAAAGGTACCGGAGTGAATTCTTCCTCTAGTTGTGAAAAATACCGTAAAAAAAGCCCGCGATTGCGGGCTTTTTCGATTGTGCCGGAAGTGTTTACTTCGTCCGGTAATTGTCGTGGCAGGCGCCGCAGGATTTGGCGAGCGCGCCGAACTGGCCGCGGATCTGGTCGACCGCACCGGCGGTTTTCGCGACCTGAGCCAGTTTGGTGGCTTCGGCCTGGAAGTTGTCCATCACTTTCTTGAAGCCGGCGGCGTCCGACCAGATTTCCGGGCGGGCGCGGGTCTGCGCACCCTTGTCGGAACCGGGCGCGAAGGCATGCGGCACGACCGTGCTCATCATCGCCACGATTTCCGCGTTGCGCGTGAATTCGGCCTGGTCGTAGGGGATCTGGCCCTTGGCCATGCCGCCCAGGGTGCGCATGTGCCAGCCGACGACCTGGAAGGAGCCCTGGCGGAACTTGATGACGTCTTCCGGTTTGGCCTGTGCCGAGGCCGCGCCGCTGGCGAGCAGGGTGGAGGTGCCGATGATTGCAGCAATCAGTGCCTTCTTCATTGAGGGGTCTCCCGTGGGTTGAGCGAACGATCTGCCGGTAAACGCGCGCACGGGAGTTTTTATTCCCGCGGGCGGCGAATTGTATCAGCCCGCGCCCCCGGTTTGCCGCGGCGCCGCTTTCCGCGGATCGTCCGTAACCCGCTGTTATCCCGGGGATATCGGGGGATTTCCGGACGTTCCGCTCAATCCCCGGCCGGGCCGCTCCGTTCGCGCTTGCGCTGCCCGGTGCGGCGCTTTTCCTCGAGCCGCCGTTCTTTCGACGCCCGCGTCGGGCGGGTGGGGCGTCGCAGCCGTGGCGGCAGCGCCGCGGCGCGCACCAGCGCGGCCAGCCGTTCCCGCGCGTCGGCGCGGTTGCGCGCCTGGCTGCGGAAACGCTGTGCGGCGATCACCAGCGTGCCGTCGCCGGAGACGCGCCGGCCGGCCAGTGCAACCAGACGGGCCTTCACGCTGTCGGACAATGCACGGGAGCGCCGCAGGTCGAAGCGCAGCTCGACCGCGGTGGCGACCTTGTTCACGTTCTGGCCGCCGGGGCCGGACGCGTGGATGAAGCGCTCAACCAATTCGGTTTCGTCGATGACGATGCTGCGCGTGACTCTCATGTTGGAATGAGTATAAAGTAGCGCGCCGGAAACGCGCGCGCCGATCCGCACCGGCGATTTTTCAGGAGTCCGCCATGTACCGCAAAGCCGCATTGCTGACCGCTTTTTTTGCAGCCGCCGCGCTGCCCGCCCACGCCCACCACGGCTGGAGCGAATACGACAACGGCAGGGAACTGAAACTCACCGGCACCGTCGTCGAGTCCGGCTACGAACACCCGCATGGCCATATCCGCCTCGCGACCCCGGACAAGACTTGGCATGCCGTGCTGGCGCCGCCTTCGCGGATGACCGCGCGCGGCCTGCCGCCGGACGCCATCAAGAAGGGCGCGACGGTGACCGTGATCGGCTACCCGAACCGCAGGAAGCCCGACGAGATGCGCGCCGAGCGCATCATCGCCGGCGGCAAGACCGTCGAGTTGCGGTAGGACAGATAAAATAAAATCGAAAACCGGCCACAGAGGACACAGAGTGCACAGAGAACAGCAAGAACGGTGGATTTCCACACGCTGTAGCCCATGGGTGTTTTTCTCTGTGTCCTCTGTGCCCTCTGTGGCTAAAAAGGTTTGCTCTTGAATTCTCCGGCATCACCGCTTGCCGCGATCGAGCAGTTGCCGCTGGCAGTGGCGATGCGCCACGACCTGTGGCTGTATCCGGTCGTCGAGATCGTCCACATCGTCGGTTTCGTCGTGCTGGTCGGCGGGATCGTCGTTCTCGACCTGCGGCTGCTGGGCCTGTCGAAGGCGCTGCCGGTGCGGCTGCTGGCGCGGCATGTGCTGCCGTGGAGCATCGGCGCGCTGCTGCTGATCGTGCCCAGCGGATTGCTGATGTTCATCGCGCACGCCGGCGACCTCGTCGGCAACACGGCGTTCATCGTCAAGATGGTGCTGCTGCTGTGCGCCGGCGCCAACGCGGCCGCTTTTCACCCCGGCGCGTTCCGCGGGGCCGGCGCCGGGGACAGCGGCGCCGGCGGTCCG
>JAHCLD010000229.1 GCA_026125585.1 Burkholderiales bacterium
CCGCCCGGGTGCGGCGCGTCTCCGGAACTCGGGTCCCCGCGGCGTGTCGCACAGGACATGGCGGCGCGGAACCGCGCGCAGCCACGCCCTGCAATCCACCCGGACCCGAGACCGATGCTCCGCAATCTCCATGCCGCAATTCTCGTTTTCTTCATCGCCCTGCCTGCCGCCGCCGATGTCGTGACCTTCCGCAACGGCGACCGCCTGTCCGGCCGCGTCGTGCACAAGCACGGCGACACACTGGTGTTCGAGTCGGCGCATGCCGGCACCGTGCACATCGCCTGGCCGGATGTCGCCGCCGTCGAGACCGCGGAATCCGTCGAACTCATGCTGCGCGACGGCACCACCGTCTTCAGCGACCGGCTGCAGCCGGCGACAGACGGCGTGCAACTGCCGGACACGGGCCGGACGGTCGCGCTCGGCGACATCGCATATGTGAATCCGGGCCCCGAACAGTCCGGCATCGGCATCGCCTACAGCGGCCGCATCAACCTCTCGGCAGCCGACGTGCGCGGCAACAGTTCGGGCCAGCGCTTCTATGTCGAGGGGGAGATGACCGCGCGGGCGAAGGATTACCGTTACACCCTCGCCGGCAAGGCCGAGCGCCAGCGCGATGCCGGCATCGAAACCGCGGCGAACTGGCGCGCCGACGGCAACTACGACTGGTTCATCCATCCACGGCTGTTCCGCTATCTGCGCGGCTCCTTCGAGCACGACCGGCCGAAAGACGTGGACCTGCGCAGCACCTTCGGCGGCGGCTACGGCCTGCAGATCGTGGAAAGCGAGCGCAGCAGCCTGTCCCTGCGCGGCGGCATCGACTACGTCACCGTCGAACGCATCGCCGGCGGCAGCGAGGATTACCCCGCCCTCGGCTGGGGCCTGCGCGCCGCCCACCGCCTCGGGGATTCGGAGATCGAACTGTTCCACGACCAGGACGGTTTTCTGCAGCTGGCCGGCGACGGCGGCGTCATCCTGCGTTCGCGCACGGGGCTGCGCGCGCCGGTGGCGGGCAGGATCAATGCCTCGCTGCAGCTGAATCTCGACTGGGAGGAAAACCCGGCGCCGGGACGCAAATCGACGGACTCCCGGCTGCTCGTCGGCCTCGGCTACGCCTGGTAGCGGCATGCCGCAAACAGAAAAGCGGCCCGCGGGCCGCTTTTCTGCAGGATGGAAGCGCGGTCAGACCGGCTCGTACTTGAAGCGCTTGACCTTGGTCATGTTGGTGCCCTCGATGCGGATCAGGCTCGTCGGCCCCTCGCGCTTCGGCGAATGCAGGTCGCCCTCGTTGTAGACGTGCGCGATGCCCGGCGTCAGCTTGTAGGAACGCGTCTCCTTCACCTTGCCCGGCTTGTCGGCGCTCGCCGGTTCCAGCAACTGGTAGTCGCGCATGTGGGTCTCGCCGCGCGCCTGGCCGTAGATCGCCCAGGAATGGGCGTGGTCATGCGGCGGGCTGGTCTTGGCATCCTTGTAATCGTGGGCGAGGATGCAGAAACCGAACTCCGGGTCTTCGTACAGGATCTTGCGCTCGCCGACGTTGGCATCGACATGCTTGTCGATGAAAGCCTTGTCCTTCAGCACTTCCTGCAGCAGCGCGGCGACTTTCCTGCGGCCGGCCGGGCCGGGCTCGGCCTTGATGTAATCGTGGCACTGCGCGGCAAACTGTTCCAGCGTGTGTCCCATCGGACTCTCCTCTCGAATGATGAAGCAACAACGGCATTCTGCCGCAACCGCCGGCGGCATGGAAAGCGCCGGCCTTGATCTCCGTCAACCCGGGCGCGGATGGCCGTCTCGCATCGCGGACTCCGCCTCAATCCGCGGCGCCGGCACGGCGGTACAGCGCGAGATAGGCTTCGCGCGCCAGCGGCGGGCGGGCTGTGACGGCCAGCAGGTCGTCCAGGTGATCCGGCGTGCTGATCCCGGCCAGGCTCACGCCGAGACCCGGCGTCGAGCGGTTGAACTGCAGAGCGCGCTGCGCGTCGCTGGCAAAATCCGGCATCGCCGCGCGCACCGCATCCGCGCATTGCGCGGCCAGCGCCCCCTTGGCAAGGCCATGGCTGCCCATCGCGAAAATCTTCAGCTGGTGCGCCGCCTGCAGGGTCGAAGCGACGTTGCCCTGCCCCGTCGCCTGGCTGAAGCGCGTGAAACCTTCGTTCATCGCCTGGTTGAAGGGCAGCTGGATGACCCGGAAATGGTGGCGCGCCCGGTCGTCGCGCTGCACCAGGGCTGCCGCGCGTTCCGCGAGGCCGAGCAGCGCCGGCAGCGACTGGAACAGCGCGTGGTCCGTTTCCACCCGCAGCGCATCGAAAGTCGAAAGGCCGTAACTGACGATCTTGCCCTGGCGCACCGCCTGTTCGCAGACGGCAAAGACGGTCTGCAGCCGGCGGTTCAGTTCCTCCTTGCCCAGCCGCGGAATATGCACCTCGGGCTGGTCGATCAGGAAGGCATCCAGCGTCTCGAGTCCCGTGGCCTCGCGCAGCCCGTCGATCTGCGCCGCGATGTATCCCGGCGCCAGGCAGTGCACGCCGGTCAGATCACCGCGCGTGCCCAGCCCCTTGCGCGCGACCCGCGCCTCGAACCAGGCATCGAGGTCGTCCGGCGGGCCTTCGTCGAAGCGCAGGAAGCCGCCCCTGGCGACGACATACACCTGCTCCCGCCCGATGCCCGCGGCGAAGGCGCGGCGCAGTCCTTCACCGACCGCGCGCGCCGAACGCCCGTAGCGGTAATGCGCCGCGGTATCGACGACGTTGATGCCGGCGGGCAGCGCGCGCGCGACGATATCCGCGTACGCCGCATCCACCGCGTCGGTCGCCGCGCCGGGAAAGGTGCCGATGCCCAGCGACGACAGTTGCAGGTGCCAATTGAGGAAATCGCTGTAATGTCCCGGCGCGCAGGCGGCGTTGCGCGCCAGCGCTTCGGTACCGGCCCGCGTGGCGCTGCCGGAAACCATCGGGCCGCTCAGCGCCGCAGCCGCAGGTAGATTTCCGGCAGCTTGTTG
>JAHCLD010000023.1 GCA_026125585.1 Burkholderiales bacterium
GCCGGTGACGAAGCTGACGCCGCGCGCCAGCTCGCGGTGGGTGACGGGGATGCCCAGCGCCGCCGGCACCGCGATGCCGGAGGTGATGCCGCTGACGACTTCGCAGGCGATGCCGGCGCGGGCCAGCGTTTCGGCCTCCTCGCCGCCACGGCCGAAGACGAAGGGATCGCCGCCCTTCAGGCGTGCCACCACCGTGCCGCGGCGCGCGAGGCGGATCATCAGTTTTTCGATGAAGGCCTGCGGCGTCGAGCGGCAGCCGCCGCGCTTGCCGACTTCGACGATGCGCGCGCCGGGGCGAACGTGGGCGAGGACGCGCGGATCGACGAGATCGTCGACCAGCACGACGTCGGCGCCGCCGAGCACGCGCGCGGCTTTCAGCGTCAGCAGTTCCGGATCGCCGGGACCGGCGCCGACCAGCCAGACTTTTCCGGAGATGTTCGTGGTGTTCATGGGCAGGTTTCCACGTTCATGCGGCGGCCACCGCGGCCGCGGCGAGTTTGCGCAGCTCCGGCAGGCAGGAGCCGCATTGCGTGCCGCACAGCAGTTGCTGCTGCGCCGCGCCGAGCCGCGCCGCGGCATCGCCCGCGGCGGCGCCCAGCGACCCGACGATGGCGGTTTCGCCGACGCCGTGGCAGCTGCAGATAATGCGGCCGCGCGACGCCATGCCGGCGGGCGCCCGGGCGGTGGGCGCCAGCAGCATCGCGCCGAGCGCGGCGGCGGGCAGGCCCTGGGCATGGAATTCGCGCAGCCAGGGTTCGCTGCTGCCGTCGCCGGCCAGGCAGGCCGCGGCCACGCGTTCGCCGTCGAGGCGGATGCGGCGGAAGTTGCCGCGCGCGGGATCGGCATACTGCAGCACGTCCCCGCCGTCGAGTTCGAACAGGGCATGGATGGCTTCGAGCACGCCGGCCGCGGGCGCGGCGCCCGCCGCGGCGCGCAGCAGCACGCCGCCGGCATCGGCGGTCAGCGTACAGGACGCGAATTCGAAACGCGGCAGCCAGGCCCGCACCTGCGCGAGCCGTGCCAGCGCGTCGCCGTCGCGCGGCGTGCCGAAGGCGACCAGCCGCCAAGGCAGCGCGGCTTTCGCGAGCCGGATCGCGCAGTGTTTCAGTTCGGGCTGGAAGGAACGGGGATCGGTCACCGGCAGCGTCAGCGCGTTGACGCCGGCCCCGGACAGGTAACGGCTGCCCCAGTGCATGGGCAGGAAGGCCTGACCGGGAGCGACGCCGGCATCGGCGGTGGCGGCCACGTGCAATGCGCCGCGCCGAGATTCCAGGCGCAGGATGTCGCCGGCCCGGAGGCCGCGCCGCGCGAGGTCGGCCGGATTCAACGCGACCGCCGGCTCGGGGGCATGCGCCCACAGCCGGGCGACGCGGCCGCTGCGGGTCATGCCATGCCACTGGTCGCGCAGGCGGCCGGTGTTGAGGCGGAAGGGGAAGCGCGCATCGACGGCTTCGGCGACCGGCCGGTACGGCACGGCGGCGAAACGCGCGCGGCCGTCCGCGGTCGGGAACACGCCGTTCTCGTACAGGCGCGGCGTGCCTTCGCGCGCGCCGGCGGTGCAGGGCCATTGCTGCGGCCCCCCGGCGTCGAGCGCGGCGTAATCGAGTCCGGTGATGTCGGTGTCGCGGCCGCGGGTCATTTCGCGGTACTCGTCGAAGATCCGCTCCGGGTGATCGAAGGCGAAGCGCGACGAGGCGCGGCCGTGCAGCCGGCGTTCCAGGCGCATCGCGAAGTCGCAGGCGATGCGCCAGTCGGGGCGGGCTTCGCCGGACGCGGCCACGGCGGCGCGCACGCGCGAGATGCGCCGCTCGGAGTTGGTGACCGTGCCTTCCTTCTCGCCCCAGCCGGCGGCGGGCAGCAGCACGTCGGCGTACGGCGCGGTTTCGGTGTCGGCAAGGATGTCCTGCAGCACCACCAGTTCGGCGTTCGCCAGCGCATCGCGCACGGCGTTCTGGGCCGGCAGCGACTGCGCGGGATTGGTGCAGGCGATCCACACCGCCCGGATGTCGCCGCGACGCAGGGCTTCGAACATCTCGACCGCGGTCTTGCCGGGACGGGCGGGAATCTCCGGCACGTCCCACAGCCTGGCGACCTCGGCGCGGTCGGCAGCATCGTCGAGGTCGCGGTGGCCGATCAGCAGGTTCGCCATGGCGCCGGTTTCGCGCCCGCCCATGGCATTGGGCTGTCCGGTCAGCGAGAACGGCCCGGCGCCGGGGCGGCCGATGTGGCCGGTGGCGAGATGCAGGTTGATCAGCGCCGCGTTCTTGTCGGCGCCGGCGGAGGACTGGTTGAGGCCCATGCAGTACAGCGACAGCGCGGCGCGCGCATTGCCGAACCAGCGCGCGGCGGTCAGCAGTTCATCGGCGGCGATGCCGCAGGTTTCGGCGACGGACTCCGGGGAGTACCCGCGCGCCAGCGTTTCCAGGGCGTCGAACCCCCGGGTGTGGGCCTCGATGTAGCCGGCATCAGCCAGGTTTTCCCGCAGCAGCGCGTTGAGCATGCCGTGGAACAGCGCGACGTCGGTGCCGGGCTGGATCGCGAGGTGCAGGTCGGCGATTTCCGCGGTCGCGGTGCGGCGCGGATCGACGACGATGATCTTCAGGTCCGGATTTTTCGCCTTCGCGTCCTCGATGCGGCGGAACAGCACCGGGTGCGCCCAGGCGGCGTTGGAGCCGGCGATGAGGATGCAGCCGGCGTGGTCGATGTCCTCGTAGCAGGCCGGCGGCGCGTCGGCGCCCAGCGTCGCCTTGTAGCCGGCGACCGCGGAGGACATGCACAGCCGCGAGTTGGAATCGATGTTGTTGGTGCCGACCAGCGCGCGGGCGAGCTTGTTGAAGGCGTAATAGTCCTCGGTCAGCAACTGGCCGGAAACGTAGAACGCGACCGCGTCCGGGCCGTGCTGCCGGATGATGGTGGCAAAACGGTCGGCGACATGATCCAGCGCGGCGTCCCAGGACACGCGCGCGCGCGGTGCGGCGCGGTCATGGCGCAGTTCCGGAAACAGCGCGCGGCCGTGGCCGCCGACGGTTTCGTGCAGCGTCTGCCCCTTGCCGCAGAGCCGCCCGAAATTGGCGGGATGCTCCGGATCGCCGCGCACGCCGGTGATGCGGCCGTCGCGGCGGTCGATGATCACGCCGCAGCCGACCCCGCAATAACAGCAGGTGGAGTGGACTTCAGACATGATTGTCGGGAATCACGCCAACGATTGACCGGCTGATTCCACAAACGTCATTCCGGACGCGCGGAGCGCGAGCCGGAATCCAGTACGGTGAGTGCAAAATTCCTGGATTCCGGCTTTCGCCGGAATGACGGGACATATGCGGCGGGATTGGGGGATTCGCGATCATCCGCATCCGGCCGGCGCCGCAGTAACCGTGGGTGTAATGGGTTTCGGACATGGCGGATCAATGGGCCGCGGCCGGTTCTGCGGCGTCCTTGCGCATCGCATCGCCGAACATCAGCCGGTCGCGGAGATCGCCGACCTTGCGGCCTTCGCGCAGCAGGTTGAAGTAGTACGGGCCGTCGGCGGTGTCGCCGTAGAGCACGCTGCCGACCAGTTTGTCGTCGCGGATCACCAGTTTCTTGTAGATGCCGCGGACCGGGTCCGACAGCGTGATGTCCTCGCTGCCGTCGCCGCCGCGGAAGTCGCCGGCGCTGAAGAGGTCGATGCCGGTGACCTTGAGCCTGGTCGAGATCTGCGAGCCGGTGTAGCGGCCGATACCGTGGAAGGCAAGGTGGTTGGCGCAGACGGCCGCCATGTCGAACAGCGGGGCGACCAGGCCGTAGGTGGTGTCGCGGTGGCTGGCGCATTCGCCGACGGCGTAGATGCGCGGATCGTGGGTCTGCAGGGTGTCGCTGACGACGATGCCGCCGGGCCTCCCCGGCGAGCAGTGCAGGCCGGCTTTTTCGGCGAGTTCGATGTTGGGGCGGATGCCGGCGGCGACCACCACCAGTTCGGCGGCGGCGCTGCCGCCGTCCCTGAAGCGGACGGCGGCGACGCGGCCGGATTCGCCGGCGACGAGTTTCACGGTCTGCGTGGCCAGGCGGAATTTCAGGCCCTTCCGTTCCAGCGATTGCTGCAGCAACCGGGATGCCGCGCGGTCGAGCTGGCGTTCCATCAGCCATTCGCCGCGGTGGACCACGGTGACGTCCATGCCGCGCTGCTTCAGGCCGTTGGCGGCTTCGAGGCCGAGCAGGCCGCCGCCGATGACGACGGCGTTTTTGTGCCGCGCGGCCGCGGCGATCATGCCCTCGGTGTCGGCGATGTCGCGGTAGGTCAGCACGCCGGGCAGCTTCATGCCGGGAATCGGCAGCAGCACCGGCTTCGATCCCGTCGCCAGCAGCAGGCGGTCGTACTCCGCGCTCGTGCCGTCTTCGGCATGGACGATGCGTTTGATGCGGTCGATGGCGGTGATTCTTTTGCCGAGGTGCAGGGTGATGCCGTTCCGCCGGTACCAGTCGAGGTCGTTGAGTACGATCTCCTGCAGCGTCTGTTCGCCGGCGAGCACCGGCGACAGCAGGACGCGGTTGTAGTTCGGATGCGGCTCGGCGCCGAACACGGTGATGTCGTAGAGATCGGGCGCCAGTTTCAGCAACTCCTCCAGCGTGCGCATGCCGGCCATGCCGTTGCCTACGCACACCAATTTTAACTTATTGATTTTATTCATATTTTTATTGCAGCTTCGGGCAGCCCGAATCACGCTGCCTTCAGCTGCTTCTGGTAGAGGAATTCGAGCACCGCCTTGCGCGCCGACAGGTAACGCGCGTCGGTGGCCAGCGCGAGGCGGTTGCGCGGGCGCGCGAGGTTCACCTCGAGGATTTCGCCGATGGTCGCCGCCGGGCCGTTGGTCATCATCACCACGCGGTCGGACAGCAGCACGGCTTCGTCGACGTCGTGGGTGACCATCATCACGGTGCTGCCGGTGTCGGCGACGATGCGCAGCAGCTCGTCCTGCAGCCGCGCGCGGGTTAGCGCGTCGAGCGCGCCGAAGGGCTCGTCCATCAGCAGCACCTTCGGCTCCATCGCCAGCGCGCGGGCGATGCCGATGCGCTGCTTCATGCCGCCGGAGAGTTCTTCCGGGCGCTTGGTCATCGCGTGGTCCATCTGCACCAGCTTCAGGTTGTGCAGGATCCATTCGCGGATCTGCGCCTTGCCGCGCTTGCCACCGGAAGTTTTCTTGACGGCGAGCTCGATGTTTTCGTAGGCGGTGAGCCAGGGCAGCAGCGAATGGTTCTGGAACACCACTGCGCGGTCGGGGCCGGGCTGGTCGACCTCGCGCCCTTCGAGCAGCACGCCGCCGGCGGTGCAGCGGTAGAGGCCGGCGACGATGTTGAGCAGCGTCGACTTGCCGCAGCCGGAGTGGCCGATCAGGCTGACGAATTCTCCTTTTTCGACGCGTAGGTTGATGTCGGACAGCGCCTGGAACGGGCCCTGCCGGGTCTTGAAGGCCATCGATACCAGGCTCAGTTCGAGGAAGGGCTGACTCATGAAAGGCTCCCTGTGCAATGGATTGGATGGCGTGCGGAAGGGATCATCGGAATGCCTCAGTTGACGCTGCTGCCGCGGGCGACCCAGCGGCCGATCCAGGAGACGATGCGGTCGAGCATGAAGCCGACGAGGCCGACGTAGACCAGCGCCAGCACGATGTCGCTGATGCGCGAGGAGTTCCAGGCGTCCCAGATGAAGAAGCCGATGCCGACGCCGCCGATCAGCATTTCGGCCGCGACGATGGCGAGCCAGGACAGGCCGACGCCGACGCGCAGTCCGGAGAAGATGTACGGCGCCGCGGCGGGCATCATGATTTTCCAGAAGTACTCGATGCCGTTGAGCCGCACCACCCGCGCGACGTTGCGGTAGTCGTTGGGGATGTTGCGGATGCCGATCGAGGTGTTGATGATGATCGGCCATACCGCGGTGATGAAGATCACGAAGATCGCCGAGGGATTGCCGTCGCGGAAGCCCGCCAGCGCGATCGGCAGCCAGGCGAGCGGCGGCACCGTGCGCAGCACCTGGAACACCGGATCCAGGCCGCGCATCGCCAGCGCGAACTGGCCGACGAGCACGCCCAGCGAGATGCCCGCCACCACCGCGATCGAGTAGCCGTAGAGCACGCGCTCGAGGCTGGCGAGCAGCTGCCAGGCCATGCCGACGTCGTTGCCGCCGTTGTCGAAGAAGGGGTGGAGGATCAGGTCCCTGGTGTCGGCGACGACCTTGCTCGGCGGCGGCAGCGAGGCGCCGGCCTGGCTGGAGGCCAGTTCCCAGATGCCCAGCAGCAGCGCCATGGTGACCACCGGCGGCAGGATTTTCGCCGCGCAGTCGCCGAGGGTGTCGAGCCAGGCGGGGCGGCGTCTGGCGGTTGGCGCGGCCGGCGCAGCCGCCGCCCGCGCCTTGACCGTCGGCGTGGTGGTGGCCGCCGCGGCGACCGCGCCGAGGTCTGTGACGGTATCGGACTTGCGGGCCGATGCCGGTTCCGGGGGGGCAGCGAGCGTTGCGGTGGTGGTCATGGCGTGCTCCTGGCAGGGATGTCGATCGGTCGCGCGGCGTCAGCCTTTGAGCGCCTTGATTTGCAGGCTGTTGAGGTAGGCCATCGGATTTTTCGGATCGAACACCTTGCCGTCGAAGAATTTCTCGACGCCGCGCGAGGTCGATGCCGGGATCTGCGCCGCCGGAATCCCCAGCTCCTTTGCCGCCTGGCGCCACAGATCCTCGCGGTTGACCTTTTTGACCAGCGCGTTCATGTCGGTCTTCTGCGGCAGATAGCCCCAGCGGATGTTCTCGGTGAGGAACCACAGGTCGTGGCTCTGGAAGGGGTACGAGGCGAAGTCGTTCCAGTAGCGCATTTTCTGCGGGCTGTTCTTGACCACGCGCCCGGTGCCGTAGTCGAAGTCGCCGCGCACGCGGTCGGCGATGTCCTCGACCGGGGCGTTGATCCAGCGGCGGCGCGAGCAGATTTCCGCGACCTCGCGCGCGTTTTTCGGGTCGTCGCAGAACATCTGCGCCTCCATCACCGCCTTGATCAGCGCGACGGCCGCGTTGGGGTTCTTGTCGACGTAGGCCGCGCGCATCGCGAAAGCCTTTTCCGGATGGTTGTGCCAGAGCTCGCCGGTGGTGATCGCGGTGTAGCCGATCTTCTGGTTGATCAGCTGGTGGTTCCAGGGCTCGCAGACGCAGAAGGTGTCCATCGTGCCGACCTTCATGTTGGCGACCATCTGCGGCGGCGGCACGACGATGGTGTTGATGTCCTTGTTGGGATCGATGCCGCCGGCGGCGAGCCAGTAGCGCATCCACATGTCATGGGTGCCGCCGGGGAAGGTCATCGCCGCGTTGATCGCTTTGCCGCTGGCTTTCTTGGCCATCAGCGCGGGCTTGAACGGTTTGGCGTCGACGCCCACTTTCAGGCTGGCGAATTCGTTGGAGACGGAAATGCACTGGCCGGCGAGGTTCAGCCGCGCCAGGATGTACATCGGGGTGGGCACGTTGTTCGCGGTCATCGCGCCGGAGGAGATCAGGTAGGGCATCGGCGTCAGGATGTGCGCGCCGTCGATGCCGTTTTTTTCGGAGCCGAGCACGATGTTGTCGCGGGTGGCGCCCCAGGAAGCCTGCTTGACCACCTCGACGCTGGTCATGCCGTGTTTCTTGAAGAAGCCTTTTTCGTCGGCGACGAACAGCGGCGCGGCATCGGTCAGCGCGATGAAGCCGAGCTTGGCGGCCGTGGTTTCCGGCTTGGCCTGTGCCCTGGCGATGGCCGGGAAGCCGGCGGGTATCAGGCTGGCCGCGGCGACGCCCGCCACGCTTTTGATCATCGAGCGCCGTGAAGAATTGATGAGGCCGTCTTTGTTGTCCATGTGTGCATCCCCGTGATTGAAACCGTTGAAAATCGCGTCTTTGCGACCCGACCCCGTGCCTTGCGCCATGTGCTGCAGCCAACAAAAAAAGGGTGTCAGGGCCTCGCTTGAACAATGCGCAGTCCCGAACACCCTTGTCCTGAAGCCGGCCGCCGTTGGCCGGCTTGCGGTTTTCTGTATTGCAAACCGCATGCCATGCCACGTCGATGGCGGGGATATTTTATAAGTATTTGTTTTTAAACGATATTTTAGAAAAAGCTGGTGGATATACGATTCTGGGGCAATGCGCTATTGCGGTGCACCATCCATGCGCCGCGCACCAAGCAGGCACAGCGGGCGGTAGTCAGCCGAGCAGTTTGGCGAAGGTGATGACCTGTTCGGCCACCGAGCCGAGGGTGGCGTTGCGGTCCATCGCGAGTTTGCGCAGCAGGCGGTAGGCCTCGTCCTCGGAAATCTTTTTTTCCGTCATCAGGATGCCCTTGGCGCGGTCGACCAGCTTGCGCTCGGAGAGTTTGTTGCGGGTCCGCGCGAGTTCGGCCTGCACCGACTGGAAGGCTTCGAAACGCGCGACGGCGGTTTCGATGATGGGTTCGATCCGCTCGGCCGCCAGGCCGTCCACGATATAGGCGGTGACTCCGGCGCGCACCGCCTCGCGGATCGACTCGCGCTTGGCGTCCTGGGTGAACATCACGATCGGCCGCGGGCAGCTCTCGGTGATCAGGCACAGGTGTTCCAGCGTGTCGCGGGTCGGCGAGTCGGTGTCGATGATGATGGCGTCCGGTGACAGCTTGCGCACGGCGTCGTAGAGCAGTCCGGCGTTGGCGATCTCGGCGACGATCTCGTGGCCCAGCCGTTCCAGCGTCATGCGCAGAAACAGGGAGCGTTCCGGGGTTTCGTCGTAGAGCATGATGTTCATGCCCGGCACCCTCGCAAAATGCGTACCAGAACGGGAGAGTTGCGCCTCGCGATATACTGATGGCCATGCAAGTCACTTCCATGCACTTCAAGGCCCGCGCCGGTGCGAAGCTGGCCGACGTCAGGCTGCAGACGGCCCTGAAGAAACTCCAGGGCAATTTCGTCAAGGGCCGCGCCGACCGCATCGCCGAACTGGACAATTTCCGGGACATCCGCGATGCCGCCGCGGCGATCCGCGACCGGGCGCTGGAGAACCTCGACGTCTGGCTGGACACCTTCGAGCGCAACGCCGCTGCCCGCGGCACGGTCGTGCACTGGGCGGAAACCCACGAGGACGTGAACCGCATCGTGCGCGAGATCGCCGCGCGGCACGGCGTGCGCAAGGTGATCAAGTCGAAATCGATGGTCACCGAGGAATGCGGTCTCAACGACGCGCTGGAGTCGGCCGGCCTCGAGGTGGTCGAGACCGACCTCGGCGAATACATCCTGCAGTTGGCGAAGGAGCCGCCCTCGCACATCGTCGCGCCGGTGGTGCACAAGACCCGCGACGAAGTCTCCGACCTGTTCGCCGAGAAGCACCGGGCGCCGCGGCTGACCGACATCCCGGCGCTGTGCCGCGAGGCACGCGAAAAGCTGCGGCCGCATTTCCTGTCGGCGGACATGGGCGTGTCCGGCGCCAATTTCATCATCGCCGAGACCGGCTCGACGCTGATCGTCACCAACGAGGGCAACGGGCGCATGGTGACGACGCTGCCGAAGGTGCACGTGGCGATCACCGGCATCGAGAAGGTGGTGCCGACGCTGGAGGACGTGTCCACGCTGCTGCGCCTGTTGCCGCGGCACGGCACCGGGCAGAGCATCACCAATTACGTCTCGGTGACCACCGGGCCGAAACGCGCGGGCGATGCCGACGGTCCGGAGCATTTCCACGTGATCCTGGTCGATGCCGGGCGCACCCGGCTGATCGGCGGTGACATGCAGGAGATGCTGCGCTGCATCCGCTGCGGCGCCTGCATGAACCACTGCCCGGTCTACCAGAGCGTCGGCGGCCATGCCTACGGCTGGGTCTATCCGGGGCCGATGGGCGCGGTGCTGACGCCGACCTACGTCGGCCTGGAGAAGGCGCGCGACCTGCCCAATGCGGCGACGCTGTGCGGGCAGTGCGAGGTCGCCTGCCCGGTCAAGATTCCGCTGCCGGCGCTGTTGCGCAAGCTGCGCGAGCGCCAGTTCGAGCAGGGATTGAAATCCTGGCACGAAACCGCCGCGCTGCGGCTGTGGGGCTGGCTCGCGCAGCGCCCCGCGCTGTACGGGCCGGCGACGCGCATCCAGGCGCGCATGCTGAAGGCGATGGCGAACCCGCAGGGGATGATCCGCAGCCTGCCCTTCGGCGGCGGCTGGACCGACCGGCGCGATTTCCCGGCGCCGGAGGGGAGGACTTTCAGGGAGATGCGCGAAGCATCGTCAAGATCAAAAGTTTAGTTGCAGAGATTGCAGACCGGAAGATTAAGAGCGCCTGGCGAAATGAAAATCTTCCTCTCCCCCGCAAGCGGGGGAGAGGGCTGGGGTGAGGGGGGCGAGAAGTCTTTTGTTAGGGGTTCTAAATGAAAACCTGGCAAGAGCAGATGCCCGGCAAGACTTTTCCGTCACCAAACACGGTTAACCTTGTTGTAAACATAAAAATGGGTGCCCGTGAATTACATCTGCGGCAGACCCACGCTGACCCGTAATTAAATCGATCCAATATCCCTTTGCGTCTAGGAGTGAGGACATATCGGATTTGTCCGATCTCGGGAGCGCAAGTGTGCCTCGTTTGCCGGCGGTGCTGAAAGAGCAAAGTGCGCCGTCTTCAAGCACTTTTCGTTCGGTCAGTGTTGGCCGGGGTAATTCGCTTAATGCTGCGTGCATGTTCTTGTACACGAATCCTGCTGCACGGAGATTGCACCGGCGGTCGACAAGACCATTTCTTGAGAAATACCCGCGATCAATATCCTCGAATGTATCAAGGATGATGTCTGTATCTGGATAAGCAAATCCGGTTAGAACCGTCTCTGCTACGCGATTTGCGATATCAAGATCATTTTGTAGCACTTCTGCCGGATTATCGGCAGCTAATCTGATTTGCACAGTCGCACGTATACCCAAATCAGTTGCAAACGCGACGGCATCCTGCACTGCTTCCCAGGCTGTGCGCTGCCGTATTACGCGAATGACCACGCCATCCGCGGCAGCGTGTGCTTCTGGTCTTTCAAACAGTTCGCTGACCTGTTTTCTTTCCGCAATAACAAATCCGTGGTTAATAAAATGATTAAAGTGCGACCCGTCGTATTGCGCATCTTCGTGTTTCCGCAGTTTTGACAGGAATATTGGAAACTGCCCCAAGCGCCTTAGGTCAGCCAAAGGATTAAGGAGGACGGGGAATTCAGTCATCGGCGCTACGATCTCAAGCGTGTCCACAACATCGCGGAACTCGATTAAAGCGGATCTTTCCTGGGAGCTAGGGAGTCCGAAGTGGTGAACCGTGAATCGGTGCCCAACCGTGGTAAGCAAGCGCATTCTATCCCGGAGATTTTGGTCCATGAGATCGTGCAATGGAACACGGAGCTTGCGAATCCCGAGCTCCCACATGGCCATGAGCGGGTAATCATTTCTGACCTTTTTGCGTTCAAACTCCTGCACGCCTCCCGTCGCTGCAACTTCCATGATTTCCTGCCAAGGGTGGCGTAGATCCACACCGACCGGCGCCACGAAATTTGTCTTTGTGTGAACAGGTGAAAGAACATTCTTCTTGCTGTAAGGTGCACCAGATTTCTGCTCATTGCCATAAGTGCGAACGAAGTGCGCCACATGCCCTCGTTCATGTACCTCAACGACAAAATATCCTAGTTTCTCGGCTTCATTTCGACCTTGTTCTTTTCCTGGGCCTACACGGTAGAGCTCCGAATAGTCGTGTCGGACAAACGCAGTGGAAGGAAGCAAGTACATCTCGGTTGAGCCGATTACGTCATACCAAAAATTATGCACATGGCCGCAGAATATTGCCTCTGGCCGATACTGCTCAATTAGAGCCAGCAGCCATGACCTGCCTGGCTCATCAATGTTGTCATAGCTGCTTGCTTCGTGACGATCTGTCACGTAAGGAGGATAGTGTATGCCAATGAAGATCCTGCCTCCGGCGTGGCGCTTAAAATCTTCTTCGAGCCAGCTTCTTTGCTCCTCTTCACGAGGTAACCCCGAATTAATGATCTGGGCATTGATCATCACTATATGACAGCCATTCGTGTCAAATGAATAGAAGTCGTCGCCAAATAACTCTCGGTATTGATTTACGAACTCGGTAGTTACTGTGCCCGCCGGCATCCATGCAACCGGCTTGTCTCCCACGTCATGATTGCCCGGGATAAGATGTAAATTGACATTTAGTTCTCTCGTTAAAAGTTTGAATTGCTCGACGGCGGGCAAAAAACTGGGCAATTCAGGGACCGGATGTACGAGGTCTCCTAAATGAATCACGAATGATGGTGAAAGCTGGTTGATCTCGCTTATCACATGCCGTGCTCTAGTGTTTGCAAGTGCGTTGACTGCAAAAGGGGAGGCACTCCTATTTTCTTCTTGATTGCAATGAGTATCGGCGATAACAACAAACCTGAACAGGTGCTTGCCCAGGTTATTTTTATTCAGTCGATGCATATGGAGTGTGGCCCTTTTCTTTTTTGCCATGAAGCCCGGTTCGGTTAATTTGTTGTTTTTAGTCGACCTTGGCCCCGGAGATTCGAACGGCGTCTGCCCAACGTGGAATTTCGCTTTGTGTGAACCTGGCAGCTTCTTCAGGTGTTGAGCGCAATATGTCCAATCCTCCCTTGTTCAGTCGTGCGTCCACCTCTGAAGAGGAGAGGGCGTTATTTATTGCATTGTTCAGTACGTTCACAATCTCAGTGGAGGTCTTTGCCGGAGCAGCAATTGAGTACCAAATGGCGATTTCTAATCCCTGGATTCCCGCCTCGCTGAAGCTTGGTACTTTCGGAAGAGAGTTTGAGCGTTTGGCGCCAAAAACAGCGTAAGGCCGGACTCGTCCTGTTTGTGCATGAGGAATTGCTTGTTGCACCTGCCCGATAAGCAATTCAACTTCCCCACTTACGACTGCTGTCCACGCCTGTGGGCCGCCTTTGTAAGGCACGTGTTGCACGTTCAGTCCTGTCACGTTCTTGAACAGTTCGCCAAGCATATGCGGGGTTGTGCCGTTTCCCGATGATGCGTATCTCAATTTTCCAGGATGGCTTTTTGCTAGTTTGATAAGTTCATTTACTGAGTTGGCGGGCAGGGATGGGTGCGATACCACCAGAAGCTGTGCTTGTGCCAATAACGCAATATGGGAGAAATCTTCCATTACGTTAAATCGTTTGTTTCTGGCCTGCAGTGCGGGGAGAATGCAAAAATTAGAGGTTCCGCCAAGCACCAAAGTGTAGCCATCAGCTGAGGATTTCGCGGCGAGATCGGTTCCAATGAGACCGCCCGCGCCGGGACGGTTATCGATTACGAGACGTTGTCCGAGCTGAGAGGAAACGGCAGGCTCTATCGCTCTCACGATGAAATCTGGTGTGCCGCCAGCTACGTATGGGACGATGAGCCTGATGCTCTTTTCTGGATAAGGCTGTTGTGCTTTTGCTGAATCGGATAGAGCAAATGCATAAGCAGCAACAAGCATCGCAAGCGCGAGCCTGGTGAAAAGGGATATTTCTTGGATTGATGATGACCGGACCATGGGTATGCTCCTATCGGAAAGGTTGTTGGTAAGGCACCTTCAGGAGAATCGACGCTTGAACGAAAATTGTTCCTTCCACTTTTTTGGGGCCCTTACGCCGGTCATCAAATCTTCATGTGGGTGACCAGCCACTCCATTCGGCATTGATGTCGACTTGTTCCATATGCCTTTCTTGCGCCGAGCTTCGCGCTGGTCGGCGAGCCAATCGTTATAGCTTTCCCAGATGTGCTGTCTTCCCAATGGCCCATCCAGCATTGCCGCGCGGTACCTGCCGTCAAGTTCTTCCTGGTATGCTGCTTCTGCGGGATCAAGTACAAGTGGATCTACGTCGGGTTGGTACCCTTCGGTTTCCATCTCTTTTCCGACTATCCCCACAACAATGCGTTGATCCCGCATGCTGAGCTGTTCTTTGTAAATTCCCACATAGCGGTCAGATACCGGCTCTCCTAGCGCCGTGTGATCGCGATGGTTGCGGCGATTCTGGGCTATCTGTGTCGTGTGGAAGTTGAGCATTTCCGATGAATAGGATTCCCCGATAAACTCACAGATGCGGTTTAGCGTCGGCTCTGGGTTTCGCACAAGTTTCTCGTAGTGCACGTCTAACCACGTTGTGGCTGGCAGCTCACTCCGCAAACTTTGAATGGTTTCTTGTCCGAACTTCCACTCAGTTGCCGCTGCATATGCGTTTGTCGGGCCAAAGCTTGATCGTATGGCATCTGCCGCCATATCCCGTGGATCCCGGGTTACGCACAGGAATTGCGCCCCAGGAAAATCCTCCAGTATCTCCTTTGCGTAGAAAACGTTGTTAGGTGTTTTCTCGCCCCAGCGCGGCTTGCCAATCCAGCGTGCATAGCGCTCAAGCATTGCGCAGTAAATGCCCGCAAAAGAGTGCTCTTTGATTTCATTCAGCACTTCGTCGACTATTGTTTTCGGATTGACCGGCATCCCCCAGAACGGAACCATCAGCCCAAAAATCATTTCATTGGCCAACGTCCGCAAGTTGGCGATGTCAGTAAGGTCGCCATATGTATGAAGGTATCCCCGAAAACGTGGGTACCACCATGCCACTTCCGGGACCGCGATACGCGGATGGCATCCCAGCATGGTCATCAGGAGTGTGGTGCCGGAGCGCTCCTGCCCAACAACGAATACCGGCTTATCCTTTAAATTTATTGGCATTTCCCGAGAGTCTCCGTTTAGAGTTTTGTTTTTATGCGGTAAGGAGAGTTGCCGGATCCACGTATTTGTGCCCATGTGCCTGAGCTACGGGCAAACAGGCGATTTTTCCGGCGTGTACGTTCAGCCCATTTCTAAGATGCGAGTCGTCACTCAGCGCCGCCTTCCAACCCTTTTCTGCCAGTGCGAGTATGTAAGGCAGAGTTGCATTGTTCAGAGAAAATGCTGAAGTTTTTGGCACGGCTCCCGGCATGTTGGTGACGCAATAGTGAATAACGCCTCCAACGGTATAGGTGGGCGCATCGTGTGTGGTCGGCTTCGAAGTCTCAAGGCAGCCACCCTGATCAATGGCGACATCGACGATCACCGAACCTGGACGCATTCGGCGAACCACTTCTTCGGAGACGAGTTTTGGCGCTTTGGCGCCGGCCAACAATACGCCGCCGATTACCAAGTCCGCATCGACAACTAGGCTGTCTACGGCATCTTGGGTCGCAAACACTGTGTTCAAGGAGCGTCCATACTGCTTCCACAGTCTACGGAGGACGTCTGGATTGCGGTCAAGCACCCACACATCCGCGCCCATTCCAATCGCGATATGGATGGCGTGCGTACCCACTACGCCACCACCGAGAATCACCACCTTGGCGGGGGCTAATCCCGGAACCCCGCCCAGTAGCACGCCAGAACCGCCATTTTTCTTCTCGAGGTAATGTGCTCCGACCTGTGCCGACATTCGCCCGGCAACCTCCGACATTGGCGCGAGCAGAGGCAGCTTGCCGTCTTTGGAAGTTACGGTTTCGTATGCGATACAGGTAGAACCGCTCTCGACTAAATCCCGCGTTTGTTCATCGTCTGCGGCAAGGTGAAAGTAAGTGAACAGTATGTGACTCGGGCGCAGATATTTCCGCTCACCTTTTAGGGGTTCCTTAACCTTAACAATGAGTTGCGCATTGTCGTAGACTTCTGCAGCACTGCGAGCAATCTGTGCGCCCGCGAGTTCATACTGGAAGTCATTTGCGCCAATTCCCTCACCGGCCCTTGATTCCACCAATACTTGGTGTCCCCGAGAGGTCAGTTCTCTGACGTTCGGAGGAGTCAGCCCTACCCGGTACTCGTGAACCTTGATTTCTTTTGGCACGCCAACCAGCATGATTAATCTCCTGTCGAGCGAGGGAGGCTCGATTGCCACAGACGCGCCCAATTGAGGTCTTCTGCAGAGGGGGCTACTGCAGGCATCTATAGTCATGCTATAAATGGAATCATAATAAGTCAAGAGGATTTAAAAATGGGCAACATCGCAACAAATTCGTCACTGCTAAGAGTGACTTCGCAAAAGCTTTATCTGCAACTCGCGGATTTACTCAGAAGCCAGATTAGAAGCGGACAGCACGTGCCGGGTGCCAAGCTGCCACCGCTTGACGTGATCGCTGAACAGTTTGGGGTCGCTGTTGTCACGGCGCGTCAGGCCATCGCAATACTCGAGAAAGAAGGGCTGGTGCACCGCAAGCAGGGGCGAGGGACTTTCGTCGATGGCGGTTACAGGCAGCGCAACGTCTGGCTGCGTATGGAGTCACGCTGGAATACCTTGGTGGAAAAATGGGAGGGCATCAAACCCAGGATCATCGCTGTGCGCGATCATGTTCCTTGCCCGACACTGATCGATCAGGAAGGAACTCCAGCGGCGCATTATCACTATATGCGCCGCGTTCATGTGGCCGAGGGTCTGCCTTATGCAATAGTCGACATCTACCTTGCTGAACATGTTTACAAGCTATCTCCCAAGCGTTTTGATCGGGAGCGGGTGCTGTTTGTCTTGGATAGTTTGCCCAGTATTAAAGTCAAGCATGCCCGGGAAACGTTGACGATATCGACGGCAGATCCTGATACCGCGCAGCTACTTAGCATTCCATTGAATTCACCTGTAGGTGCCGTGCGCAGAACGCTTCGCGATCAGGAGGGGGTACTGATTTACATGGCGGATGTGATTTATCGAGGCGACGTCGTTCGTATCGAGAGGAATCTTAATCGTTAAAACGGTTTGATTCGCGTGTGATTCGTCTTTTTGAAAAAATGACCAGACATCTCAAAGAAAATTGGAGCCCACGATGAGTGCGAGAGACTATGACTTGGATGCTTATTGGATTCCGTTTACATCTAACCGTGCTTTCAAAGAAAGCCCAAGAATGTTTGTTGCGGCGAAAGACATGCACTATTTCACCGATGATGGCCGCAAGGTGCTGGATAGCTCGGCTGGACTATGGTGCGTGAATGCTGGCCATTGCCGGCCATCCATCGTTGAAGCCATCAAGCGTCAGTTGGAAACGCTGGACTACAGTCCCGCGTTTCAGATGGGGCATCCCGCAGAGTTCAGGGTTGCTACCCAGCTTGTTGACTTTGCGCCCAAGGGATTGGAGCACGTGTTCTTCGCCAATTCGGGGTCCGAAGCCGTGGACAGTGCGCTCAAAATAGCCTTGGCTTACCATCGTTCAAGAGGGGAAGGGCACCGTACCGTTCTGATCGGGCGGGAGCGTGCTTACCATGGTGTGGGATTCGGAGGCATTTCGGTTGGTGGAATGCCGGCTAACCGTAAGATGTATGGCAGTATCCTGCCACGCGTGGATCACTTGCCGCACACTCATAACCTAGAGAAAAATGCCTTCTGCCGCGGCCAACCCGTATGGGGTGTACACTTGGCCAACGAACTGGAAGATCGCATTATCGCTTTGCACGACGCGTCAAACATTGCGGCGGTAATTGTTGAGCCTGTGGCGGGCTCTACTGGTGTGCTTGTGCCCCCCAAAGGTTACTTGCAGCGTTTGCGCGATATTTGTGATAAGTACGGACTCTTGCTCATATTTGACGAGATCATCACCGGATTTGGCCGCACAGGCCAAACGTTTGCTGCAGACACATTCGGCGTCGTGCCGGACATGATCACCTTCGCAAAAGGTGTTACCAATGGCACGATCCCGCTTTCCGGGGTTATTGTTCGCAAAGAAATCTACGACACGCTTGTCAATAATGCCCCCCCAAGTGTAATCGACTTATTTCATGGTTATACCTACTCTGGGCACCCGGTTGCAATGGCTGCGGCCGAGGCAACACTCGCTCTCTATCACGATGAACAGTTGTTTGAGAGAGTCAGAAATTTAGCGCCCTATTTCGAAGATGCTGTCCACACGCTGAAAGATTCGCCGAACGTTATCGACGTGCGCAATATTGGACTAATGGCTGCAGTAGAGATGAGTGCAGGCCAAAAACCATTTGGTGCTAGGGGATTCGACATTTTCCTCAGATGCTTCGAGAGGAATTTGCTTGTGCGCGTCACAGGGGACACCATAGCCTTGTCACCACCGCTAATTGCAAGCAGATCGCATATTGATCAGATTGTTGACATACTTTCTTTCGCCATAAAAGATGCTAATAGCGCTTAACAAAATGCCGCAGTAGCCGGTTGTCATAGAGCAACTTCGGGCGCATCGGCCGAGTTTTTACCGCACTTAAGAAATGATCATCATGAACAAACCCAACGACATCAACACCACCATTCCCCTGTGGATCGACGGCAAGGCGCAGGCCGCGACATCGGTTCGCACGGCGGGCGTGACCAACCCGGCAACCGGCAAGATCACCCGCCTGGTGCCGCTGTGCAATTCAAAAGACGTGGACGCGGCGGTCGCCGCCGCGAAAAAGGCGCTGCCGGCCTGGCGCGACATGCCGCCGCTGCGGCGAGCGCGCATCCTGATGAAATTCCGCGAGTTGCTGGTGGCACATCACGAGGAACTGGCGCGGCTGGTGACCGAAGAGCACGGCAAGACCCTGCCGGACGCGATGGGTTCGGTGCAGCGCGGCATCGAGGTGGTCGAGTTCGCCACTGGCATTCCGCACCTGCTCAAGGGCGAACACAGCCCGGACGTCGGCACCGGCGTCGACACCCATTCGCTGCGCCAGCCGGTCGGCGTCTGCGCCGGCATCACGCCGTTCAATTTTCCGGTGATGGTGCCGCTGTGGATGTTTCCGGTGGCGATCGCCTGCGGCAATACCTTCGTGCTGAAACCCTCGGAGAAGGTGCCGTCGGCGTCGATGCGCATGGCGGAACTGTTCACCGAGGCGGGGCTGCCCGACGGCGTGCTGAACGTGGTGCATGGCGACAAGGAGGCGGTGGACGCGCTGCTGTGCCATCCCGGCGTCAACGCGGTGTCCTTCGTCGGCTCGACGCCGATCGCGAAAACCATCTACGAGACCTGCGCGAAGGAAGGCAAGCGCGTGCAGGCGCTGGGCGGGGCGAAGAACCACGCGGTGGTGCTGGCCGACGCTGATCTCGATTTCGCGGCCGACGCGCTGATCGGCGCCGCCTACGGCTCGGCCGGCGAACGCTGCATGGCGATCTCGGCGGTGGTGGCGGTGGAGGAGGTGGCCGACCGGCTGGTGGACAAGCTCAAGAATGCGGCTTCGAAGCTGAAGATCGGTCCGGGCCTCGACAAGGGTGTCGACATGGGGCCGGTCATCAGCAAGGTCCACCGCGACAGGATCGCCGCCTACGTTGACCAGGGCGTGACCGCGGGCGCCGTCGCGGTGCTCGACGGACGCAGCCTGAAGGTGACGGGCCACGAGGAAGGGTTCTTCATCGGCGCCTCGCTGTTCGACCGCGTGACCACGGACATGAGCATCTACCGCGAGGAAATCTTCGGGCCGGTGCTGGTGGTGCTGCGTGTGAAGACACTCGACGAGGCAATCGCGATGATCAACGCGAATCCCTATGCCAACGGTACCGCGGTGTTCACGCGCTCCGGCGGCGCCGCGCGGAAATTCGAGCGCGAAATCGAGGTCGGCATGGTCGGCATCAACGTGCCGATTCCGGTGCCGATTGCGTTCTATTCCTTCGGCGGCTGGCGCAACTCCCTGTTCGGCGACCAGCACGTGCACGGCCCCGAGGGCGTGCGCTTCTACACCCGCGGCAAGGTCGTCACCACGCGCTGGCCCGACGACAAGGCGCTGCCGGCCGGCTTCAACATGCCGACGCTGGGATGATCGCGATCGTGATCGAGTTCACCGTGAGGCCGGAATGCCGCGGTGAATTCCTCGAGCGGCTGCGCCGCGATGCCCGGGAAACCCTGGGCGATCCCGGCTGCCTGCGCATGGAGGTGCTGCTGCCGCAGTCCGGCGACGGCCGCGTGCTGCTGTCGGAGCTGTGGCGGGACCGGGCATCCATCGAGCAGCACCGCAACAAGCCGGGCCACAGCCATGCCTGGCAGGACGCGCTGATCCTCGGCAAACGCGTGACGGCCTGCGATGTCGCGCCGCTGCCGGCATGAGCGCCCGCGCCAACATCCTTGCACGCATCCGCCGCGGACAGGGCAGGGGCACGACGCCGCGTTCGGCCGAGCGCGAGGCGGTGGCGCAGTACCTGGCGGCGCATCCACAGGGGCCGCGGCCGGATACCGGAAACGATGCCGTCGCCCGCTTCCGCGAGCGTGCGCTGAGCCTCTCCACGACCATCGACGAGCTGCGGTCGCCTGCGGAAGTGCCGGCCGCGGTGGCGCGTTATCTGCGCGGGCTCGGGCTGGCGCCGGCCGCCGTGTGCTGGCCGGAATTCGCGGCGCTGGATTGGCGGGCGCAGGGACTTTCGGTCGAATCGCGCGCGGCGCGCGGCGACGATCTCGTCGGCATCACCGGCGCGTTCTGCGCGATCGCCGAGACCGGCACGCTGATGATGTGCTCGGGTCCGGATACGCCGCCGGCAACGAGCCTGTTGCCGGAAACCCATATCGCGGTGATTGCGGGCAGCCGCATCGTCACCGGCATGGAGGACGCCTGGGCGCTGCTGCGCGCCGGGATGAAGGTGTTGCCGCGCGCGGTGAATTTCGTCTCCGGCCCCTCGCGCACCGCGGACATCGAGCAGACGGTGAGCCTCGGCGCGCACGGGCCATACCGCGTTCATATCCTGCTGGTCCATGGTGCATCGCCGGTCGGGCCGCGCGCGGCATCGCATTCCTGACCCGCGCCGCCGATGGTTGGCGGCGGAATGCCGGAGTCATGGGGTGGACCTGATTGCGCCGGGGCATATTGTGTAGAATGACAAAAAAGGGTGTCGCTGCTGCATGTCGCAGGGGGACAGGTTGATGCGCTGGTCGGGCCGCCACGCGGAGTCTTCACGACCATGAACCGACAATCATCGCGGCAAACGCTGTCTCGCGCCCAGCTCCTGGCCGAGCGGGCCTTTTCGGCCTTCGAACGCTTTCTCCACATCCAGTCCGTCAGCGGCATCGTGCTGCTGATTGCAACCGCTGTGGCCCTCGTCTGGGCGAATTCCCCGGTCGCCGGCAGTTACCACGCGCTGCTGCACATGCCGCTGTCCTTCGGCATCGGCGAC
>JAHCLD010000230.1 GCA_026125585.1 Burkholderiales bacterium
CCTCGACCCAGCTGGTGCTGAACCTGCTGCAGGCGGCGGAGGAGTCCGGCGCCGAGGTGATCGCCACCGAATGCCCGACCTGCCATTCCGGGCTGGAAATGCACCAGGTGCGCGCGGAAACGCGCTTCGGCATCCAGACCAAGGTGAAGATCGTCTATTTCACGCAGTTGCTGGGCCTGGCGCTCGGGCTGTCGCCGAGAAAGCTGGCCATACACGAGAACGTGTCGGACTCGCTGGACCTGCTGCACGAGAAGGGCGTGATCTGAGCGCGCGGCGGCGCTGCGGTTAAACTGGCGGCATGGACTGCAATGGCTGCGAATTCCGCCCCGAACTTTATTACGATGCCGAATACCAGATCTGGGTGCGGGTCGAGGAAGACGGCCTGCTGGCCGTGGGCATGACCGACATCTCGCAAACGATCGCCGGAAAAATCCTCCACGTCCGCGTGCGCCGGCCGGGCACGCTGCGGCCGGCCGGCAAACCGGTGGCGACCATCGAGAGCGGCAAGTGGGCGGGGCCGGTGCCGAACCTGTTCGACTGCAGCATTGCCGAAGCCAACGGCGAGGTGCTGGAACACCCGGCGCTGCTGAACCGGAATCCGTACGAGGCCTGGATTGCGAAGGTGGCGCCGGCGCATTCGGTGGAGCGGGCGCTGTCGGTGCTGCGCACCGGAGAGGCCGCCCGGGACGGCTACCGCGCGCGCTGCATGCGCGATGACATCCATTGCAGGCGGCTGGACGCATGAGCGGGGACCGGCATTACCTCGACCACGACGAAAAATCCGTGGTCATCGTGATGACCAGCGGGCCGTCGCAGCGCAGCCGCTGCGCGACGCCCTTCTACATGGCGGCGATCATGGCGTCGATGGATGCCGAGGTGAAGGTATTCTTCACGATGGAAGGGGTCCGCCTGTGCCAGAAGGGCGTGGCGGAACGATTGACGGCGATGGATGGCGGCAAGACAATCATCGAATTCATGCGCGATGCGAAGGCGGCCGGGGCGAAGTTCTACCTGTGCCGCCCGGCAATGCCCGGTTACGAGATCGAGGTGCCCGACGTCATTGCCGAAGTCGACGAGCTGTCGAGCGGCGGCGAACTGGCCGACCTGATCCTGAGCTCGGACAAGGCGCTGTTTTTCTGAAGACATTTCAAGAACCGGCAGGAGAGGAGAGGCGACATGGCATCAGTCAAGGGCTGCAACATTCCGGATGACCTGTATTACAACGTCGACAGCAACGTCTGGCTGCGCAAGGAAGCCGACGGCACGGTGACCATCGGCATGACCGCCTATGCCGCGGCGCTGGCCGGCCAGGTGGTGTCCTGCACGCCGAAGAAGGTCGGCCGCAGCGTCGAACAGAACAAGTCGGCGGCGACCGTCGAGTCCGGCAAGTGGGTGGGGCCGGTGAAGACCCCCGTTTCGGGCGAGGTCGTCGCGATCAACGACGGCCTGTCCTCGGCGCCGGGCAGCATCAACAGCGATCCCTACGGTTCGGGCTGGATGGTCAAGCTGAAGCCGGCGAACTGGGACGGTGAAGCGGGCGGGCTGACCACCGGCGGCGCGGCGGCGGCCGCGTTCGAGGCCAAGATGAACGCCGAAGGTTTTGCCGGCTGCGGCGCCTGAGCGCGACCGGGGAACGGCGTGGGCAGCGGCTGGCTCGACATTGCCGGCGCCATCGAGGCGCTGGACGGCGTTGCGCTGGACGCGGCGCTGGTCGGGGGCATCGAAAGGGAAGCCCGGGTCACGGGCGCCGGCATCAATTTCTACACCCCGACCTTCAAGTCCTACAGCACTTCGGAACTGGCCGGCTGCGGCAAGAGTGCCTGGCCCGCGGTGTCGATCACCGGCGGCGACTGCGCGCTGGCCTGCGACCATTGCAAGGCGAAAATCCTCGAGCCGATGATTCCGGCGCGGACGCCCGAGGCGCTGTGGCGGGTGGTCAACGAGCAGATCGCCGCAGGCGCCCAGGGCATGCTGCTGACCGGCGGCTCCAACCATCGCAACGAGGTCGAGTACGATGCCTATTACCCGGTGGTGCGGCGGATCAAGGACGCCTTTCCGGCATTCAGGATCGCCCTGCACACCGCGCTGGTCGACCGCGACATCGCGCAGCGCATGGAGGCCGCCGGCATCGACGCCGCGATGATGGACGTCATCGGCGCGCAGGACACGATCTCGCAGGTCTACCACCTGAAGCGCAGCGTCGCCGATTTCGAGCGCTCGCTCGAATGCCTGACGGCGACGGCGATGAAATGCGTGCCGCACATCGTCATCGGCCTGCACTACGGGCGCATGCTCGGCGAGTGGGAGGCGCTCGAAATCGTCGCCCGCCACAAGCCCGCGGCGCTGGTGCTGGTGGTGGTGATGCCGTTTTACGCGCCGGCGCAGCGGCCGTTCGCGACACCGGATGCGCGGCAGGTCGGCCGTTTTTTCGCGGACGCGCGCAAGCGCCTGCCCGATGTGCCGCTGCTGCTCGGCTGCGCCCGGCCCGCGGGACGGGTCAAGGCGGAAATCGACAGCTACGCGGTGATGGCCGGATTGAACGGCATCGCGCATCCGGCCGACGGCGTGGTCGAACTCGCGCTGCGGCTGGGCCGCGACGTGCGGGTGACGCCGGCCTGCTGCTCGATCGCGGTCGGCGACGAGGTGATGGCGCTGGAGCGGGAATCGGGGATCCGCGTCGACCTGCAGGACCTCATTGCGGAGCGGCGCCAGCGCCGTCGCGGCAGCGGCGCGCTGGCCGGTATTCCGGTGGTGGCGGGCTGAATGGAAAACTGGCGTGTCATCGACACGGGCCTGCGGCCTGCGGCGCAGAACATCGCGCTGAACCGCGCGCTGCTGGAGGCGCGGCAGGCCGATGAAATTCCGAGCACGCTGCGTTTCCTGCGTTTCACGCCGTCCGCGCTGCTGGGTTACCACCAGAGCGCGGAACAGGAACTGAATCTCGATTATTGCCGCGAACAGGGCAT
>JAHCLD010000231.1 GCA_026125585.1 Burkholderiales bacterium
AGATGCTCGAGGCGCGCTCGGTGGACATCGTGATGATCGACGTGCTGCGCGCCGGCGGCATCACGCAATGGCTGAAAATCGCCGGCATGGCCGAAGCCTTCAACCTGCCGGTCGTCAGCCATCTCGCGCCGGAAATCCACGTGCACCTGGTCTCCGCGGTGCCGAACGGCCTGACCGTCGAATACATGCCCTGGTCGTCACGGCTGTTCAGGGAAGTACCGCAGCCCAAAGACGGCCGGCTCGAGGTGCCGCAGAAACCCGGCCTCGGCCTCGAATTCGATCCGCAGGTGGTGAAGTTCGGCTGAACGCCCCGGTCCCGGAAAAACAAAAGGGGCGGAATGATCCGCCCCTTTTTTTCGCAGCGATCCGCGTCTGCAGCGTGCGTTACTGGACCTTGATGCCGGCGCGTTTCACCACGTCCGCCCACTTCTTCATGTCGTCCAGCATGAACTGGCGGAATTCCTCGGGGGAGTTGGTCACCGCCTCGGAACCGTTGGCCTCGGCCACCTTGCCGAATTCCGCCGATTTCACGTAATCCGAAATCGCGGCGTGGATCTTGGTCAGCAGCGGTTTCGGCATCTTGGCCGGGCCGGTGACACCGTACCAGCCGACCACCGAGAACCCGGGCACCACTTCCGCCATCGCCGGAACATCCGGCGCGGCCTTGATCCGCTTCGGACCGCTCACCGCAATGGCGCGCAGCTTGCCGGAACGCACCTGCGCGAAGGCGCCGGTCAGGCCCATGAAGTTGTAATGATATTCACCGCTGACCAGGCCGACGATCGCCGGGCCGGTGCCCTTGTACGGAATGTGCTGTCCCTGGGTGCCGGTCATCAGCTTGTAGAGTTCGCCGGCGAGATGGCCACCGCTGCCGATGCCGGCGGAGCCGAAGTTGATCGGATCCTTGGTGGTCTTGGTCCACTGCACGAAATCCTTGGCGTTCTTTGCCGGATGCGAGGGATTGACCACCAGCAGCAGGCCGCCCGCCGTCATCTGCGTGATCGCCGTGAAATCGTTCACCGCGTGATAGGGCAGCTTGGCGATGAGGGCCGCATTCACCGTGTGCTGGTGGTAGGGAATGAACAGCGTGTAGCCGTCGGGCGCCGCCTCCTGGACGATCTGCGCGCCGTTGATGCCGGATGCGCTGCCGCGGTTGTCGACGATGGCCTGCTGGTTCCAGATTTTCGACAGGTGATTGGCCAGCAGCCTGGCCAGGAAATCGGTGGTAATCGGTGGTGCCGCCGGGCGCGGCGGGCGTGACGATCCGCACCGGGCGCGAGGGATAATTGTCCGCGGCCTGCGCGGACGCCATCGGCATGGCCAGGCCCAGAGCGGCCAGCAACAAGGGCATTTTTCTGCCGAAACCGGAAATGAAACGCATGTTTTCCTCCTGTCTGTGATGATTTATGTATGCAGTGCCCGCAAGGATACCGCACCGTGGAGGGCATTGCACCCCTGCGATCCGCATGGATTTCCGGCGTGGAAATCGCGGAGCGCCGCGTTGTAAGATGGGCGCGCAGGATACCGGAACACGCAACGCACGCGACATCATCCGCAACGCTCCATCAACCCCGGGAGATTTTCCATGAACATCCCCATGAACATCCGCGTCCTGGCCGCCGCCCTGCTGGGCACGCTGGCCTGCACCGCACATGCCCAGAACTACCCTGCAAAAACCGTGCGCGTCATCGTGCCCTTCGCGCCCGGCGGCGGCTCCGACTTCATCGCGCGCCAGATCGCGCCGCCGCTGACCAAGGCCATGGGCCAGCAATTCGTCGTCGACAACCGCCCCGGCGCCGGCAGCACGCTGGGCAGCGAAATCGCGCTGAAATCCCCGCCCGACGGCTACACGCTGCTGCTGATCTCCGGCAGCTACACCACCTCGCCCAGCCTCTACAAGAACCTGAAATACGATCCGCTGAACGACATGGCTTCGGTCATCCAGACCGAAAACGGCCCCTATGTCGTCACCGTGCACCCCTCGCTGCCCGCAAAAACCGTCAAGGAACTGGTGGCCATCGCCAAGTCGAAGCCGGGGCAGCTCAACTACGCCAGCACCGGCAACGGCGGCATCACCCACCTGTCGGCAGAACTGTTCGCGCTGCGCACCGGCATCAAGATCACCCACATCCCGTACAAGGGCACCGGCCCCGGCGTGATCGACACCATCGCCGGCAACACGCAGATGATGATCGCCGCCGTTTCCGCGGTCATCGGCCACATGCAGAACGGGCGCCTCAGGGGACTCGCGGTTTCGTCGCCCAAGCGCCTGCCCGCCCTGCCCGACATCCCGACGGTGATGGAGAACGGCATCAAGTACCAGGTCAACAACTGGCACGGCGTGATCGCGCCCAAGGGCACGCCGAAGACCGTCATCGACAGGCTGAACGCGGAAATCAACAAGGCGGTCAAAGAACCCGAATTCGCCAGACGCATCGCGCAGGACGGCCTCGAGCCGGCCGGCGGCACCCCGGAAGAGTTCTACACGCTGCTCAAGCGTGAAGTCGCGGAATGGGCCGAAGTGGTCAAGGCGGCCAACGTCAGGGCCGACTGAGCCGGCAACGCAGTCCCCTGGCAACACAATCCCATTACAATGGCGGCATCGACGGCCTCGCGGGGCGACCCGCGGGGCCGTCCGTTTTGTACCGCGACGTTTTCTCCACGATGATCCAGTTCCGCAACCTGACCCTCGCCCGCGGCGCCCGCGAACTCGTCGCCGGCGCCAGCCTGCAGATCCATGCTGGCTGGCGCGTCGGCCTTACCGGCGCCAACGGCAGCGGCAAATCGAGCCTGTTCGCGCTGCTGCGCGGGGAACTCGCGCCCGAGCGCGGCGACTGCGAAATTCCCGCGGCCTGGCGCATCGCCTCGGTGTCGCAGGAAACGCCCGCGCTCGACATCCCGGCCATCGAATGCGTGCTCGACGGCGACGCCGAACTGCGCGCGATCGAGCGCGCGCTG
>JAHCLD010000232.1 GCA_026125585.1 Burkholderiales bacterium
TCGTACACGTCAGAGAAGGGGTCAGGTCTAGCCTTTCACCTCACCACAGCAATCACCCGCCCAGATCCCCCTGGCGCTCCCTGATCCACCCCAGCAGCTCCTCCGCCGGGAACGGCCGCGCGATGGCGTAGCCCTGCGCATGGTCGCAGCCGTGCGCCGCGAGATATTCGATGGCGGCAATGTCTTCCACTCCCTCGGCCGTCACCTCCAGTTCCAGCCCCTGCGCCATCGCGATCACGGTCTTGACGATCGACTGGTCGCGGCGGTCGGTCAGCAGGTTGCGGACGAAGGCCTGGTCGATCTTCAGGTGGTCGACCGGCAGCGTCTTCAGGTACTGCAGGGAGGACTGCCCCGTGCCGAAATCGTCAATCGCCAGCCGGAAGCCGCGCCGCTTGATCACCTGCAGCAGGCGCGCGGCGCTGTCCTGGTCGCCAAGAATGCCTGATTCGGTGATCTCGAACTCGATCTGCCGCGGATCGATCGTGTGGCGCCCGGCGAGGTCGTCGATGAACTGCGGCAGCTCGGGGTCGCCGAGGTCGCGCGCGGTGAGATTGATCGACACCTGCAGGTCCGGTAGCTCGGCCAGCCAGGCCTGCAGGTGGTCGAAAGAGGTTTCCAGCACCCAGCGCGTCAGCAGGTGGATCAGCGAGGTGCGCTCGGCGTGGGGGATGAAGGTGGCCGGCGGGATCGCATCGCCTCCGGGCGGACGCCAGCGCATCAGCATCTCGACACCGGTGTAACGCCGGTCGGACAGCCGCAGCTTGGGCTGGCACCAGAGCCGGAATTCGCCGGCGGCGACGGCATCGGGAATCCTCCCGAGCAGGGTCAGCGTCTCGCGGTTGGCGGCGTCGGTGCCGCGGTCGTAGATCGACCAGGCCTGCCCTTTTTTCATCGCCGCATGCATCGCGATGCTGGCCTTCTGGATCAGTTCCTCCGGCTCGCTGCCGTGCAGCGGGAATTCGGCCATGCCGATGCTGGCGTCGACGTAGACGTGGATGTCCTCGACGTCGAAGGAGCGCCGCAGCACCGCGGTGACGCCGCGCAGGGTTTCCGCCGCACCCTCGGCCCGGGTCACCGCGACGAAACGGTCGGTGTGGTACTGGCACAGCAGGAAGGGTTCGGGCAGGCGGCCTTCGATGCGCCGGTACACCGCCGTCATCAGCGGCCGGCTGAAATCGGGCCCCAGCGTGTTGATGATCTCGAGGTAGTTGTCGACGTTGACCACGACCACCAGGAACTTCGGCGACAGCGTGTCCTGGCGCAGCGCATCGCGCATCGCGCGCTCGAGGTACATGCGGTTGGGCAGGCCGGTGTGGACATTGCGCTCCGACATCCACTGCGTGCGGGTGATGTGGGTGCGCATGATCGAGAACAGGTAGCCCGACAACCCGCCGACCAGACAGAAAAAGAACATGCGGTAAACCCAGTTGACCGTGTGCTGCGGCTCGCCGGTGACGGTGTCGATGGGCATATACGGCCCGAGCACGAGGCCGCCGGCGATGCCGGCGATGATTCCGCCGGGCAGGCCGAACAGCAGCCCCGCGATCACCAGCGCCAGGTACATCGCGTGCGAATAGACGTACTTGATGCCGCCGGTCGCATGCACCAGCATGCCAACGCCGGCGATCAGCAGCACGATCAGGACGAGTGCGGCGGCCCTGACCGCGGGACGGTCCGCGTAATCGAACCACCTGGCATTGCGCAAATGGCGCAACAGCCGAATCTGCATGTCCATGGCGCTGCCCCTGCCTGCCGGGGTGCGCACCGGTCCGCGCGTCCGCCAGGATTTTGTTGTTGTTGCGGGAACTGGCCACGCCGGCTCATCTGCGCGCTTCGATCTCGGGTCAGCCAGTGGCGCATCCGCACGGATGCGATCTGCCGAGAGTAACGCCGAACATCCGCAGTGACAAACTTAACAAAATGTTAGATTTGGCCGGCGCAAAGTCCATCATCTGCGCATGCAGTTGCTGCAACAGTAATTCAGCACAAACTTATCCAGCGCGGAAAATGCCGCAGGGGAGCTGCAGGGAAAATTGCGGCTCAGACGCCGGTTTTTCCCGCCAGCACTTCCGCCACGTGCAGCACCTGCGTCTTCGCATCCCCGCGCCGGCGCAGCCGCCCTTCGATGTTGAGCATGCAGCCGAGGTCGCCGAGCACCACGGCGTCGGCGCCGCTGGCAGCGATGTTTTCGCATTTGCGCTCGGCGATGTGCGCGGAGATCTCGCCGTACTTGACCGCGAAGGTGCCGCCGAAACCGCAGCACTGCTCGCACTCGTTCATTTCCGTCAGGTGCGCGCCTTCGACCTGCGCCAGCAGCGCGCGCGGCTGCCGCTTGATGCCCAGTTCGCGCAGTCCTGAACAGCAATCATGATAAGTAATTGATTTTATTGATGTTTTTGAATTCGGTGCAAAACGGGCGATATGGGCCAGGAAATCGGTCAGTTCGTAGGTGCGTTCCGCCAGCGCCTTGAGAGAGGCGCGTTCCTCTTCCGGCAGGTCCTTCAGCAGTTCCGGGTAATGCGCGCGAATCATGCCGGCGCAGGAGCCGGAGGGCACGACGACGTATTCGCAGTCGGCGAATTCGCGCCACAGCTTGCGCGCTAGCGCGATCGCGGAAGCACGGTCGCCGGCGTTGTAGCCGGGCTGGCCGCAGCAGGTCTGGGTTTCCGGCACGACGACTTCGCAGCCGGCCTGTTCCAGCAACTCGAGCGCCGCAAAGCCGATGCGCGGACGCATCAGATCGACGAGGCAGGTGACGAACAGGCCGGTTTTCATGCCGGCGATGATACGCGCAAAAACAAACCCCGGCCGCGGCCGGGGTTTGCGGTGAAGGCGCCGGCATTCAGCGGCAGACGGGGGCGTCCTTTTTATTTTCCTCTTCGGCGTCCCGGAACACGTCCTTGTCCTTCTCGCTGTCCGGCGGTTCCTGCGA
>JAHCLD010000233.1 GCA_026125585.1 Burkholderiales bacterium
GACTTCGGGATCGCTGCGCGTGGCCACCGCCCACATCACCTCCTGCAGGTTCGAAGGATCGATGTCCTCGTCGACCACCACCGTGTAGCGCGACATGTAGGCGCCGACGCCGCACTGGTTGAGGATCAGCGCGGCCTGGCGCGCGTGGCCGGCATAACGCTGGCGGATCGCCACCACGTTGAACATGCGCGCGCCGCCGATCTCATGCGCCCACACGCCCGCCACGTCGGGCACGCCCGCGGCGAGCAGCGCGTCGAACAGCAGCGCCGAGCGCATCACGGCCTTCGAGTAGGAATAATCGTTCGGCGGCTTCGCCGGCGGGCTGCCGACGATGACCGGATCGTTGCGGTAATGGACGCGCTCGACGGTCATCACCGGCGCGGTGCCCTCCTTGCCGGGGTAGTAGCCGTGGAATTCGCCGAAAGGCCCCTCCAGTTTCACGTCGCCGGGATAACAGTGGCCCTCGAGCACGATTTCCGCCGCAGCGGGAACCGGCAGGCCGGTCAGCCCGCCGTGCACCACCCGCACCGGCTCGCCGAGAATGGCGCCGATGTAGTTGTACTCGCACATGCCGAAGGGCACTTCGATGCCGGAGATCAGGTAACCCAGCGGATCGCAGCCGATGACGATGGCCACCGGGAAGGGCTTGCCGGCCTTCATGTGCTTGTCGTACTGGATAGCGCCGTGTTTGCCGGGAATCATGTCGAGACCGACATGGTTTTTGTCGTGCACCATCACGCGGTAGGTGCCGACGTTGACCCAGTCGCTGTCGTAGTCCTTCGTCACCACGCAGCAGCCGGTGCCGATGTACGGCCCGCCGTCTTTTTCATGCCATAACGGCGACGGAAAAATATTGATGTCGACGTCCTTGCCCGACTGCGTGTTTTCCAGCACCGCCCCGGTTTCGGCCACTACCGGCTCGTATTCCGGAGCCCCGGCCTGCCAGCCGCGGGGCTTGCCGCGCAGCGCCTGCACCAGGCCGCGGTGGCTGCGCTCGACCGGCATCCGCAGCAGCGAGGACAGCCGTGCCGGGCTCGCCGTGGTGCAGGTCACCACGCGGAAACCTTTCGGATAGCCCGGAATCCCGTCGAACAGCAGCGCCGGCGCGCCGTCGACCTTGACGTTCATCTCGCTGATCGCGCCGAGCTCGAGTTTCGCGTCGGCGCCCGGAACGTCCTTCAGTTCGCCGAGTCCGCGCGCGCTGTCCAGCCAGGCACGCAGGTCGAGGGGATTGCCGGACGGACGTTGCGCCATTGGTCAGCCTTTGCGTTTCTTCGCCGCCAGCCGCACGGCCTTGACGATTTCGGGATAGGCCGCGCAGCGGCAGAGATTGCCCGAGAGGTAGTGGCGGATCTCGTCGTCCGCCGGATCGGGATGCGCGTCGAGCAGCTGGCGCGTCATCAGGATGAAGCCCGGTGTGCAGAAGCCGCACTGGAACGCCCCTGTTTCGATGAACGCCTGCTGCACGGCATCGAGCCCGCCTTCGCCGGCCTGCGGCTCCTCGATCGTGCGCACGTCGGCGCCGTCGACCAGCGTCGCCATCGTCAGGCAGCCGGAGACCGCCTGGCCGTCGACGACGACCGTGCAGCAGCCGCAGAGTCCCTGGGCGCAGCTCTCGCGCGCGCCGAACAGCCCCTGCCCCTGCAGCAACTCGACCAGGTTCTGGTGATTGCCGGCATGCGCCGTCACCGGGTTGCCGTTCAGCGTGAATGCGATCGTGCGATGTGTAGTCATAAACCCAAAACCTTTTTAGCCACAGAGGACACAGAGAGCACAGAGAAAACCCGGGATGGCAGCAACATCGGCAAATCTCCCGTTTTCTGTTTTTTGCATTTCTCTGTGCTCTCTGTGTCCTCTGTGGCTGCTTTTAGAATTCGACTCTTCTTCAATCTTCCAGCGGCCTGCCCGCATTCGCGCGCAGGCCGCGATAGACCGCTTCGGCGGTCAGCGGCAGACTGGTCAGCCGCACGCCCACCGCGTCGTCGATCGCGCCGGCGATGGCCGGCGACACGCCGAAGGTGCCGCTCTCGCCGACGCCCTTGGCGCCGAAGGGGCCGGATTTCTGGACCATGTCGACGGCCTCGTTCTCCATCACCGCCGGCACGTCGCGGATGCCCGGGATCCTGTAATCGGCGAGCGAGGCGTTGGTCACCTGCCCCGCGTCGAAATCCATGCGTTCGGTCAGCGTGAAGCCGAGCTGCATCATCGTCGCGCCCGAAATCTGGGTTTCGACGATCGCCGGGTTCACCGGCCGGCCGACGTCGACCAGATTGACCAGCCGCGTGACCCTGAACTCGCCGGTCTCGGTGTCGACCTCGACCTCGGCGCCGGTGGCGCCGATCATCCAGAACGGCGTCGCGTCCGGCGTCTGGCCGGTGCCGGGCTCCGGCGGCGTGTACGGCGGAATGAAGCTGCCGATGCCGACGATGTTGCCGGCCTGCATGCCGTATTTCTTCCGGAAGATGTCGGGAATCGGCGTCGTCTCCGCCGACAGGCCGACGTCCCGCGCCAGCGCGATCAGCTTGTCGCGGGCGTCCTCGGCGGCAAGTTTCACCGCATGGCCCATGTGGTAGGTCGAGCGCGAGCCCAGCGTCGCCATGTCGTAGGGCGTGACGTCGGTGTCGGGATGCACCAGCGTCACCGATCCGACCGGAATGCCCAGCGCCTCGGCGACGATCTGCGCCATCGCGGTGTCCGAGCCCTGCCCCATGTCCACGGTGCCGCACTGGACCATGCAGCTGCCGTCGGCGCTGACATTGACGATCGCCACCGAGGTCGTCGGCGAGATGCTCGCCTTGAAGCCGATGGCGATGCCGCGGCCGCGGCGGATCGTGCCGCCGCCCCTGTCGAAGGGTTTTTCCCAGGCCATGCGCTGCGC
>JAHCLD010000234.1 GCA_026125585.1 Burkholderiales bacterium
GCTCGCCGGCGGTCCCGTCGACGGCGTGCTGATCGCCGCGGCCGGCGTGGTCATCGGCGCCGCGGTGCTGATGATCAGCGACCGCTGGATGCCGCACGAGCATTTCGTCAAGGGCCGCGAGGTCGGGCAGTCTCCCGCGCCGGAAAACGCGGCCGGACTGTGGCTGTTCGTCACCGCGATCACGCTGCACAACATCCCCGAAGGCCTCGCCGTCGGCGTCGCCCAGGGCAGCGGCAGCGGCGCCGCGATCACCGCGGGCATCGCCATCCAGAACATGCCGGAAGGCCTGATCGTCGCCGTTGCGCTGGTCACGCTGGGCATCTCGCGCTGGAAAGCGGCCGCGCTCGCGCTCGCCACCGGCATGGCCGAGCCCCTCGGCGGCCTCGTCGGCGCCGGCGCGATCGGCCATGCCGCGGCGATGCTGCCCTGGGGGCTCGCCTTCGCCGCGGGCGCGATGCTGTTCGTGATCAGCCACGAGATCATTCCCGAGACCCACCGCAACGGCAACGAGCGCGTCGCGACCATCGGCCTCATCGGCGGTTTTGTGCTGATGATGCTGTTTGATACCATCCTGCGCTGATCCATCACCGGAAACACCATGGAACCGATTGTCATCATCGGCAGCGGCCTTGCGGGCTACAACACCGCGAAGGAGCTGCGCAAACTCGACACCGCGACTCCGCTGACGCTGATTTCCGCCGACAGCGGGCCGTTCTATTCCAAGCCGATGCTGTCGAACGCGCTGGCATCGAAAAAGGAGCCGGCCGCGATCGCGCTGAACACCCCGGAGCAGATGGCCGCCCAGCTCAATGCCGCGGTGCGCGTGAAAACCCGCGTCGATGCCGTCGACACCGGCGCCTGCACGCTGCGCATCGGCAATGAAACGCTGCGCTACTCGAAGCTGGTGCTGGCGCTCGGCGCCGACCAGATCCGGCTGCCGATCGCGGGCGATGCCGCCGCGGACATCATGACGGTCAACGATCTCGACGACTATGCCGGCTTCCGCGCGGCCATCGCCGGAAAAAAACGCGTCACCATCATCGGCGCCGGCCTGATCGGCTGCGAATTCGCCAACGACCTCGCCGCCGCCGGGTTTGCCGTCGACGTCGTGGACATCGCCGCCCGGCCGCTGGGCCGGCTGCTGCCGCCCGAAGGCGGCGCCCTGCTGCAGTCGAAGCTCGCCGCGCTGGGCGTGCAGTGGCACCTCGGCACCAGCGTCGCTTCCGTGGACCGCGCGGAGCACGGTTACAGCGTCGGGCTCGCCAACGGCGGCACGCTGCAGGCTGACATCGTGCTGTCTGCGGTGGGCCTGAAGCCGCGCACCGGGCTCGCCGCCGCGGCCGACATCAAGGTCAATCGCGGCATCGTGGTCAACCGCAGGCTCGAGACCGGCGCCCCCGGTGTCTACGCGCTCGGCGACTGCGCCGAGATCGAGGGCCTGGTGATGCCCTACGTGATGCCGATCATGCATGCCACGCGCGCGCTGGCGCAGACGCTGGCCGGCAAACCCGCGGCGGTATCCTTCCCGGCCATGCCGGTGATGGTGAAGACCCCCGCCTGCCCCACCATCGTCTCGCCGCCCGCGGCAGGCGCCGAAGGCAGCTGGCAGATCGAAGCCACGGCAGATGGCGTGAAATCGCTGTTCGTCGCCGCCGACGGCAGGCTGCTGGGTTTTGCACTGAACGGCAACGCCACCGCGGAACGCGCGAAGCTGGCGCCGCAGCTGCCGCCGGTGCTCGCCTGAATGGATGCGCGGGCAGGCTCCGCGCATCGTCGCCGGCCGCGTAGTACCATCGGGGGAACATGCTGACCCCGATCACCCGGCTCCTCCTGATCGCGAACGCCGCGGTCTTCCTGCTGCAATTCGTCGCCGGCGACCTGCTGATCGTCTGGTTCGCCCTGTGGCCCTTCCACACGCCGCATGAACTCGGCGTGCGTTTCCTACCCTGGCAGGTCATCACCTACGGCTTCCTGCACGGCGACCTGATCCACATCGGCTTCAACATGCTGGCGCTGTACATGTTCGGTGGCCAGATCGAAACGGTGTTCGGCTCGCGGCGCTTCCTGATTTACTACCTCGGCTGCGTGTTCGCCGCCGCGCTCGCCCAACTGGCGGTGTCCAGCCTCACCGCCGGACCGCCGATACCGACCGTCGGTGCTTCCGGCGGCGTCTTCGGACTGCTGCTCGCCTACGGCCTGTTTTTCCCGCGCCGCACGATCATGCTGATCTTCCCGCCGGTGCCGCTGCCAGCATGGCTGTTCGTGACGCTGTACGGTCTGCTCTCGCTCTACCTCGGCGTCACCGGCACCCAGGCCGGCGTCGCGCATTTCGCGCACCTCGGCGGCATGTTCGGCGGCTGGCTGCTGATCCGCCAGTGGCGGCGGCGTCCGCCGCGCCGCTAATTTTCCGCCGGCGGTTCCCGCACGTCGCGGCCCCGGCCTAGTCCCCTGCCGCTGGCCGCCGGTAAATGACGTAATACACCAGCGCCACCAGCACGCTGCCGCCGACGATGTTGCCGGCGATCACCGGCACCAGGTTGCGGAACATCGCATACACCGTGATCAGCTCCGCCCCGGCGGGCAGCGCGATGCCGCTCTCCTTCAGCAGCAGCGCCAGCGGGAAAAAATACATGTTGGCGATCGAGTGCTCGAAACCCGCGGCGACGAAAGCGGAAATCGGCAGCACGATGGCGACGAACCGGTCGACCACGCTGCGCCCGGCCAGCGCCATCCACACCGCCATGCACACCAGCACGTTGCACAGCACGCCGCGGAAAAACAGCTCGGACAGCGGCATCGCGCTCTTGG
>JAHCLD010000235.1 GCA_026125585.1 Burkholderiales bacterium
TCATGGTAACGCCGCATCAGTGGCGACAGGGGCAGGCACTCGGCGGCAACCACCGCCGCCACCTTCGAACGCTCGCAGATGTGGCCGAGATCCGCGACCAGACCGTCCGAGACATCGATCGCGCTGCGCGCGATGCCGCGCAGCGCCAGCCCCAGCGCGACGCGCGGCTGCGGCCGGTCGAGACGCCGCAGCGCCCGTTTCAGCTCCGCGGGCCCGAGCCTGATGCGTTTTGTCCTGGCAGCCACCGCCAGCGCGGCATCCCCCAGCGTGCCCGACACCCAGATATCGTCGCCGGGTTTCGCCCCGTCGCGGCGCAGCGCGCCCCGCGCCGGCACCTCGCCGATGATCTGCACGCAGAGGTTCAGCGGCCCGCGCGTGGTGTCGCCGCCGACCAGATCGACGCCGTGCCTGCGCGCGAGCTTCATGAATCCTCTCGACATCGCCGCAATCCAGCGCTCGTCGGCCTGCGGCAATGCAATCCCCAGGGTTGCCCAGCGCGGCACCGCACCCATCGCCGCCATGTCCGACAGATTCACCGCCAGCGCCTTGTGGCCGACCGCTTCCGGGTCGGTGTCCATGAAGAAATGCCGCCCGCCGACCAGCATGTCGGCCGCGACCGCGAGCACCTGTCCGCGCGACGGCCGGATCAGCGCCGCATCGTCGCCGACGCCGAGCAGCGTGCGCGGCGCGGCATGGGTAAAGTACTGGCCGATGAGCCGGAATTCGGAAGTCATGGGCCGTATTGTGCCCTGAACGCGCCTGCGGCGACGCCGGCGGCGGCATTCCATGATCCGGAAACCGGCGGACGGCCGCCGCCCGCAGGCCTTACAATCGCGGCCGCATCGGCAACAGCAGGCCGCGCCTCCTTCCGAAATCTCCAGTGTCGATCACCTTCGCTTATACAATCAGCGTTCTCAACAGCTTGGGCGTGGTCGCGACGCAGGTCGTGGTGTCCCTGTACGCGCTGCAGCTCGGGGCCGGGCCGCTGACGATCGGCCTGATCGCCGCCAGCTTCTCCCTGTTCCCGATGCTGCTGGCCGTAATCGCCGGCCGTCTGGTCGACCGCCACGGCGCGCGCTGGCCGATGACCTTCGGCATCATCGGCGGCGGACTCGGCGTGCTGGTGCCCTGGGCCGCGCCGGGGCTGCCCGCGCTGTACGTCGCCGGACTGCTGACCGGCCTGTCGGTGATTTTCATCAACCTCGCCACGCAGAACCTGGTCGGGCTGCTGAGCACGCCGGACAACCGCGCGCGTTATTTCGCCAACTACACGCTAACGATGTCGGCGGGCCAGCTTCTCGGGCCGCTGCTCGCCGGATTCTCGATCGACCACGTCGGCCACCGCGGCGCGCTGCTCACGCTGGTCGTCATCTCGCTGGTGCAACTGACCATGCTGGCGGTGCGCGGCGGCGCGCTGCCCGGCGGCACCCGCAAGCCCGGCAAATCGGCAGGCGGCATCCGGGCCATGCTGGCCGATCCGCTGGTGCGCCGCATGCTGGTCACCGGCTGCCTGCTCAACGTCGGCATCAACCTCTACCAGGTCTACATGCCGGTCTACGGCCATGCCATCGGCCTGTCGGCCTCGGTCATCGGCATCATTCTCGCGATGAACTCGACGGCCGCCTTCGTCGCCCGCTTCGCGCTGCCGCGCGTGATCCGCCGCTTCGGCGAGCAGCGCGTGCTGGTCTGCGCCTTCGCCGCCGGCGCCGCCGGCCTGACACTGATCCCGCTGTTCCGCGACGCCGTGCCGCTCGCCCTCGTGTCCTTCTGCTTCGGGCTCGGCATGGGCTGCGGCCAGCCGATCGTCATCATGATGATGTTCAGCAATTCGAAGGACGGCCGCTCGGGCGAGGCGCTGGGGCTCAAGTTCACCACCAACCAGTTCACCAAGCTGACCAGCCCGGTGCTGTTCGGCGGCATCGCCGCCGCGGCAGGCCTGTTCGCGATGTTCTGGATCAACGCCGCGCTGATGGTGGCCGGCGCGCTGCTCAGCCGCCCGCCGCGCGGCAAACCGCCGGCCTGAACGCAGCCCTGGTGCAATCCGGTCCGGATAAACCACAGCGCAGAGAGGACAACATGCATACTGCCCGCATCAACGGCGTCGAAATCCCCCACGAAATCCTCGGCGGCGGCGGGCCGTGGGTCGCGCTGTCCCCCGGCGGCAGGCGCGGCATGGATGAAATCCGCCCGCTGGCCGCGCGCGTCGCCGCCGGCGGCTTCCGGGTGCTGATCCACGACCGGCGCAACTGCGGCGCTGCCGAAGCCTCGGTCGGCGGGCCGGGCGCCGAGCACGAAATCTGGGCGGACGACCTGCATGCGCTGCTGCGGCACCTGGACGCGCTGCCCGCGTTCATCGGCGGCAGCTCCTCCGGCTGCCGGATGTCGATCGATTTCGCGCTGCGTTACCCGCGATCGACACGCGGCCTGCTGCTGTGGCGGGTCACCGGCGGCGCGTTCGCGGTGTCGCGCCTGACCGAAAAGTACTACGGCGAATACATCCGCGCGGCGCGGGACGGCGGCATGGCCGCGGTCTGCGAAACCGAACACTTCCGCGGACTGATCGCCGCCCGCCCCGCCAACCGCGAAGCGCTGATGGCGATGGATCCGGCGCGGTTCATCGCCGCGATGGAAGCCTGGGACCGCCAGTTCCGCGGCGGCATGGACCAGCCGGTGATCGGCGCCGGCGAGGCGCAATTGAAATCGATCGCGCTGCCGGCCTGCATCGTGCCCGGCAACGACAGGACCCATCCGCAGGCCGCCGCCGCAACGCTCGCCCGGCTGATGCCCGACGCCA
>JAHCLD010000236.1 GCA_026125585.1 Burkholderiales bacterium
CGGTCGCGGCAAACGCGCGATCGAGGACCATTTCGACCAGGCCGTGGAACTGGAGCTGGCTCTGGAGAAAAACGGCCGCAGGGAACTGCTGGCCGAGGTCAGGGATATACTGCCGCCCGGCGTCAGCTGCATGTTCGTGCGCCAGGCGCAGCCGCTGGGCCTGGGGCATGCGGTGCTGTGCGCGCAGCCGGCGGTGGGGGACGAACCGTTTGCGGTGCTGCTGGCGGACGACCTGATCAATGCGCGCATTCCGGTGCTGGCGCAGATGGAAAAACTGCACCGCACCGGCGGCGCGTCGGTCATTGCCGTGCAGCGGGTGCCGCGTTCGGAGATCTCGCGTTATGGCGTCGTGGCGGTTCCGCCGCGCTCGGCGTCGCCGCATGTGATCAGCGGCATTGTCGAGAAGCCGCCGGCGGCGAAGGCGCCTTCGCGGCTGGGCGTGGTGGGGCGCTATATTCTCAGCCCCGGTATTTTCGGCGAGCTGTCGCGTTCGCGTGCGGGTGCGGGGGGGGAAATCCAGCTGACCGATGCCATTGCCCGGCTGCAGCGGAAGGAAACGGTGCTTGCCTGGGAGTTTTCCGGACGCCGTTATGACTGCGGGACCAAGCTCGGTTATCTGGAGGCCAATGTCGAACTGGCGGAAAAACATCCGGAAATCGGCAGCGCATTCCGCCGTTATCTGCGCGGCCGCCTGCGCCGGGATGCCTGAAATATCGGCGATGGCCAGAATATAACCACATGCTAATATTTCTCCGCACACAACCACCCTGCGAGATGCGACATGGCTAACAAACTGATGATCATCATGGTCAACACCGATCCTTCCAACGGCCCGGAACTGGGAGCGCCGTTTTTCCAGGCCACCGTGGCGGCGGCCATGGACTACGAAGTGGAGGTCATACTGACCGCGCGCGCCGGGGAACTGGCGAAAAAGGGCGTCGCGGAGAAACTGTTCGTCAAGGAAGGATCGCCCAAAAGCGTCTACGATTTCATCAAGGACGCGCACGAGGCGGGTGTTCATTTCAAGGTCTGCACACCGACTCTCGAGCTGTGGGGGGACGACCTGATTCCCGAAGTCACGGAAACCGTCGGCGGCGCCTATGTCATCGAGCAGGCCATGGATGACGATGTCGTCACCTTCACTTACTGACGCCACCGGCCCGGCATCGCAGCCCCGGCTTCCGTCACCGGCCCTGCCGCCGGGGGCGGAACTGATCGTTGCGCCGGGGGAGATCCGGTCCGCGCTCGAAAGGGTGTCCCGGGAGATCACGGCGGTTCTGGCCGACCGGCATCCGCTGGTACTGGCGGTCATGCGGGGCGGCGTGGTGTTTGCCGGGCAACTGCTGCCGATGCTGCCTTTTCCGCTCGATTTCGATTATGTGGATGCGACCCGCTATGGCGATGCGACGCGGGGCGGCGAACTGCAATGGCGAGTCGACGTGCCGGCGTCCGTGCGCGGCCGCGTGGTGCTGGTGGTTGACGACATCCTGGACGAGGGGCACACGCTCGCTGCCATCCGCGGGCGGTTGCTGGCGGCTGGCGCACTGCAGGTGCTGATCGCGGTATTCGCCGATAAGCAGTTGCCGCGCACGAAGCCCGTGGCCGCGGATTTTGCCGGGGTCGGCGTTCCCGACCGCTATGTGTTCGGTTTCGGCATGGACGTGCGCGGTGAATGGCGCAACCTGCCGGCCGTTTATGCCTTGCGCGGGGATTGAGAATACATGCCCCTGCTCGGCATCATCGGCGGCAGCGGATTGAACCGGATCGCGGCGCTCGAAGACGTGCGCCGCGAGATCCTGTCCACGCCTTACGGCGAGCCTTCGGCGGCGCTGACTTTCGGCAGATTGCGGGGCGCGGAAGTTGTCTTTCTCGCGCGGCATGGCGACGGGCATGTCATCGCGCCGCACCGGATCAACTACCGGGCCAATATCCGGGCCTTGCATGACTGCGGAGCGCGCGACGTCGTCGCGGTGACCACCGCCGGAGGCATCCTGGAAGACCTGGAGCCGGGCGCTCTGGTGGTGCCGGACCAGATCATCGATTACACCCATGGCCGGACATCCACTTTCTTCGACGGCGTGGACCAGCCGCTGGATCATGTCGATTTCACGCAGCCGTTCTGCGAAACGATGCGCGGCAGGCTGTTGCGCGCAGGGGCGGACGCCGGGGAGCGTCTGCGCGACGGCGGGGTTTACGGGGCCACGCAGGGACCGCGTCTGGAAACAGCGGCGGAAATCCGACGCATGGCGTGCGACGGTGCCGGCATCGTGGGCATGACCGGCATGCCGGAAGCGGCGCTGGCCAGGGAAATGGGGCTTTGCTACGCGATGCTGGCGGTGGTGGTCAACGCGGCTGCCGGCGTCGGCGGTAATCGCGACGGCATAGCGCTCGGGGACATCCGGGCGGTGTCCGGTGCCGCAATGAAACGGGTGGAGGTCATCCTGGGCATGGTGGCCGGCGGTCATGGCGGTTAGGGCGGTCCTGCGCATGGGCGACCCGCGCCTGCTGCAGGTGGCGCGTCCGGTGGAGCGGTTCGGCACGCCCGAATTGCAGGCGCTGATTGCCGACATGGAAGACACCATGCGGGCACTGGACGGCGCCGGGCTTGCGGCGCCGCAGATCGGCGTCGGGCTGCGGGTGGTGATTTTCGGAATCACCGCCAATCCGCGCTACCCGGATGCCGGGCCGGTCCCGCGGACCGTGCTGATCAACCCGGTGATCACGCCGCTGGACGACGAACTGGAGGATGGCTGGGAAGGCTGCCTGTCGGTGCCCGGCATGCGCGGCCTGGT
>JAHCLD010000237.1 GCA_026125585.1 Burkholderiales bacterium
TCCGGGAACGCACCGTACCCACCGGGCACTGCATCACCGCCGCAATTTCCTCGTAACTCAGCCCCTCGATTTCGCGAAGGGTGATCGCCGTTCTCAACTCCTCTGGCAACTCCTGCAGGGTTTGGTTCACCGTATCGCCGACCTGCCGGCTCATCATCTGGTTTTCCGGCGTGTTCAGATCCCGCAACTGCTCGCCGGCCTCCACTCCTTCGGCCTCCTCGGCGTCAAGCTCGGTGCTGGTCGGCGCGCGCCGCCCCATGGCCACCAGATGGTTCTTCGCCGTGTTGATGCCTATGCGGTACAGCCATGTATAAAAGGCGCTGTCGCCCCGGAAACCCGGCAACGCCCGGTACGCCTTGATGAACGCCTCCTGCGTCACATCCTCGACTTCGCTGGGATCACGGATGAACCGCGACAGCAGCCGTCCCAGCTTGCGCTGGTACTTGCTCACCAGCAGGTCAAACGCACGCTTGTCCCCCCGCTGCACGCGCTCCACCAGCTGCTGATCGACTTCGCGATCGCTCATTGCATTATTATCCGGTCCCTGATACCGCCGCCCTGTGCCCGGCCGGCCAAGGCGCCGCAGTATAACTGCCTGAACGGCCGCGTGAAACATCCGCTCCAGACGTCGTCTGCAGTGACCAGCGGCAGGCGTTTAAGTTCAAACCGGACGCGGCGTGGCGGCCATGTCGTTCCAGCATGTGGCTGCCGGCATCGCCGGTTTGTTCTGCGTTTTCACCGGCTTCCGCACGCCGGACCCAACAGACGCCCGCCCTGCCGGAAGCCCCACTCGATCAGCACCGCAAGTGCCGCGGCAGGCAGCGCACCGGACAGCATCACCACATGATCGTTGACGGCCAGCCCGGCGACGATCCGTTCACCATAACCTCCCGCCCCGACAAAGGCCGCTATCGTCGCCGTCCCGACGTTGATGACCGCCGCCGTCCTGATGCCTGCCAGCATGCCGGGAGCGGCCAGCGGCAATTCGACCAGCCACATCAGCTGCCTGCCGTTCAAGCCCAGGGCCAGTCCCGCGTCGCGCATCCGGTCACCGACACCGGCCAGCGCCACTTCCGTGCCCCGGATTACCGGCAGCAGCGCGTACAGCGACAGCGCAAACACCGCAGGCAAGGCGCCGATGCGATCCAGCAGGGCGATCAGGAATGCCAGCAAGGCGAGGCTGGGCACCGTCTGCAACACGCCGGCCCCGGCCAGAATCCAGCGTCCGGCCCGGGGGATGCGCTGCGCCAGAATGCCCAGCGGGATGCCCGCCAGAACGCTGAGCAGGAGGGAGGCCGCCACCAGTTGCAGGTGTTCCAGGGTCAGGCGCGGCAGGTCGGGGGCAAAGACGGCGCCGACCAGCGAACGCGGGCCCGCGTCGACCGCCGGTGGACGCTTTTCCAGCCAGTCGCGTGCGACCTGCAAAAAATCCTTCCGCTCCAGTTCCACGGCAGCGTTCATCTCCAGCATCGCGGCCGCAGTGATCGTCCCCTGCAGCCTTTCGACGGCGGCCCAGGCCGCCGGATGCCGCAACGGCAGGTCCAGCCGGTAAACCAGCACGGCCTCGTATTCCTGGAAAAAGCGCTGGTCGTCCTCGAGCACGCGCAGCCCCAGCCGCCGGATCTGCGGATCCGTGGTGTAAACGTCGACGACATCGATGTCGCCCCGCTCCAGCGCCGCGTAAGCCAGCCCGTGCTCCAGTCCGCGGACGGCCAGGCCGCCGATCTCGTAGGTCTCGCTCAACGCAGGCCAGCCGTCCCGCCGGTTCAGGAACTCCGGCGACAGGCCCAGGCGCGCGTCAAGAAAATCCCGGAGATCCGAAATGCGCCGGATGCCGCGCTCCGCTGCATCCGGTTCCCGCATCGCCAGCGCATAGGCATTGCTGAAGCCCGGAAACACGCCGGCGGCCAGCCCGTGCGCGGAAAGCCGGCGGTTGAGTTCATCCAGCAGCGGCACGCCCGGCAGACCCAGCAGCTCGAGCGCGATGGTGCCGGTGTAATCCGGATAGACATCGATGGCGCCGCTTTTGAGCGCGGCAAACAGGATCGCCGTGTTGCCCAGTCCCTGTCTGTGCTCGACGCTTGCGCCGGACGCGCGCGCGGTCTGCGCAATCACCTCGCCCAGCACGTACGACTCGGTGAATCTTTTGGAACCGACCTTGAGGACATCGCCGGCGGAGGCTCCTGCCGCCGCGAAAACGAGAACCAGGGAAAACAGCAGGCGGAAATGCCACATGAATGCCGTCCCGGCGTTGCGGACGCGGCAGTGTCGGTGTCGTTCCATCGCGTGAAAATGGTAGCATGCGGGCAGCATCGGGCCGCATGAATCCGCGGCCCGCACCGTCCGTTCCTTCACAGGCAGAACCGCAAAATCATGACCGCCCGCCCCGCCGATCTCGAATCATTCTGGATGCCCTTTACCGCCAACCGCGCCTTCAAGCAGTCGCCACGCATGCTGGTCGCGGCAAAGGACATGCATTACACCACCGACGACGGCCGCCAGCTGCTCGACGGCACTGCCGGCCTGTGGTGCGTCAACGCCGGCCACTGCCGGCCGAAGATCGTCGAGGCCGTGCAGAAGCAGGTGGCGACGATGGATTACAGCCCCGCTTTCCAGCTCGGACACTCGGATGCCTTCCGCGTCGCCGAACGGCTGGCCGCACTCGCCCCCGGCGACCTCGATCACGTGTTCTACTGCAACTCCGGCTCCGAAGGCGTCGACACTGCGCTGAAGATCGCGCTGGCCTACCACCGCGCCCGCGGCGAAGGCCATCGCAACGT
>JAHCLD010000238.1 GCA_026125585.1 Burkholderiales bacterium
GATCATCACCCGCTGGTTCAACGAGAAAATGGGGCTCGCGCTGGGCATCTACTGGGCCGGCCTGGGACTGGGGCCGGTGGTTTTTGCGCTGCTGTTCCGCTGGATGATCGAGAACCGTGGCTGGGAGTCGGCCTTCCTGGTGATCGGCTTGGCTTTCGGCGTGATCCTCCTGTTCTTTTCCTGGTTCATACGGACCAGTCCGGCCGAGATGGGGATGTTCGCCTACGGTGCAGGCGAGGCGGCGAAAGGGAAACAGGCATCCGGCGCGGCGGTCAGCCTGCGTTCGGTGCTCTCGCGCAAGCCGGTGTGGCTGCTGATGGGATGCCACCACCTCGGTTGCGCAGGGCATGCGGTGGTCCTTGCGCACGGCGTGTCGATGGCGACCCACCACGGGATTCCGGGCCTGCAGGCGGCGGGGGTGCTGAGCACGATCGCCGGGGTGTCGATTTTCAGCCGCTTCGGCTTCTCGCTGCTGACCGAACGGTTCGGCGGGCGCACCATCCTGTCGGGGGCGATCTTCGGCCAGAGCCTGTCGGTCCTGCTGCTGCTGTTTGCCACCGAGGCGTGGCATTTCTATGTCTTCGCGGTTTTCTTCGGCATCTGCTACGGCGGCGAGATGGTCGGATTTCCGATCATCAACCGGCAGATGTTCGGCTCCGGGGCGCCTCTGGGTTCGATCTTCTCGTTCCAGATGATCGGCGGCAGCACCGGCATGGCGCTCGGCGGCTGGATCGGCGGCGCGCTGTTCGACCACTCGGGCAATTACACCTCGGCCATCCTTGCCGCCTCCGGGATCGGCTTTCTTGCGATCCCGCTGGCGCTGTGGCTGCCGCGGCATCAGCGGCCGGCGGCGGTCCACGCAGGCCGTTGATTCGCCCCGGCCCGGTGCCGTCCGGCGCGCCGCGAACGGCGCCGTCGAAAAATTAATGCAAAATTGACGCCGTTTTGGGCTGCCCGCGGATTGCACTACCGTTCCGCCGCGCCGCGGCCGCGGTATCATGGATGCGTCGTGACAAGGGGGAATCCAGCATGAAATTCCGGGGAATGTCCGTGATGCAGGCCTTCTGCGCCGCCGGCCTGCTGGTGGCCGCAATGCTGGTTCATGCCGCGGAACCCGCGGTCAGGCAGCCGCAGGTCGATACGCCGAAACGCGTGCTGTTCGTCGGCAACAGCTATCTCTATTACAACAACAGCATGCACAACCACGTGCGGCGGCTGGCCCTGGCGGCCGACCCGGACGTTGCCAGGTCTTTCCAGTACAAGTCGGCGACGATCGGCGGCGCGCCGCTCCACCACCATGACATGGCCCACCTGACGACGCCGGGCAATCTCGGCATCAAGGAGCCGTTCGAACTGGTGATCATGCACGGCAACAGCACCGATGCGCTGGCCGATGCGCGGCGTGCGGCATTCCGCGACAAGGCGGTCGAGTTCAGCGGGTTGATCGCCGGGCGCGGCGGCAAGGTCGCGCTTTACATGACGCCTGCGCACATCAAGCCGAGCAAGGCGGCCAGCCCCGGCATGATGGCGAAGACGGCGGACATGTATGTCAGCGTCGGCAACGAGATCGGCGCGCTGGTGATACCGGCGGGACTGGCCTTCGAGGAAGCCTACCGCCGGCGGCCCGACATCAGGCTGCACCAGGACTATGACGGCAGCCATCCGACGGTGCTGGGCACCTATCTTGCGGCGTGCACGATCTACGCCAGCGTCTATGCCAAGCCCTGCAGCGGCAACAGCTACGACTATTACGGCAGGGTGTCCAGGGAGGATGCGGACTTCCTGCAGAAGGTCGCGGACGAGACGGTCAGGAAATTCTACGGGCGCTGATTCCGGCATGACCGCGCCCATCCTGCGCCCCCATCCCGGTGCCGAAACGCTGACCGGAGAGCGCTGCCACATCCTCGAATTGTCCAACGACGACGGCGATCCGGCGATGTCGATCGCCCGCGCGCGGGTGGAGGCCGGCGTCACCACGCGCTGGCACCGAGTGCGCGACACCGTCGAGCGTTACGTGATACTCGATGGCACGGGCCGCATGGAGGTCGACGACTGGCCGCCGCAGGAAGTGCAGGCCGGCGATGTGGTGCTGATTCCGCCGTCCGCGCGCCAGCGCATTGCCAACGTGGGCGAGGGGGATCTGGTGTTCCTGGCCATCTGCACGCCGCGTTTCCGGCCGGAGGCCTACGAAGATGCGGAAGGCGCTTAGCGCAACCGTGGCCCTGCTGCTGCCGGTTGCCGCGCTGGCAACGGGCATGGGCGTGGAGGACACGCCGCTGCGTCCGAGCGAGCTGAAGCTGATGCAGCGCATCGCCGGCGTCGATCCCGCGTTCCGTTACGGCGAGCGGGTGAAGCGTTATTACCGCACGCACCCGAATACCAAGAACCGGATTCCGCTGCGCGTCGAGATGGTGCCGCCGCAGCAGAATGGGCTGTACTTTGGCGAATACCGGAGTTACGTGATGACCATCGACGAGCCGGCCGGAACGGTGACCTACGAATACGATGCGGGGACCGCAAAGCGCGGCCGCGGCACGATCTTGGTCACCCCCGGGGACGTGGTGAAGACCGAATACCGCTGCGGCGTGTCGTCCTGCGGCATGCAGGTCGAGCGCAGCGGGCGGTTGCTGGCCGGACATGCCTGGAATTGATAAAATAACCAATAAAAACAGATGCTTGATTACTATCGCAAGGGGTGGTGACTCCCGGATGGACCTGACGACTCCGGAGGCATGACGATG
>JAHCLD010000239.1 GCA_026125585.1 Burkholderiales bacterium
TGGAAGTGATCTTCGATCCGGCAATGCTGCAGACCCTCGCCGGGCGCATGCTCTATGCCGACGGCCGTGACCTGCCGCAGGTGGCGGGCGCGGAACTGTTCGAAAAGGCGGCCGCGGCGGCGGGCGATCTGGGGCTGCCGCCCGGGGCGCTGCGGCTGTTCCGGCCGTGGGCGGTGGCGATGCTGCTGATCATGCCGCGCCCGCAGCACGGGGACGTGCTGGACGTGGTGCTGATGAAACGGGCGCAGCAGCAGGGCAAACCGGTGCACCAGCTGGAAACCGCGGACGAGCAGATTGCCCTGTTCGAGAACCTGCCGGAGCGCGACCAGGTGATGATGCTGCGACATACCGTGGACAACCTCGAGACGGCACGGCGCGGCGTGCGCGAAGTGGTGGAGGCTTGGCTCGCGCGCGATCTCGCGGCCCTGGCGCGCATCAGTGAGCGCGACGACATCGCCGATCCGGAGGTGCGCCGTTTCAACAGGCGTTTCCGGGCGGAACTGATCGACGGGCGCAATGCGCGCATGCTGCAGCGCATGCGGCCGCGGCTGGAAGCCGGCGGATTCATCGCGGTCGGCGCCCTGCACCTGCATGGCCCGCAGGGCCTGCTGGCGCAACTCGCCGGCCTTGGATACGCGGTGATCCGCGAATACTGAAAACCCGGGCGGACCGCCGCCTGCACCGTTGTTTGCCTTCTGTTGCTTACCCGGTACGCAACGCGCGTCGCCAAGTCGCGGATTTTTCGGCGATATCGGAAAACGTGCTTGCCGCCGGGCGGATCGCTTCCGGCGATGCTCTAAAATACCGGTCCATGCAGCCCGCCTTCATCCATCTGCGATTGCACAGCGAATATTCAATCGTCGATGGCATCGTGCGCGTCGACGAGGCGGTGGCCGCGGCGAAGGCCGACGGCATGCCGGCGCTGGCCCTGACCGACCTGTCGAACGTGTTCGGCATGGTCAAGTTCTACAAGGAGGCCCGCGGCCAGGGCGTCAAGCCGATCGTGGGCTGCGACCTGTGGCTGACCAACGAGGCCGACCGCGACAATCCGCACCGCGCGTTGCTGCTGGCGCAGAACTACGACGGCTACCTGCGACTGTGCGAGCTGCTGACCCGCGCCTACCGCGGCAACCAGTACCGCGGCCGCGCCGAGGTGATGAAATCCTGGATGTCCGAGACCGGCACCGGGGGCCTGATCGCGCTGTCGGGCGCGCACCACGGCGACGTCGGCCAGGCGCTGATCGCCGACCGTCGCGACGAGGCAAAGCGCCTCGCGCAGGAGTGGGCGGCGCTGTTTCCGGACCGCTATTACCTCGAAGTGCAGCGGCTGGGGCCGCAGGCGATGACCGGCGGCGCGGCGACGGTGCCGGTGGAGGTTCATGTCGCGCGGGCGCTGCAGCTCGCCGGCGAACTGGGCCTGCCCGCGGTGGCGACCCACCCGGTGCAGTTCCTGAAGCCCGACAATTTCCGCGCCCACGAGGCGCGGGTCTGCATTTCGGAGGGGTACATCCTGTCCGACCAGCGCCGGCCGCGGCGTTTCGGCACCGAGCAGTATTTCAAGACCCAGGCCGAGATGGCGGCGCTGTTCGCCGACGTGCCCGAAGCGCTGGAAAACAGCGTCGAAATCGCGAAGCGCTGCACGCTGGGCCTGACGCTGGGCAAAAGCCGGCTGCCGCATTTTCCGACGCCCAACGACGCCAGCCTTGAGGATTACCTGCGCCAGCGCGCCGGCGAGGGCCTCGATGCGCGGCTCGCCGAACTCTATCCGGACGAGGCCGAACGCAGGGCACAGGCGCCGGCCTACCGCGAGCGTCTGGAATTCGAGACGAAGACCATCGTGCAGATGGGCTTCCCCGGCTACTTCCTGATCGTCGCCGACTTCATCAACTGGGCGAAGAACAACGGCGTGCCGGTGGGGCCGGGGCGTGGTTCCGGCGCCGGTTCGCTGGTCGCCTACAGCCTCGGCATCACCGATCTCGACCCGCTGCGCTACAACCTGCTGTTCGAGCGCTTCCTGAACCCGGAGCGGGTGTCGATGCCCGACTTCGACATCGATTTCTGCCAGGACGGCCGCGACCGCGTGATCGACTACGTGAAGACGCGTTACGGCGCGGACTCGGTGTCGCAGATCGCCACCTTCGGCACGATGGCGGCGAAGGCGGTGGTGCGCGACGTCGGCCGCGTGCTCGATCTCGGCTACAACTTCTGCGACCAGCTCGCCAAGCTGATCCCGTTCCAGCCCGGCAAGCACATCACGCTGGAGGACGCGCGGAAAATGGAGCCGCAGCTCGCCGAGCGCGAGAAAAACGAGGAAGAGGTCGCCGAGCTGCTGGAGCTCGCGGGCACGCTGGAGGGGCTGACGCGGAATGTCGGCATGCACGCCGGCGGCGTGCTGATCGCGCCGGGCAAGCTCACGGATTTCTGCCCGCTGTACGTCGCCGACGGCGCCAGTTCCGCGGTCAGCCAGTTCGACAAGGACGACGTGGAGTCGATCGGCCTGGTCAAGTTCGACTTTCTCGGCCTGACCACGCTGACCATTCTCGACTGGACGCTGAAGTACATCAAGCGGCTCGATCCCGCCTCGGATATCAGGCTGGAGACATTGCCGCTCGACGACAAGGCGGCCTACGATATTTTCGCGAAGGCCAACACCTCGGCCGTGTTCCAGTTTGAATCCCGCGGCATGCGCGACATGCTGAAAAGCGCGAAGCCCGACCGCTTCGGCGACATC
>JAHCLD010000024.1 GCA_026125585.1 Burkholderiales bacterium
ACAGCGTGTTCTCGATGACGTAGCTGCCCAGCGGCCGCTGGAACCGGAAGGGCTTGCCGTCGAACAGCACGTCGTAGAAGCCCCACTTCGGCGCGGTCAGCGCCGAGGGGTAGCCCATCTCGCCTTTTTTCGCCAGCAGCGACAGCCACACCGCGCGCGCCGAGGCGTCGCCCGCGGCCCAGGATTTGCGCGCGCCGGTGTTGGGCTTGCGGCGATAGGTCGCCAGCGCATGGCCGTCGACCCAGGCATTGGACAGCGCGTTGACGATCTCCTCCTGCGTGCAGCCGATCAGCGAGGACACCGCGGCGGTGCTGGCGATCTTGACCAGGATCGTGTGGTCGAGACCGGCGGCGGTGAAGCCGTTCTCCAGCGCAAGGCCGCCCTGCACCTCGTAGGCCTTGATGATCGCGGCCAGCACCTCGCGCATGACCAGCGGCTTTTTCCCCGCCGCGCGGCGCGTGCGCGACAGCCAGTCGGCGGTCATCAGGATCGCGCCGATGTTGTCGGAGGGATGGATCACCGTGCGGCCGTAGAAGGCGTCGTTGAAATCCAGCCAGCGGATCAGCGTGCCGGCGTTGAACGCCGCGGTCACCGGGTCGAGCACGTAATTCGTGCCGGGCACCCGCGCGCCGTGGGGCACGATCGTGCCCGGCACGACCGGCCCGAGCAGCTTCGTGCAGTCCGGATAGGCCAGCGCCTCGAAGGCGCAGGCAAGGCTGTCGATCAGCGTCAGCCGCGCCGTTTCATACGCGAGCCTGCTCTTCGGCTTGTAGCCGTACGCGTACTTCGCCAGGTCGACGATGACCTTGTCGGGCCGCGGGCGTTTGTTGTCGACAATGGCCATCAATCATAACTCCTTGATTTTAAAGTAATTTTTATTCCGCCTTGATGCCAGCAGTCTTGACCACCCTGCCCCACTTCGCCGCCTCGGACTTCAGGTACTGCGCGAATTCCGCCGGCGTGTCGCCGACGGGCTCGAGCCCCGCCTTGGCCATGCGCTCCTGGATCACCGGCTCCTGCAGCGTGGCGACGATGTCCCTGTGCAGGCGCTGGATCACGGCGCGCGGCGTGCCCACCGGCGCGACGACGCCGTTCCAGTTGTTCGCTTCGTAATCCTTCACGCCGGCCTCGGCGACGGTCGGCATTTCCGGGAACAGCGGCGAGCGCTTCATCTTGCCGACGCCGAGTCCGCGCAGTCTGCCGGCGCGGATGTGCGGCTGCGCAGTGGTCAGGTTGGCCATCATCATGTTCAGGCGGCCAGCGACCAGATCGGCCACTGCGGGCGCGCCGCCCTTGTACGGCACGTGCAGCGCCTCGACGTCGGCCATGCTGGTGAACAGCGCCATCGCGAGGTGGCCCGCGCCGCCGACGCCGCTGGAGCCGTAGTTGTACTTGCCGGGGTTGGCCTTCAGCAGGGCGATCAGTTCCCTGACCGAGGCGGCCGGCATCGACGGATGGACCACCAGCAGGTTGCTGGACGCGGCGATGTTGGTGACCGCGACGAAGTCGCGCTCCAGCACGTACGGCACCTTCGCGTGCAGCGACGGATTGACGGCCAGCGGCGGCGTCGCCATCAGCAGCACGTGGCCGTCGGGCGTCGCGCCCTTGACGATCTCGGTGCCGATGATGGTGCCGGCGCCGGTGCGGTTGTCGATGACCACCTGCTGGCCGAAGCGTTCGGACAGGCGCGCGCCGGTGATGCGGGCCACGGTGTCGGTCGAGCCGCCGGCCGAATACGGAACGACCAGGCGGACGGGACGCTGCGGATATTCGGCGGACTGCGCGGGCGCCGCGGCCAGCGCGGCAAACAGGGCATAAACGAGGCTGCTGTGGATGGTTTTCATGATCTTCCTTGCTGAGGGAGGGTTGTTCTCCGGAAACACCGCGTTGTTTTTTTATGGAACTCCGGCATGCGATCCGTCACCCGCCGGCCGGATCCTTGCCGTAAGGTATGCGCGGCATTTCGAAGCGGTCGGTGACGCGGGTGTAGCCGCCCTTGCCGGCAAGCCGGCCGATGGGATTAATGCGGCCGACATCGACATGGAAACGCCCGTCGACGATGCCGTCCTGGTAATGGAAATGGACCACCTCGCCGAACACCGCGTGGTAAGGCTTGCGGCCGAGGTCGACGATCTGCATCAGCCGGCACTCCATCGCCACCGGCGCCTCGGCGATGCGCGGCGGCCTGACCTTGCGCGAATGCGCGGTCGTGAAACCGGCTTTTTCGATTTCGTTGACGCCGAGCGGGTAATCGACGGCGCAGATGTTCATCTGTTCCCGGATCGCGTCGCTGACGATGTGCACGACAAACTCCGGCAGCTCGCGGATGTTGCGCACGGTGTCCTTGGCGCCCCCGGCCTTGTCGCCCACCGAAAACATCAGCATCGCCGGATCCGAACCCACCGCATTGAAAAAACTGAACGGCGCGGCATTGGGGCCTCCGGGCCCCAGCGTGGTCACCAGCGCGATCGGCCGCGGCGTCACCGTGCCGACCATCAGCTTGTACTGGTCCTGCCAGGAAATTTTTGAAGCGTCGAATTCGGTCATGTCGTGCCGCCGTGCCATCGAATCATCGCGCGATTCTAACAGGGAGATTCGGGAAGATTCGCGTGCCCGGCGCATTCCGCATCGTGCGCGATCGCGGTGCGTCAGGGCACCATCGCGGCGCGCCGGATCAGCGGCGCGTAGCGCGCGATCTCCCGTTGCAGCAATGCTTCGAGCGCGGCGCCATCGCCGCCGACCGCCGCCACGGCGTGTTCCGCAAAATACGCTGCGACGGCATCGTCGCGCAAAGACCGGTGCATCCCGCGCTGCAATCCGGCGACCACATGATCGGGCGTGTCCCCGGGCACGAACAGCGCATGCCACTGCAGCACGGCCGGATCAGACGCCGTCCCGCCCAACAGCGGCAGCCGGGCCAGCCCGGCGTGCGGCGATGCGGCGGTCACCGCGAGCATGCGCACCCGGCCGGCCACCCAATGCGGCAGCACCGCCGGCGCGGCGGCGAACAGCATGTCGATCCGTCCTTCACCCAGCGCCTGCAACGCGGGACCACCACCGCGAAACGGCATGATGTGCGCGGCGGCGGCAGCCGGAAGCAGCATCGCGGCCGCGAGATGGCTCAGCCCTCCCGGCGTGCCGGCACCGGCGCGGAGACGGCCGGGAGGAACACGTGCCAGCGCCACCAGCCCGGCGGGCGTCCGCGCCGGCACGACGGGATGCACCGCCAGCACCAGTGGAGCTTCCGACACCTGCCCAACCGGCCTCAGCCGGCGCAGAACTTCCGCCCCCGCGGCTCCGGCCCCCGCCGCGCGCACCGCGAGGCCGGCGGTGGCGAACAGGACCACGGTTCCGTCGGCCGGAGACCGGGACACGACGGCGGCGGCGGCGTGCTCGCCCCATCCGCTGCGGTGGTCCAGGATGAACGGCCGGCCGGCATGACGCTGCGCAGCTTCCGCGAGCACACCGGCCTGCGACGACGCGCTGCCGCCGCCGGCCGCAGGCACCACCAGACGGACCGGCCCCGCGGGACCGGCAGCGGCGCCCGAAGCGGACGCAAAACAGGACGCGAAGCAGGAAACAAGGCAAAAAAACGCCCGCGCAAGGCGGGCGTTCAATGACGACATCGCGCGGATCAGTCGGAGCGGATGTTCGCGGCCTTGATGACCTTGGCGTATTTCTCGCTTTCACGCTTGAAATAGGTCATCAGTTCCTCGGGCGTGCTGCCCACCGGCTCGCCGCCTTCCCTGCGGATGAACTCGTTGACATCCGGAGCCTTCAGCGCCTTGAGAATCTCGCTGTTGAGCTTTGAGACGATGTCCTTGGGCGTGCCCTTCGAGAAGAACATCGCGTACCAGTTGTCGGACTCGAATTCGGGGTAGACCGATTTCATCGTCGGCAGATTGGGGAAAATCGAGGCCGGCTTCGCGGTGGTCACCGCCAGGGGCCTCACCTTGCCCGACTTGATGAACGGCTGCGCGGCCAGCGCGGTGGCGAACGTGAAATCGGTCTCGCCGCTGATCTGCCCGACCAGGGCCGGCCCGCCGCCCTTGTAGGGCACGGGAGTGATGTTCATGCCGCCGAACAGCTTCAGCATTTCGATCGACAGATGGCTGGTCGTGCCGGTGCCGTTGTGGGCGGCGTTCATCCGGCCGCTTTTCTTCACCAGTGCCAGGAATTCCTTGAGGTTTTTCGCCGGAACGCTCGGGTGCACGACGAGAACCAGCGGCACCGAGGATATCCAGCTCACCGGCACCAGATCGTTGTACGGATCGAAGTTCACGCGCTTGCCGTACAGCGGAATGTTCACGGCAAGGGACGCGGTGGTGAACAGGATGTTGTAGCCGTCGCCCGGCGACTTGGCCACCAGCTCCGCGCCGATCAGCCCGGCCGCGCCGGGACGGTTGTCGACGAGGAAGTTCTGGCCGAGGCTCGCCTGGAACTTCTGGCCGAGCAGGCGACCCTGGATGTCGGTGCCGCCGCCCGCGCCGAAAGGCACGACGATGCGCACGGCCTTGCTCGGCCATTGCTGGGCCTGGGCCGGCAGGCCGAGAGCCACGGCTGCCGCGGCGACGGCGGCGACCGCCGCCCGTTTCAGTTGCTGCTTCATGATCATGATTTTCCTCCTGTTGTGAATTGCTGAGTGCCGCGGTCGGAAACTCCCCCCGCGGAATTATCCCCGGTAGACGGGCTCCGGCTGGGCGAAGAACGAATGCAGGATGTGATAGACCATCCGGTAATTGATCTGCTGGAAGCTCGCGTGCGAAATGCCCGCCATCACCGCGAACTGCTTGTCCGGATTGGGCAGGCGGTTGAAGAATTCGATCAGGTCCTCGACGCTGGCGATGCCGTCGAACTGGCCGCGCATGATGATCGTCGGCGCGGTGATTTTCGCCGGATCGACCACCGGCAGCTTCGCGCACATGTCGAGGTAGGTGCCCGTGGGCACCGAATCATCGAGGGCGAGGATGGCATCGGCAAAGGCCTCGACCACCTTTTCCTCGGCACAGCCGGGATGGTCGCGGTTGAAAATCGAATGCACGAAGGCGCGGTCGATCGGACGGCGCTTCATCGATTTCCACTGGTCGAGCTTCTTCGCGCGCTCGGCGAGCGTCGGGCTGCCCTTGCCGGTCCAGACGAAGGCGTCCAGCGCCAGACGGGCCACGCGCTCGGGATGGCGTTCGGCGAACATCGCGGCGCGCAGGGCGCCCGAGGAAATGCCGTAGACCATGAACTTCTTCGCCCCGGTGGTCTTCATGATGTAGTCGCTGGCCGCGGCCAGGTCGTCCGCGCCGTTGGCAATGTCGAAGTAGAGATCGCGCGACTTGTCGGAACGGCCGTAGCCTTCCATGTCCACGCACCAGGTGTTGAAGCCGCGCTGCGCGAACCAGTCCATCACCGACGAGTCGGCCCGCCCGGGCACCTGCAGGTCGAAAGTCGGCTGCGAGGCCATCGAGGAGCCGTGCACGAACAGCACGGTGCCGTTGGCCCCCTTGCCGTCGGCGGCCTTCTTTTCCCAGAGGAAAAGCCTGACCTCGCCCTTGCGGGTCCAGTGTTCCTTGCCGGCAATGGCGGCGGTCGCTGCAGTCTGATCCATGGTCTTCCGTAAAGTGAAAATGGCTGCCGGGGACAGAACACGCCCGCACAGAAGGAGTGGGCAAGTCTAAGATACGGAACCGCCCCAGTCAAACGCCCCCTGCGCCCGATATAATATTTGGTTGCCAATTCCGCCCGGGCACCCATGACGGCCGCCCTCCCGCCAGAAAAATGACCGCCAACTATTCGACCCGGTTCCGCTGCATCCGAGACGACGTCAGCCCCGAGGAATGGGAAACCCGCGTCAACCTCGCCGCCTGTTACCGCCTGACCGACAGCTTCGGCATGACCGACCTGATCTACAACCACATCACCGCGCGGATTCCCGGCGACGACGAGCACCTGCTGATCAATCTCTACGGCCTGCTCTACAAGGAAATCACCGCCTCGAGCCTGGTCAAGATCGACCTCGAAGGCAACATCCTGTGGAAGCCGGATACCGATTACGGCATCAACAAGTCGGGCTACGTGATCCACGGCGCCATCCACCGCGCGCGTCCCGAGCTCAAATGCGTGATGCACACCCACACCCGCGCCGGCATGGCGGTCAGCTCGATGAAATGCGGGCTGCTGCCGATGACGCAGACCTCGATGCGCTTCGTCGGCCACCACGGTTGCCACGACTACGAGGGCCCGGCGATCGACCTCGCGGAACGCGAGCGGCTGGTGCGCGACCTCGGGCCGCACGACACGCTGATCCTGCGCAACCACGGGCTGCTGACCTGCGGCGCGACCATCCAGCAGGCCTTCAACACGATGTACCAACTCGAAATGTCCTGCCGCGCGCAGGTCGACGCAATGGCCGGCGGCCAGGAAATCGTGCTGCCGCCGCAGGAAGTCATCGAACACACCGCCAACCTCTACCAGCCGGGCACCCGCCGCCCCTACGGCGTGCTGGAGTGGCATGCGATGCTGCGGCTGCTGGATGCCGAATCGAAAACCTCGGGCTACCCGCCATACTGGCACTGAAGCCGCGACACCAAGAGCGAGCACACCATGGATTTCAGGATAACCGAACAGCAGCGCGCCTTCGTGGACACCGTGCGCCGGGTCTGCCAGGAGGAATTCGCGCCGCGCGCGATCAAATACCTCGACGGCACCTGGCCGGCTGAAAACATGAAACGCCTCGGCGAGATCGGCGTGCTCGGCATGGCGGTGCCCGAGGAATACGGCGGCTCCGGCCTGTCGATCCTCGACACGGTGCTCGTCCTCGAGGAAATCGGCAAGGTCTGCTACGTCACGGCCATGGGCGCGCTGGGCGAGGTGGGCACGCAGACGCGCGTCATATCGACCTTTGCCCCGGAAGAGATCAAGCGCCGCATCCTGCCGCGGGTGGCCACCGGCGAAGCCATGCTCGCCATCTGCATGACCGAGCCCGATGCCGGCACCGACGTGCCGAACTACAGGACCAACTGCACCATCAAGGGCGACCGCGTGATCCTGCGCGGCGCGAAAACGCTGATCTCGCGTGCCGACATCGCCGAGATGTTCGTCGTGTTCACGCGCGTCGACAACAAGCCGGGGGCCGAAGGCATCGGCTGCGTGCTCGTGCCGGGCGGCATCAAGGGCCTCGTCGCCAAGGCCAGCTACCACACGATGGGCGGCGAATACCTCTCCGACGTCGTCTTCGACGACATCGAGCTGCCGCTGGAAAACCTGGTCATCCGCGACAACGGCATGAAAAAACTGCTGTCGGCGTTCAACACCCAGCGCTGCCTGAACCCGGCCATCTGCCTCGGCCTCGCCGAGGGCGCGCTGGAGGAGGCCGTCAAATACATGCGCGAACGCAAGGCCTTCGGCAAAAAAATCGGCGACTTCCAGGGCATGCGCTGGAAGGTCGCGGACATGTACATCGAGATCGAGGCGGCGCGCGGCCTGCTCTACCGCGCCGCGGTTTCGGGCGACAGATTCCCCGATCCGACGCTGGCCGCGATGGCCAAGATCTACACCAACGAAATGTCGATCCGCGTCACCAGCGAAGCGGTGCAGGTGCACGGCGGCTACGGTTTCACCGATGAATTCCCGGTGTCGCGCTTTTTCAGGGGCACCCGTTACGGCAGCCTCGGCGGCGGCACCACCGAGACGCTGCGCAACATGGTCGGCCGCAAGCTGGTCGAACAGATGGACCTGGTGTCCGGCTGCCTGGGAATGGATTATTTCTAGCGATGAACAATGAGTGATGAGCGATGAACACGAATCGTTCTTCGCTCATCACTCATCGCTCTGCACTCATCGCTGCCTCAATAGACCGGCTTCCCGCGGAAATGCCGCTCGCGGGCAATCGATCTGACCTTCACCGGCTCGACCCTGCTGCCCTTCAGCACGTCGAGCGTGACCTCGACACCCGCTTCTCCGGTCTTCCATAACCGGGTGTAGAAGTCCGCCTGGCCCTTGAGCGGCTGGCCGCTGAGGCCGACGATGACGTCGCCGGCCTGCAGCCCGGCCTCCTCGGCGGGCCCTTCGGCGGTCACCCGCGTCACGATGACCTTGCCCTGCACCTCCTGCGAGGAGATGCCCAGCCAAGGGCGCGGCTTGGTCGTGGCACGGCCGTTGGCGATGAAATCGCCGAGCACCGGCTTGAGGGTATCGATCGGCACAAACATGTTGCCGGGAATGCCGCCCTTGCCGATCGCATCGCCCACGGCCAGCGAGCCGATGCCGAGCAGCTTGCCTTCACGCGACAGCAGCGCCGCGCCCTGCCAGTTCACGGTTGCCGGAGCGGTGTAGATGGCCTCGTCGAGCAGATACTCCCAGTAGCCGACAAACGGGCGCTTGGACACGATGTAAGCGGGCGCCACGCCGTCGAAGCCGACGATCAGCACCATGTCGCGCGGGCTGGCCACCGACGACTGCCCGAAATCCACAGGTTTCACCGGCAGGGGCTGCAGGGATCTGACCAGCCCGAGGCCGGTGGCGTTGTCATGACCGACGACATTGGCGGCAAACTTGCGCCCGTCGGCCGTTGCCAGCTCCACGGTATCGGCCTCGGTCACCAGGTACCCGATGGTCATCACCAGGCCGCTGGAGTCAATGACCACGCCGGTGCCTTCGCGCTGCGGGCCCAGAGTGCGGGCGCTGCGCGCGTCCGCAACCGCCCTGACCGTCAGCTTCACCACCGAAAACTGGTCGAGCGTCAGTTCGCGCTCCGCAGCCGCGGTCGGCGTCAGGTGCGCAGACAGCCCGCGGCCAGACCAGCGCCGTGCGGTCCGCTGGAATTTGCTGATCACACCGTGAACCGGGCTCATGGGCACCTCCGCTGGGACGGCCCCGCAGCATCTGCCGCAGGCGCCGTCCGGATATCCTACGACGATTGCCGGTGATGCAAAAGAGCCTCTTTGCGAATGGGGATACAATGCGCTTCTTTTCCCGGAATTGTGGAGGACAAACGGCATGGAATTCGGACTCAAGGGCAAGGTGGCCATCGTCACCGGCGGCACTGAAGGCATCGGCAAGGCCACCGCGCTGACGCTGGCGCGCGAAGGCGCGAAAGTGGCGATCTGCGCGAGACGCCAGCCGTTGCTGGACGCCGTGGCCGCGGAAATCACCAAGGCCGGCGGCGAGGTGCTGGCCCTGTCCGCCGACATGGGCAAGGCAGCGGACTGCGAGCGCTTCGTCAACGAAGTGGTCAAGCGCTTCGGAGGCATCGACATCCTGGTCAACAACGCCGGCACCTCGAAGCGCGGCAAGTTCCTGGAATTGACAGACGATGAATGGGCGGCCGATCTGGAGCTGAAGGTGTTTGGCGCCGTGCGCTGCTCCCGGCTGGCGATTCCGCACATGAAAAAACGCGGCGGCGGGCGCATCATCAACATCACGATTTCAGGCGCAAAGCAGCCGGCCGCGGAGTCTTACCCGACATCGATCTCGCGCGCTGCCGGCCTCGCCATCACCAAGGCCCTGTCCAAGGAATTCGCCGCGGACAACATCCTCGTCAACACCATCTGCATCGGCAAGATCAAGTCCGGCCAGCATGAGCGCCGCTATACCAAGGACGGCATCAGCGCCGACGAGTATTACGGCAAGCTGGGCAAGGACATCCCGCTGAAGCGCGCGGGTGAAGCGCAGGAGGTTGCCAACGTCATCACCTTCCTGGCATCGGATGCCGCCAGTTACGTCACCGGCACCAGCATCAACCTTGATGGTGGCATCTCGGGCACCCTGTGAATCGGACCAATGCAGAACTCCGGCGCGGCAGCAATGCCGCGCTTGTCCGGACGCACGGAAATCGGCAGGGCATTCCGGCCCAGTCTTTCATCTGATCAACACGGCGGGTTGCCGGTTGCCCGCGAAATCCAGGCCGAAATCTTGATCACCGGCCGGAAGGAAAGCTGAATACCGCCTTTTCGTCAGCGCCGGCCGACGGCCAACGCTGCGTAATGGTCTTGCGCCTCGTGTAAAACCGGACGGCATCGGGGCCATAGACATGCAGATCGCCAAATAACGAGCGTTTCCATCCGCCGAAAGAGTGATACGCCACCGGGACGGGCAATGGCACGTTGATGCCCACCATTCCGGCCAGAACGTTGTCGCTGAAATAACGTGCGGCTTCGCCGTCGCGCGTGAAGATGCAGGTGCCGTTGCCGTACTCGTGCCGGTCGATGAGATCCATCGCTTCCCGCAACGTCTTGACGCGCACAACACCCAGAACCGGCCCGAATATCTCTTCCCGGTATATCTTCATTTCGGGCTTGACGTCGTCGAACAGGCTCGGCCCCAGAAAATAACCCTCATCATGGCCCGGCACCCTGATTTCACGGCCATCCACCAGAAGGGTTGCCCCTTCCGCCACTCCCTGATCGATGTAACCTTTGACCTTTTCCAGATGCTGCCTGCTCACCAGAGGCCCCATGTCATTGCCTGAATCAATGCCCGGCCCCACCTTTATTCTGGCAATCCCGGATTTCAGGCCCGCGATCACGGCCTTCGCCACATCGTCTCCCACCGCGACGATCAGCGGCACCGCCATGCAACGCTCTCCGCACGAACCAAAAGCCGCGCCAATCATTGAACTGACGACAGTCTTGACGTTGGCATCCGGCATCACGACGGCATGATTCTTGGCGCCGCCCAAAGCCTGGACGCGCTTGCCGCTGGCGCATCCGGCCGCATACACGTACTCCGCGACCGGCGTCGAGCCGACAAAACTGACCGCCTGAACCCTCCTGTCGGCCAGCAGGGCATCAACCGCTTCCTTGTCGCCGTTCACCACGTTGAGCACGCCGGCCGGCACTCCGGCCTCGACCGCCAACTGCGCCACCAGCAAGGCGCTTGACGGATCGCGCTCGGACGGCTTCAGGACAAACGTGTTCCCGCAAGCCAGGGCCATCGGCCACATCCACAACGGGACCATCACCGGAAAATTAAACGGGGTGATGCCCGCCGTCACCCCCAGCGGCTGGAACTCGCTCCAGCAATCGATTGCCGGGCCGGCGTCCTTGCTGTGCTGCCCCTTCAGCAACTCTGGCGCATAGCTCGCATACTCCACGTTCTCGATGCCGCGCTGCAGTTCCCCCATCGCGTCACTTGCGACCTTGCCGTGCTCCGCCGTCACCAGCGCACATATTTCTTCGGCATGCTCTTCCAGCAACTGCTTGAGCCTGCCCATGACGCGCGCGCGCCGGGCCGGAGACACCGCACGCCACCCCGGGTACGCGGCCTGCGCGGATGCAATTGCAGCCCCGATCGTCGATTCATCCGCCAGGAAAACGCGCTTTTCCGCTTTTCCGGTAGCAGGATCGAAGACGTCCTGCAGGCAAACGCCGCCTTCAACCCTCTTGCCGTCTATCCAGTGGCCTATCGTGGGCAGCATGGCGACCAAACCCCTGCCTGGATCAGGCAATTTTCACCGTGGCTGCGATGGCTGGGAGCATGGCGCCGATCAGGCCGTTTCATGGATTGCCTCCCCCAGCGCATTGACGAGACCGTCGATCTCCGATTCCTTGATGACGAAAGGAGGGGCGAGCTGAATCGTGTCGCCGCCGTACCGCACGTAGAATCCCTTGTCCAGGCATTTCATGGCGACCTCATAGGGCCTTCTGGCCGGCTCGCCAGGGTATGCCTCAAGAGTGAGGCCGGCAGCCAGGCCGTAATTGCGAATATCAGTGACATGCCTGACGCCTTGCAGGCCATGCACGGCCCGCTCGAAACAAGGCGCCAGCGATCTGACGCGTTCGATCATGTCCTCTTTCACCAGGCAATCCAGCGCGGCAATGCCGGCCGCACATGCAACCGGATGCGCCGAATAGGTGTAGCCATGGGCGAATTCCAGCATGTAGTCAGGCCCGCCGGACGCCATGAACGTCTCGTAGATTTCCCTCTTGGCGACCACCGCGGCCAGCGGCTGCGCGCCGTTGGTAACCTGTTTTGCCAGATTGAGGATATCGGGCGTCACGCCAAAAGCCTCGGATCCCGTATAGGCTCCGGCACGTCCGAATCCCGTGATGACCTCGTCAAATATCAGCAGGATGTTGTGGGCGCTGCATATCTCGCGCAAGCGGGCCAGATAACCCTCGGGCGGAATCACGACACCCGCGGACCCGGAAAAGGGCTCCACGATCACGGCGGCAATGTTGGACGCATCGTGCAATTCGATAAGCCCCAGCAACTCATCCGCAAGCTCGACACCCTTTCTCGGAACCCCCCGCGAGAAAGCGTTTTCTGCAAGCAATGTGTGGGGCAGGTGATCCGCATCGATGCCTTGGCCAAATGCCTTGCGGTTGGCCACCATTCCACCAACCGAAATGCCGCCAAAATTGACGCCGTGGTAGCCCTTTTGGCGCCCGATAAAGCGCGTCTTGCCCGCCTGTCCTTTCGCGCGCCAGTAGGCGCGCGCCATCTTGAGCGACGTATCGGCGCTTTCCGATCCTGATCCGGTGAAAAACACGTAATCCAGGCCGTCAGGAGTAAGCTCCTTGATCTTGTTGGCCAATTCAAACGACAGCGGATGGCCGAATTGGAACGCGGGAGAATAGTCCAGCGTGGCAATCTGCCTCTGGACCGCCGCCGTAATTTCCGGCCGGGCATGCCCAAGACCGCAACACCACAGGCCGGACAGCCCGTCCAGGATCTTCCGGCCATCGGCGGCAGTGTAGTAACACCCCTGCGCGCTCACCATCATGCGCGGCCGGGCCTTGAAGTCCCGATTGCCCGTAAATGGCATCCAGTGCGCATCGAGCCAGGCCGGATCCAGGCGGGTCATTGTCTCCGATAACAAGCCATTGCCTTCATTCAGATACATGGCGCGCTCCATTCGTTGTGTATGCGTGGGAACGCGGCGCATTCTGCTCCGGCCTGTTAGTATTGAAAATATCTAAATATGCATTCTCATTTTCATGAAAATGAAAGTAAAAAACCGCGCGCTCTTGGGCCAACTCGGGGATGTCGACCTGCGGCTTCTGCGCGTGTTCAAGACAGTTGCCGACTGTGGCAGCATGGCCGCCGCCGAGCTTGAGCTCAATATCGGCATTTCAACCATCAGCCGGCACGTCAAGGATCTGGAAATCAGGCTTGGCCTGACTTTATGCCGGCGGGGACGCTCGGGATTTTCACTGACCGCAGAGGGAGCGCGCGTTTACGAATCCACGCTCCGGCTGCTCGCGTCAACCGATGCCTTTCGGGCCAGCGTGGACGAAATCCACCGGCGCATGGGCGGGCAACTCAACATTGCGGTCCACGACAAGACATCCAGCAACCCGGCGGCGCGCATCGGGGAGGCAATCGCCCTGTTTTGCGAGCACGCCCCGGGGGTGGCCCTCAATCTCCATGTCGCGCACATCAACGCGATTGAACGTGGAATTATCGACGGACAGTTCCAGGTGGGCATCATCCCCGGCCACAGGCGCTCGGACAGCTTTGCGTACGACGCCCTGTTCGGGGAAACCATGCTGTTGTACTGTGGCGCCAGTCACCCGCTGTTCAAGGCGGCAGACAAAGGCATGAACTGGAACGGCCTCGCGGCATTTCAATTTGCCGGCCTGGGTTACCACTCGCCCAACATGGAACTCAGCCAGAAGAAACACCTGCGCCGCAACGCCACCGCCTTTGACCAGGAAGGGATTGCCAACCTGATCCTATCGGGAAAATTCCTGGGCTTTCTGCCCGATCACTACGCCGCCAGTTTTGTCGCTTTAAACCGGATGCGGGCAATCAGGCCGGCCCTGTTCCGCTACCAATGCGTTTTTCATTGCATACTGCGCCGCTCCCCCGAGCCTTCCCGGGCGACGCGCGCCTTTCAGGCATGCCTGATCGAAACACACCGGTCCGCAAGCGATCCATCCTGAAGCCGCGAAATCCGAAGGACTTCAGGCAGGCCGGAGCAAGACGACATGCGTCTCCGGAGCTTTTTCGAAACCATATCGGAAAACCGCCTTTGACCACGAATCCGCCGGAATCTTCATATATTCAAGACGGGCAGGCGCGCTTTCCCGCGCCTGCCCTTTCGAACGAGGCCACGCACAGTGCCCAACAACGACCCCGGATCAATCGAATTGGATGCCTGCCTGCTTGACCAGCTTCTCCCAGCGCAACGCATCTTCCTGGATCAGGGCCCCGAATTCGGCCGGCGTCGATGTTTCAACCTCCAGCCCGCGCTTCAACAGCGTTGATGAAATTTCCGGATCCACAAGAACGCCATTGGTCACCTTGCTGACATGCTCGATGATGGCCGTCGGCGTTTGGGAGGGCACCACGATGCCGTACCAAGCCTCCACGCGATAACCCGGCAGCGTTTCCGCAATCGTCGGCAGACCCGGAACCGCACGCGACCGCTTGATGCCGGTCACCGCAATTCCCTTCAGGCGTCCTGACTGCAAATGAGGCATGGCCGCCGCCAGCGGCTGGAATGCCAACGGGATTTCCCCCTGCATGACGGCAAGGGTATTGGCCGCCGCCCCCTTATAGGGCACATGAATCAGCGGAATGTTTGCAGTTACGGCCAGCAGTGCGCCCGCGAAATGATTTGTACTGCCTGCTCCCGATGATCCATAATGCATGGGATCCTTCTGCTTTTTCACGAATTCGATCAACTCTTTGACACTTCTCACCGGCAATGAAGGGTGAGCAACCATGGCCGTAGGGCCGGTACCCAGAAGAGTCATGGGCGCAAGCGCCTGCAGCGGATCGTAGCTGGGCTTGTTTTTGAAGAGCTTGCTGATGCTGAGGACGGGCTGCCCCAGATACCACGTATATCCGTCCGGCGCTGCATTGGCGACGATCCCCATCGCCAGCACGCCGCCGGCGCCCGGTCTCGAATCGACGAGAACCCTGCCCCCCAGCTCCTGACCCAGCTTTTCGCTGATTACGCGAGCGATGGTGTCGCTGACGCCGCCGGACGGAAAACCGATGACAAATCGGATCGGACGGTTGGGATAATCGCCGACCGCCAGCGGCTTCTGTGCTCCGGCGGAACCGCAGACAAAAATACCGAGAAAAGCGGCCATAAGCAGGCTGGTTTTCCTGCGGCAAAGGCTAACGGAAAAAGCTTGGTTATGCATGGGGTTCTCTCCTGTGGGCAGGGTCAAAAGGGTCTCCTCCTAGCGAATTTGCGCGAGATAATCCGAAACCTTCTGCGCGACAACCGAACCGCGTCGTTCCGTCGACTCAACAGTACCGCCGGCGATATGCGGGGTCAGAACCAGGTTTGGAGCGCCGCCTGCGAACACCGAATCGCCCGGGAGCGGCTCGGCGTCAAAAACATCAATGGCCGCCCCTCCCAGCCGTCCAGCCTTGAGAGCATCCACAAGTGCCGCATCATCGACAATGCCGCCCCGCGCGGTATTGATGAGCACGGCCCCCTGCCTCATGGCGGCAATGCGCTCCTTGCTTATAAATCCGCGGGTCTTGTCGGTCAGCGGAATGTGCAGGGTAACGATGTCCGCTTCAGCCAACAGGCGGTCCATCTCGACCCGCTCGACCCCGAGCCCGGAAAACACTTCGGGCGCTTTTGTCGGTGCCCACGCAATCACGCGCATACCCAGCCCGCGCGCAAGCCGGGCCACCGCCTGCCCAATCGCGCCAAGCCCGATGACCCCCATGGTCTTGCGATCAAGTTCCCGGCCGCCGCGAACCTCCTTCTGCGGCCAGCGGCCCGACGCCACCCGGTCAGTGCTGCCATAAGCGCCTGGACGCAGCAGCATCAGCGAGGCGCAAATCACGTATTCGGCAACAGATGTGGCGTTTGCTCCAGTCGCAGGAAACACGGCGATGTCACGCTCCCTGCAGGCGGGAAGATCGATATTGTCGAGCCCGACACCCAATCGGCCAACGACGCGCAACTGCTTTGCGTGCGCAAGCAGATCACGATCCACCTGCGTTCTCTCCTTGACAATGATTCCAGTCGCATCCTGCAGTGCCCCCAGCATCTGCGGCCGTCTTTCCACCAGCGCCTGGTCATACAGCACATCGAATTTCTGCCGGAGAGAATCTACTGCCGCAACGTCCATGACCTCCGGAATCACTATTTTCACAATGCACCCCCTTTGCTTCTGCTGTTGATGCCGGCATTCTCCGGGCTGGAGCAATGCACTGGCGGGCGTTTCAGGTAATGGCGGGTCGCCTCCTCATAAGCCGCGCCCACGCGGAGCAGCAGCGATTCCTGCAATTCATCGGCCACGAGCTGCATGCCGATCGGCAGACCGGTCGTGCTGAAATCACACGGCATCGACATGGCGGGCACGCCGACAAAACTGAAGGGCAGATTGAATTGCCGCCCCCGAGCCCATACCTCCGGCCCCGAGGATTGAAGAGGCGGAATATTGGGCAGACTCGGTGTCAGGAGCACATCGACCTCCCGGAACACCTGCCTGAATTTCCTGACATGTCCGGGACGCTCGGCAAGAATCGATTCGTAAGCCTGGCGCGTCACCTGTTCCCCGCGCGCCAGATCGGAATGCACCATCGGTCCGAAACGTGCTTCGCGATCTTCGGCAGCGCGGTAATGGCCGCCGAGTATCGAATTGAACTCGTACAGCAGCACGTTCACGAACAGCGATGCGTAGTCCAGAGAATTGGAGATTACGGACCGTTCCAATACCCTGATTTCAGCGCCAAGCTCGGAGAACCGGCTGACCGCGCCATGCACGGCGGCAGCCACCTCGTCCTCGATATTTTCAAATGTGAAACCGTCGACGATGCCTATCCGAATGCCCTTCAAACCCCGACCAAGGCCGGCAACAAAATCCTCCGCCGGCGCATTCAGCGAAGGTGGATAGGCGGGATCGTGGCCGGCCAGTACGTTGAGCAAAATCGCCGAATCGGCCACGGTGCGACTCATCGGGCCGCCAGCGCCAAGCGTACGTGTGCGCGGCCACACGCCCGCGAGGCTGACCCGTCCGAACGTGGGCCTCACCCCCACCAGATTGCAACGGCTCGCCGGCTGGCGGATAGATCCACCGGAATCCGTGCCGATTCCGGCCATGCACATTCCCGCCGCAATCGCCGCGCCAGTGCCGCTGGACGATCCGCCCGGCGCGCGCTCCAGATCCCAAGGATTGTGCACATCGCCATGAAAAACATTAACCCCTGAAGATCCCGAGGCGAACTCGCTCATGTTGGCCTTGCCGAGCATGACCACGCCGGCATCCTGGAGCCTGCGCACGATCGTCGCATCGTCATCGGGAATTCGGTCGCGAAAATATTCCGACCCTGCGGTCGTCGGAATGCCCCGGGTATTGATGTTGTCTTTGTAAACGATGGGAATTCCGTGCAGTGGTCCACGGTCCCGTCCGGCGGCAAGCTCCGCGTCCAGCCTCCCCGCGTCTTCCAGGGCGCGCGATGCCGTGACCGTGATCATTGCATTCAAAACAGGCTGAAGCATTTCGATACATCCCAGGTAATGCTCCGCCAGCTGCACGCAAGTCAGGCTCCCCTCCCGCAGGCGCTTCCCCGCCGCGGCAATGTCCTCCGGCCATTCAGTCACGGCATGGGCTGTCGACATGGCTCAGTCCAGAATCTTCGAAAGGGACGCATCGATAACCGCGAATCCCTGAGTGCCGCCTTCGATGATCCCCGAATAACGGGAAAAAAAGATGTGTCCATCAAACGGCGCCACAAGCTCTTCCTGCACTTTCCAGCTGTGCAAGTCGATCACTTCGCCAAGCTTGGTCCCCTTGGTCACATATTTGCCGATGTCGGACGGGCTTTCAAAAAAGGACACCAGAAAACCGCCATGCGTGGGCCGAAGCTCAGCCTTCGCCTTCAGAGGAAACAATATCTGGCCCTGGGTCTTGACCGGCTGCTCGCCGGGCAACATGCCCAGTTCGGCCATCAGGCTTTTCAGGCTGGTCTTGATCTGCTTCCGGTAAAAATCAGTGGCATGCGGCCCGAGGTAGCAGCCGCCAATCTCGCCGCCGACGCTGGGAATCCCCTTCGTATTCACGTAATCCGGGCCGGATCCGGGAACGCTGCTTTCCTGAATCAGCGGAGTGCCAAACGCCCGGCAAAGCTCTATCGAACGCTTGCGCACTTCTTCCGGCGCCTTGCCATTGAACCCGCAACGGTTCTGCAACCGGCCTCCGCTGCCTCCCGAGTGGAAGTCCAGCAGGGCATCGACATGATCCAGCAGGTTCTTGCTGATCGCGTTGGCCAAGCGCTGGGTGAAATTGCCTTTGGCACTGCCGGGAAACGCTTCATGCATGTCGGTTTTCCCGTGCTGCTCCGGGGATTGCCTGTTGAACGCCGCCATGGCCAGCGAATTCGACACCGAAGTGACCGCAAGCCGCCCTTTGAGCTTTGCCGTATCAATCTCGGAGAACATTTCACGGATCATCACGGACGGCTGCGGCTCGTCCCCGTGAACCATGCAGGTAACGCCAAGCGTCGGTCCAGGCTGGCGCCCCGTCAGCACGTGCAGCGGCAGCGACACCATCGCCCCCGTGAGCATGCGCGCAATTTCTATGCGTTTGAAAAAATGGCCCTCCGGCTGGTCGACCCACGGCGCTGCGGTCTTGGCTGATGCTGCGGCTGTTGTCATCTGGATACTCCTTTTGGTTTTAATGAACCACCCACTCGGGGTGGGACTGCAGGAAAGGAACAAGCCCGCCCGCCGCAAGAAGACTCTGCACGGTAGCCGGCATTCTCGTAATCGGTCGCCTGATGCAGCGGTCCGTCACACGAAGCAGGGCATCATTGAAATCGACTTCCACTTTGTCCCTGGCAACAATTCCTGCCGTATCACATTCGATAAGGGGCAGGCCATTGTTGATCGCGTTGCGAAAGAACTGTCGGCCGAACGATGGCGCAACAACAGCCGAAACCCCGAGAAGCCGCATCACCTGTATGGCCTGTTCACGCGATGAATTGATGCCGAAATTCCTGCCGGCAATAATGAGATCGCCGAACCGGAAACTGGCCCCGAAATCAGGGGCGACTTGCTCAAACGCATGCTGTGCCACATAAACCGAATCCCGGCCGGGCATGTACTTCGACGAACAATGCACATCTGTATTGATATCGGGCCCAAAAACATGGGCAAAACCGGCAATCCGGATATTCGTCACGCCGCACCTCTCCAACTGCCACCGGCAACATGACGCGGGTCGGTGATACGCCCCGTCAAGGCGGACGCGACCACCGTAGCTGCGGATCCGATCCAGATTTCCGCTTTGGGATTCCCGAGGCGCCCCCTGAAGTTCCGGTTCGCGCTCGAAATTACGACCTGTCCATCTCCCGCGATTAAATGCCCCGTGATGTTTACACAGGTTCCGCAACCTGCCGCTTCCACGGAGGCGCCCGCGGATGTAAGAATCTCGAATAACCCCTCCTGCAGCGCAGCCAGATAAATCGCCCGGGATGCCGGTGTAACAATCATGCGCACGCCTCGCGCCAGCTTCTTTCCCCTGAGGATTGCCGCAGCCTGCCGGATATCGTCAAGACGACCGTTGGTGCAAGTTCCGATCAGCGCAATATCAATGCGCTGCTCTTGCACGTCGACTGCACTGGCAACATCATCAATATGATGCGCGCGGGAAACCTGGGGAGCCAATGCGGACGCATCGATCAGGATTCTGTCTGCGTAACACGCATCCGCGTCGGCGCGCACCGGCCGTGGCTTCCCCGCTCCCCGCGCGTGCAGCCAGTCCAGAGTTTTCGCATCGGCCTCCAGCAACGCGGCCTTCGCGCCCAGTTCCGCCGCATGATTGGCCAGCGTCATCCGATCATCGATGCCCATGGCTGCCACCGCCTCACCGGCATACTCCAGCGCCTTGTAATTGGCACCTTCCGCGCCGAGGCGGCCGAGCATGGTCAACGTGACATCTTTCGCCCAGACCCCCGGCTGCAGATTTCCCCGCAAATCGACGCGAATCGTTTCCGGCACGCGGAACCACAGTTTTCCGGTGGCCATGACCGCCGCAATATCGGTGCCTTCGACGCCGGTGCCCAATACATTAAATGCCCCGTAGGTAGTCGAGTGGGTATCGGTGCCGACCACGATATCGCCACAGGTGAAATGCCCGCCTTCCGGAAGAACCTGGTGGCAGATTCCGTCGCCAACGTCGTACAAGATGGCCCCATGGGCATCCGCAAAATGACGCATGGCGATATGGGCATTTGCCGCCTCTGCATGGGGAGGCGGGGAATAATGGTCCAATACCAGTGCCATACGCTTGGCGAACGGCAGACCCTTTTCACCAAACCTCTGCATTTGCTTCAGCGCATTGGCGGCGCGCGCATCATGCACCATGGCGAAATCCACCTTTGCCACCACTATGTCTCCGGGCGCAACTGTGGCAATTCCCGAATGCTCCGCAAGAATCTTTTCAACGATGGTGTGGCTCATTGCGGCACCTGACTTCCGGCTGCCGCCAGAGGAGCAGCAGTCAGCTCGCGGTAAACCAGGGGCAGAATCCCGCCATGACGGAAGTATTCGAATTCCTGGGGAGTTTCGATGCGGGCAATCACGTCAACTTGCTCGACCCTGCCGTCGACTCGGCGGATTTCCAGGGACAGCGCCGACCGCAACCCCGGCTCCCCGAGTATGTCGAAAACCTCGCTTCCATCGAGGCGAAGCTGTGCAAGCCTTTGGTCGGAAAGCTGCAACGGCAACACACCCATTCCCACCAGATTTGACCGATGTATGCGCTCGAAACTCTCTGCCACAACGGCCCGCACACCCAGCAGGGCTGGCCCCTTCGCGGCCCAATCACGGGACGAGCCCGCACCGTAATCGCGCCCGGCAAAAACAATGAGCGGAACCTTGCGATCGCGATAAATCTCTGCCGCATCAAAAATCGGCAGAATTTCACCTTCAGGATGCAGCTTTGTGTAAGGCCCCTCGACAGAAGGCACCATGCCATTGCGCAAACGGACCGATGCAAACGTGCCCCGCAGCGCCATCTCATGGTTCCCGCGACGGAATCCATAGGTCTGGAAATCCTCCGGCTTCACTCCACGCTCTGCCAGATACCGGGCG
>JAHCLD010000240.1 GCA_026125585.1 Burkholderiales bacterium
GGGGCGCGGCCCGGTGGCGACCGTGCTGGTGCAGTCCGGAACCCTGAAGCGGGGCGACGTGGTCCTTGCGGGGGCCGTGTTCGGACGCGTGCGCGCGCTGCTGGACGAGACCGGGAAAACCATCGAATCCGCCGGGCCGTCGATTCCGGTGGAGGTGCTGGGCCTGTCCGATGTTCCGGCGGCGGGCGCCGAGGTCATGGTACTGGGCGACGAACGCAAGGCGCGCGAAATCGCCCTGTTCCGCCAGGGCAAGTACCGCGACGTGAAACTCGCCAAGCAGCAGGCAGCCAAACTCGAAAACATGTTCGACCAGATGGGCGAGGGCGAGGTCAAGACGCTGTCGCTGATCATCAAGGCGGACGTGCAGGGTTCGTTCGAAGGTCTCACCCACGCGCTGGGCAAACTGTCGACCGACGAGGTGAAGGTCAACATCGTGCATGCCGCCGTCGGCGGCATCACCGAGTCCGACGTCAATCTGGCGCTGGCCTCGAAGGCGGTCATCATCGGCTTCAACGCCCGGGCTGACGGCATGGCGCGCAAGCTGGCCGAAGGCAACGGCGTCGATATCCGCTATTACAACGTCATTTACGATGCCGTGGATGAAATCAAGGCCGCCCTGACCGGAATGCTGGCGCCGGAGCGCAAGGAAAACGCCGTCGGCTTGGTCGAGATACGCCAGGTCTTCCGCATTTCCAAAGTCGGCGCGGTGGCCGGCTGCTATGTGCTCGAAGGACTGGTCCGCCGGGGCTCAAAGGTGCGCGTGCTCCGCGACAACGTTGTCATACACGAGGGCGAACTCGATTCGCTCAAGCGCTTCAAGGACGACGTGCGCGAAGTCAAGTCGGGCTTCGAATGCGGCCTGTCGCTGAAGAACTTCAACGACATCAAGGAAGGCGATCAACTGGAAGTCTTCGAGGTTGTTGAAGTGGCGAGGACGTTATAAGGCGCTTCCGCGCTGCCTGCCGGCGCGGCGCCGGGCAGCCGTTTGCAGATCGGGGGATCCATGCCTAAAGATTTTTCCCGCGGACGGCGGATTGCCGATCAGATACAGCGCGAGTTGTCCGACATCATCCGCCTGGAGATCAAGGATCCCCGCGTTTCGCTGGTCACCGTGACCGATGTCGAGGTTTCGCAGGACAACGCGCATGCCAAGGTATTCTTCACGGTGCTTGGGGAGTCCGCCCAGCAGGAAGCGGCGGGACGGGCGCTGGAGCATGCGGCAGGCTTCATGCGCAGCACCTTGGCAAAACGCATCAAGCTGCGCACGGTTCCCCAGATTCATTTCCATTACGACGTCTCGGTTGAAAGGGGCATGCGGCTGTCCCGGCTCATTGACGAGGCGGTCGGCGAGCCTGCGGATAAAAAACAGCCGTGACGCCGGTTGCTGCCGTCCGTGATGCGGTTGACGGTGTATTGTTGCTCGATAAGCCGCGTGGATTGACCTCCCAGCAGGCCGTGGCACGTTCCAGATGGCTGTTCAACGCGCGCAAGGCCGGCCATACCGGAACGCTGGATCCCATGGCCGACGGGCTGTTGCCGATCGGTTTCGGCGAAGCGACCAAATTTTCACAATTCCTGCTGGATGCCGACAAGCGTTATCTGGCAACCCTGCAGCTTGGAACCGTCACCACCACCGGCGATGCCGAAGGGGCGGTCACGGAGGTGCGGCCGGTGAGCGTGCTCCGGGACCGGATCGATGAAGTGTTGCAAAAATTCATGGGCCCGCAGCGGCAATTGCCGCCGATGCATGCGGCAATCAAGGTCGGCGGCAAGCCGCTTTACGCCTATGCACGCGCAGGTGTCACGATCGAGCGGGAAGCGCGCTCCATCAATATCGATTTGATTCAACTTATTGATTTTAAAGAAGAAAAATTGATTATCCGGGTGTCCTGCAGCAAAGGCACCTACATCCGAGTGCTGGCCGAGGATATCGGCAAGATGCTGGGCTGTGGCGCGCATCTGACCGTCCTGAGGCGTGAGAAGGCTGGCAGCCTGAGCCTGGACAATGCGGTTTCGATTGCGGAACTGGAGGCAATGTCCATGCCGCAGCGGATGGAAAAAATGCTGCCGGTGGATACTTTTGCCGCCGGACTGCCGAGACTCGATATGGCTGAGGATGTTGAACGCCGCCTGTTGATGGGGCAGCAGGTTGATTGGGGACAGTCCGGACTTCCCGGGCTGCACCGGCTTTACGGGACTGGAGGGGCTTTTTTCGGGGTGGGCGAGCTTGCCGGAGGGGTCCTGCGCGCCCGACGTCTGCTGGCTGGTTCTGCGACGACCCCATCGGGCCCAAACAGCTTGAGTAATCCGGCAGTTAGAGAGTAAAATAACGCGTTTTTTCGTCGGAGACAGAACATGGCTGTAACCACTGCCCAGAAGGCGCAGGTTTTGCAGGATTTTCAGCGTGCCAAGGGCGACACGGGCTCGCCTGAAGTCCAGGTCGCACTGCTGACCGCACGCATCACGGATTTGACCGAACACTTCAAGGCGCACAGCAAGGATCACCACTCGCGTCGCGGCCTGCTGCGAATGGTCAGCAAGCGCCGGAAACTGCTGGATTATCTGAAAAGAACCAAGGCCGAGCAGTACAAGGCGCTGATCGAACGCCTTGGCCTCCGCAAGTAAGCAGGACGTCATGCAGGTTTGCAATGCCGGCGCCCGTGTACAGCCCGCCGGATGCCCGATCGGCAGGCCGGCGCTGGGGAGCGCCG
>JAHCLD010000241.1 GCA_026125585.1 Burkholderiales bacterium
GCCGTCAAGAACCCTCTACAAGCCATCGGATTCGAACTCGTGCCGTCGGCACCCGCCGAATTCGCCGAATTCATTCGCGCCGAATACGATTCGTGGGGAAAAATCATTCTCGATCAAAAAATCCGCCTCTGACCCGGGAAATCGCATTCATCGCTGGGACTCTCTCGAAAACAATGGAAGAACAATAAGGGAACTATCAGCGTTTTATTAAGCGATTCATTACATTGACTTTTCCGCTGCCACTCCCCGTTGCGAGAGCTGCGGCACGCAGGCGGCGGGTCTGGCAGAGCTCCCCCGAGTTTCGCATGAAACGCCCCGGCTTTCCCCGGCTGTGGAAGCTCGTGATATAAGAATCGCAAGATGAATGCACCGGCCTGCACCATCCCCGTCGACAATGAACGCCAGCGTGCGGTCTGCGCCGCGCTGCGCGCCTTCATGCCGGAAACGGGTGTGCTGTTCGAGCGCGAGGACGTCACGCCCTACGAATGCGACGGCCTGTCGGCCTACCGCCAGTTGCCGATGGTGGTGGTGCTGCCCGAAAACGAAGCCCAGGTCTGCGAAATCCTCGAAACCTGCCACGCGATGCGCGTGCCGGTGGTCGCCCGCGGTGCCGGCACCGGATTGTCCGGCGGCGCGCTGCCGCCGGGCAACGGCGTGCTGCTGTCGCTGGCGAAGCTCAAAAACATCCTCGCCGTCGATCCGGCCGCGCGCATCGCGCGCGTGCAGCCGGGCGTGCGCAACCTGGCAATTTCCGAAGCCGCCGCGGCACACGGCCTGTATTACGCCCCGGATCCGTCGAGCCAGATCGCCTGTTCGATCGGCGGCAACGTCGCCGAAAACTCCGGCGGCGTGCACTGCCTGAAGTACGGCCTGACCGTACACAACATCCTCAAGCTGCGGGTCGCCACCATCGAAGGCGAGATCGTCGAACTCGGCGGCGGCGGGCTGGATGCCGCGGGTTACGACCTGCTCGCGCTGATGACCGGCTCCGAAGGCCTGCTCGGCGTAATCACCGAAATCACCGTCAGGCTGCTGCCGCGCCCCGAATGCGCGCAGGTCGTGCTCGCCGCCTTCGACGACGTCGCCGCCGCCGGCCAGGCCGTGGCCAACGTGATCGCCGCCGGGATCATTCCCGCCGGCATGGAAATGATGGACCAGCCGGCAACGCAGGCGGTCGAGCCTTTCGTCAATGCCGGCTACCCGACCGACGCCGCCGGGCTGCTGCTGGTCGAGTCCGACGGCACGCGCGAAGAAGTCGCCGACGAGACCGCACGCATCGAGAAGATCATGCAGGACAGCGGCGCGCACCTGGTCCGGGTGTCGCGCGACGAGGCCGAGCGCCTGAAATTCTGGGCCGGCCGCAAGGCAGCCTTCCCTGCGGTCGGCCGCCTGTCGCCCGACTACTACTGCATGGACGGCACCATTCCGCGCCGGCGCCTGGCCGAAGTCCTGCGCGGCATCGCGGCGATGGAAAAGAAATACGATCTGCGCTGCGCCAACGTCTTTCACGCCGGCGACGGCAATCTGCATCCGCTGATCCTCTACGACGCCAACGATCCGGAACAGCTGAAGCATGCGGAACTGTTCGGCGCGGAAATCCTGAAGCTGTGCATCGACGTCGGCGGCACGATCACCGGCGAACACGGCGTCGGCGTCGAGAAGATCGATTCGATGTGCGTGCAGTTCGGCGCCGCGGAACTCGAAACCTTCCATGCGCTGAAGCACGCCTTTGACGGACACGGCCTGCTCAATCCCGGCAAGGCGGTGCCGACGCTGCACCGCTGCGCCGAATTCGGACGCATGCACGTGCACGCGGGCGCGGAAAAGTTTCCGGAATTGCCGCGATTCTGACACCCCCGAAAACCAGCCACAGAGGACACAGAGGGCGCAGAGGAGATAGAGGAAACCAGCGGCAATGCGCGGCATCATGCGCCTTGCCGGTCCGCCTGCGCCATTTCCGATCCGGATGGATACCCTGATCCAGCAATTCGCCGACATCATCCGCGCCGCCGCCGAAGACCGGCGCCCGCTGCGCATCCGCGGCGGCGGCAGCAAGGCCTTCTACGGCAACCCGGTAACCGGCGAGGACTTCGACGTGACCGGCCATCGCGGCATCGTCGCCTACGAGCCGACGGAACTGGTGATCACCGCCCGCGCCGGCACGCCGCTCGCCGAGATCGAGACGCTGCTTGCCGCGCACGGCCAGCGGCTCGCCTGCGAACCGCCGCGTTTCGGACCGAGCTCGACCAGCTCAACCATTGGCGGCGTCGTTGCTGCCGGCTTCTCGGGACCGGCGCGGCCCTGGGCCGGCGCTCTGCGCGATCATGTGCTCGGTGTCGGCCTCCTGTCGCACGAAGGTGAGCTGCTGCGTTTCGGCGGCCGCGTGATGAAGAACGTTGCCGGCTACGACGTGTCGCGGCTGGTGTGCGGATCCTGGGGCACGCTCGGGCCGATCGCGACGGTCGCGCTGCGCGTCGCGCCGTGTCCGGAGCGGACGCTATCCTTGGCCTGGCCGATGTCGGCCAGCGATGCCCGGCGGCGGATGCTCGAGCTCGCGCGCGAAGCATGGCCGCTCGCCGGCGTCGCCTACGACGGCGAGCGGCTGCGCGTGCGCATCGCCGGCGCGGCCGCGGCGGTCGACGAGGCAGCGGCGCGGCTCGCGCCCG
>JAHCLD010000242.1 GCA_026125585.1 Burkholderiales bacterium
CCCCCTGTCGGCCGCGGCGCTGACGCGGCTGTTCACCGAAATCATGTCGGCCTGCCGCGCGCTCGAGGAGCAGATGGCGGTGGCCTACCTCGGTCCGCAGGGCACCTTCAGCCAGGAGGCGGTGGTGAAGCATTTCGGCGCCTCGACCGCGGGCCGGCCGCTGGGCACCATCGACGAGGTGTTCCGCGCGGTGGAGTCGGGCGAGTCGGCCTATGGCGTGGTGCCGGTGGAGAATTCGACCGAAGGCGCGGTGGGGCGCACGCTCGACCTGCTGCTGAACACCCCGGCGCGGATCTGCGGCGAAGTGAACCTGGCGGTGCGCCAGAACCTGATGAGCAACGCCGCGGGACGCGCGGCGATCCGCACCGTGTATTCGCATACCCAGAGCCTCGCGCAATGCCAGGGCTGGCTGTCGCGCCACCTGCCGGATGCCGAGCGGGTGGCCGTCGTCAGCAACGCCGAGGCGGCGCGGCTGGCGGCGAAGGACAGGCGCGCGGCGGCGATCGCCAGCCGCACGGCGGCCGCGCTGTACAAACTGAAACTGCTGGCCCGCAACATCGAGGACGATCCGAAGAACACCACGCGCTTCGCCGTGATCGGTGCCGGGGACGCGGCGCCTTCGGGTTGCGACAAGACTTCGCTGGTGCTGTCCACGCGCAACGTGCCCGGCGCCGTGCACGACCTGCTGACGCCGCTGGCGAAGCAGGGCGTCAGCATGACGCGGCTGGAGTCGCGCCCGGCGCGCACCGGCCTGTGGGAATACGTGTTCTACATCGACATCGAGGGCCACCGGCAGGAGCCGCGGGTGGCCAGGGCCCTGGCGCTGCTCGGCCGCAAGGCGGCGATGCTCAAGGTGCTGGGTTCCTATCCGGCAGCCCGATAATTATAAATATTTGATTTTATTGGATATTTTTGAATGAGCGTGTGCGACCTCGCGCCCGGCTACATCCGTGCCATCGCGCCGTACCAGCCGGGCAAGCCGACCGCCGAGCTGGCCCGCGAACTGGGGCTGGAAGAATCCGGCATCGTCAAGCTCGCTTCCAACGAAAACCCCCTGGGCGTCAGCCCGAAGGCGCTGGCGGCGATGCGCTCGCTGCTCGACGGGCTGGCGCGTTATCCGGACGGCAACGGCTTCGAACTGAAACAGGCGCTGTCGCGGCGCTGCGGCATCGAACAGAGCCAGATCGTCCTCGGCAACGGCTCGAACGACGTGCTGGAACTCGCGGCGCGGGCCTTCCTCGCGCCGGGTCTGTCGGCGGTGTACTCGCAGCACGCTTTCGCGGTGTATCCGCTGGCGGTGCAGGCGGCCGGCGCGCAAGGCATCGAGGTGCCGGCGAAGGATTACGGCCACGACCTCGATGCGATGGCCGCGGCGGTGCGGCCCGACACGCGCATCGTGTTCGTCGCGAATCCGAACAACCCGACCGGCACCTTCGTCTCCGGAACCGGGCTCGAGAAATTCGTGGCGAAGCTGCCGCGCGACGTGCTGGTGGTGCTCGACGAAGCCTACACCGAATACCTGCGGCCGGATTTCCGCTACGACAGCATCGGCTGGCTGAAAAAATATCCGAACCTGGCCGTCACCCGCACCTTCTCCAAGGTCTACGGACTGGCCGGCCTGCGCGTGGGTTACGCGCTGGCCTCTCCCGGCGTCGCGGACCTGATGAACCGCGTGCGCCAGCCCTTCAACGTCAACAGCCTGTCGCTGGCCGCTGCCGCGGCGGCCTTGGATGACGAGGCCTTCATCCGCGACAGCTATGAACTCAACTGCCGCGGCATGGACCAGATCGTCGCCGGCCTCGGCAGGCTCGGGCTGAAGCACATTCCCTCGTACGGCAATTTCGTGACCTTCGCGGTGCCGCAGGCGGGCGAGGTGTTCCGGAAACTGCTGCGCCTCGGCGTCATCGTGCGGCCGATCGCCGCCTACGGCATGCCGGGGCATCTGCGCGTGTCGATCGGGCTCGAGTCGGAGAACGCGCGTTTCCTCGACGCGCTGCGGCAGGCGACCGCCTGAAGGCCATGGCCGCGAAACCGCGCATCGGCAGGCTGGTCGTCATCGGTGTCGGGCTGATCGGCGGCTCCTTCGCGCTGGCGCTGAAACAGGCGCGCATGGTGAAGGAGGTGGTCGGCGTCGGCCGCCGCCGGAAGAATCTCGGGGACGCGCTGCGCCTCGGCGTGATCGACCGCGCGGAAACCGACGCGGCGAAAGCCGTCGCCGGCGCCGATCTCGTGCTGATCGGCGCGCCGGTGGGGCAGATGCCGGGCATCTTCGCGCGCATCGCGCCGGCGCTGTCGCCGCGGACCGTGGTCACCGACGCCGGCAGCACCAAGCAGGATGTCATTGCCGCGGCGCGGCGCCATCTCGGCGCGCATTTTCCGATGTTCGTGCCGGCGCATCCGATCGCCGGCACCGAGTACAGCGGCGCGGCCGCGGCATTTCCGGAGCTCTATCGCGACCGCAACCTGATCCTGCTGCCGCAGAAGGAAACCCGGGCCTCGGCGCTGCGCCTCGTGAAATCGGCATGGCAGGCCTGCGGCGCG
>JAHCLD010000243.1 GCA_026125585.1 Burkholderiales bacterium
TTCTGGCCGGCCGCGACGCGCGATTCGAAGCCGCGGCCGCTGATCGTCAGCGCGAAGGTGCCCTGCACCTCCTCACAGGCGCGCACGCAGCGGCTGCAGACGATGCACTTGCTCGGGTCGTACGTGAAATAGGGGTTCGACTCGTCCTTGCGGCTGCCGTGGATGTGGTTCTCGCCGTCGAAGCCGTAGCGCACCTCGCGCAGGCCCACGGCGCCGGCCATGTCCTGCAATTCGCAGTTGCCGTTGGCGGAGCAGGTCAGGCAGTCGAGCGGGTGGTCGGAGATGTAGAGTTCCATCACGCCGCGGCGCAGGGAGGCCAGCTTCGGCGACTGGGTGCGCACCTTCATGCCGGCCTCGACCGGTGTCGTGCAGGAGGCGGGATAGCCGCGCCGGCCTTCGATCTCGACCAGGCACAGGCGGCAGGAGCCGAAGGGCTCGACGCTGTCGGTCGCGCAGAGCTTGGGTACCTTGACGTCGGCCAGCATCGCCGCCTGCATCACCGAGGTGCCTTCGGGCACGGTGACCGTGGCGCCGTCGATTTCCAGTGTGACCGAAACACCGGATTGCCGTTGCGGGGTGCCCAGATCGGTATCGAATTTGGAAAGCATGTTGCCTCCTGATTCCTGATGATTCGTGATGGCCGCCGACGGGTCGGGTCAGGCCGCCTTGTGATGTTTTTGAATGCCGAAGTCTTCCGGAAAATGCTCCAGCGCGCTCAGCACCGGGTACGGCGTCAGCCCGCCCATCGCGCACAGCGAGCCGCTGACCATCGTGTCGCAAAGGTCGCGCAGCAGGGCGATTTCGGCACCGCGGTTGCGGCCGGCGATGATGCGGTCGATGACCTCGACGCCGCGCACCGAGCCGATGCGGCAGGGCGTACACTTGCCGCAGGATTCGACCACGCAGAATTCCATCGCGTAGCGGGCCATCTTCGCCATGTCGACGCTGTCGTCGAACACGACCACGCCGCCGTGGCCGAGCATCGCCGACAGTTTCGCGAAGGCTTCGTAGTCGAGCGGGGTGTCGAACTGCGATTCCGGCAGATAGGCGCCCAGCGGGCCGCCGACCTGCACCGCGCGGATGGGCCGGCCGCTGGCCGAGCCGCCGCCGTAGTCATGCAGCAGTTCGCGCAGCGTCAGGCCGAAGGCCTTTTCCACCAGTCCGCCGTGTTTGATGTTGCCGGCGAGCTGGAAGGGCAGTGTGCCGCGGGAGCGGCCCATGCCGAAATCCTGGTAGTGCTTCGCGCCCTTGTCGAGGATCACCGGCACGCTGGCGAGCGAGATCACGTTGTTGATGACGGTCGGCTTGCCGAACAGGCCGGCGATCGCGGGCAGCGGCGGCTTGAAGCGCACCTGGCCGCGTTTACCCTCGATGCTTTCGAGCAGCGCGGTTTCCTCGCCGCAGATGTAGGCGCCGCCGCCGCGACGTACTTCGATGTCGAAGCGGTGCTGCGAGCCGAGCAGGGCGTCGCCGAGCAGACCCTGCGCGCGCGCGATGTCGATCGCCTGGCGCAGCGTGGATTCGGCGTGGGGATATTCGGAGCGCACGTAGACGTAACCCTGCGTCGCGCCGGTGGCCACGCCGGCGATGGCCATGCCCTCGATCAGCGTGAAGGGATCGCCTTCCATCAGCATGCGGTCGGAGAAGGTGCCGGAATCGCCTTCGTCGGCGTTGCAGACCACGTATTTCTGATCGGCGGGCGTGTCGAGCACGGTTTTCCACTTGATGCCCGCGGGGAAGGCCGCGCCGCCGCGGCCGCGCAGCCCGGAATCGAGCACTGTTTTGACCGCCGCGGCCGGTCCCGTTGCGATGGCCTTTTCGAGCCCGCGGCAGCCGCCGTGGGCGCGGTAATCGTCCAGCGACAGCGGATCGACGATGCCGACACGGGCGAAAGTCAGCCGTTCCTGGCGTTTCAGGAAGGGAATGTCTTCGGTGACGCCGAGGCTCAGGGCATGTTTTCCGCCGGTCAGGAAGCCGGCCTCGAACAGGCCGCCCACGTCATCCGGCGTCACCGGGCCGTAGGCGATCCGCCCCGAGGGCGTTGCGACCTCGACCATCGGCTCCAGCCAGAACAGGCCGCGTGAGCCGTTGCGCACGAGGCGGATGCCGGTTCCACGGTGCGCTGCCTCGGCGGTGATGGCCGCCGCGACCGCATCGGCTCCGAGCGACAGCGCGCTCGCATCGCGCGGCACGTAGACGGTGATGGTCATGGTGCCTCCCGCAGAGGCGAAACCAGGCTGTCGAAGCGTCCTGCGGACACGCGACCATGCAGATCGCCGTCGATCATGACGGCCGGCGCGCAGGCGCAGTTGCCGAGGCAGTAGACCGGCTCCAGACTGACGGTGCCGTCGGCCGTGGTTTGATGCAGATCCACACCCAGCGAGGTGCAGGCATGTTCGCGCAGTCCCGTGCCCCCCATGGCCTGGCAGGCTTCCGCCA
>JAHCLD010000244.1 GCA_026125585.1 Burkholderiales bacterium
CCCGTACACCGCGCTGCCGGGACGGACCAGCCCGTTCTTGATGCCGCAGGTCTGCACGCTGTACCAGTCACCGAATTCCCAGCGCAGGTCGGAGACGTTGACGAACTGGCCGAGGCCCGGATGGAAGGGCTCGACGTGGTAATCCTCGAGATAGACCTCGATGAAGGTTTTCCAGTTGCAGGCGTATTCCTCGACTTCGACGCGGTCGAGCATGTAGCCGGAGAAATCGAGATCCTGCATCACGCCCATGCCGGTGAGGTCGCGCGCGACGTCGCGTTTGCCCGAGAACAGCAGGCCGTTCCAGCGCGTCAGCGGCGTGCGCGCGAGGTCGAGGCAGGGCGTGTCGGCGAAATGCGGCGCGCCGAGCAGCCGGCCGTCGAGGCCGTAGGTCCAGCGGTGCAGCGGGCAGATGATGTTCTGCGCGTTGCCGCGGCCCTTCAGGATCACCGCTTGGCGGTGGCGGCAGATGTTCGACAGCAGTTCGACGCCCTGCGCGTTGCGTACCAGCGCCTGCGCGTTGCCGGTCCAGGACAGCGCGTGATAGTCGCCGGCGTTCGGCACCATCAGTTCATGGCCGACGTAGCCCGGGCCGTTGTCGAACAGCAGGCGCTGTTCGATGGCGTGAATCCGCGGATCGAAATACCAGTGGACGGGCAGTTGCGGTGTGGTCTTGCGAAGCGCGGTGGCGCTGGAGAGGTCGGACATGCAGCGGGATCTGGTTTACGGGTTGAGCAGCCAGGAGCGGCTTTTCAAGGTCATGATTCTTAAGCGTTTTAGGCTTGCACCGGGCCCGCGAAAAAGGTCGGCTATTCTTTCCCAGGGGCCCCCAAAAGGCAACAACAATTTCCCCGGACCGCCGTCGTTGTGCCGGGTGTCTGTTTCATAAACTTATGTTTATTAATGGAAATTTAAACAAAACACGCTGTTGCAAATGTGCCAGTGCCATCGCCGATGGTTGCGGCGATGCCGGGATGGCGGCTCAGTGCGGCGACCGGATATCGCGCGAAGTGCGTTTCCGGGGATCCGCGCCCGGCCGGCAGCCGAGGCGCAGCCGCCACGTCAGCAGCAACGTGCGCCAGAGGCCCTGCCGTTCCCAGTGCTGTTCCCAGCACCGGCCGGAAGTGGTCAACCGGTGCGCGATGCGCAGCGGCCGGCTGTAGGTTTTCAACTGCCGCGACAGCGCGATGTCCTCCATCAGCGGAATGTCGGGGAAATGTCCGGCCGCTTCGAACAGCGAACGGGTGATGAAGATCGCCTGCCGGCCGGTGGCGATGCCGGTCAGCCGGGAGCGCCAGTTCATCATCCGCGCAATGATCCGCAGCATCGGGTGGCGGCCGTCGATGTTCACGTCGAAGTGCCCCCAACTGCGGCGGCCGCGGGCAAGGCTGTCGATGATCAGGCCATCGGCGTTTTCGGGCAGCCGCGTGCCGGCGTGCAGGAAGCAGAGGATTTCCCCCCGCGCGGCAGCCGCGCCCGCGTTCATCTGCCGGGCACGGCCGCGTTCCGCCGCGATGACGCGGTCGGCCGCGTTTTGCGCGAGCGCGACGGTGGCATCGGCGCTGCCGCCGTCGACGACGATGATCTCGACGCCGCGCCGGCGCAGCGGCTGCAGGCCGTCGAGCGTTGCCGCGATCCGCTCCGCTTCGTTCAGCGTGGGGATGATGATGGACAGGGACAAGAGGTGGAGTTTCCTGTTTTCGGGGGCCAGTCAGATTTTTGCGTCAGGCGTGGCATTCTGCCATCCGGACCGGTGGCGTTTGCGGCGCGGGTGCGCGTTTCAGGTTGCGGATGGGTGTCCTCACCGGTCGCGGCCGGCGCGCTGCAATCCGGATGCCGCGCCGGTCCTCGCGTTGACCGCAAGCCTCTGATTGCGTTACATTTCCTGTCCTTTCTGCGGGGTCGCGGGCCCATGACCAAAACCACCAAGAACACACCGGCCACACCCACTTTCGAGTCCTCGCTCGCCGAGCTCGAAAAAATCGTCGAAGCCATGGAAGAGGGCCAGATGCCGCTCGAACAGTCGCTGGCCGCCTACAAGCGCGGCGCGGAGCTGTTGAAGTTCTGCCAGGCCCAGCTGCAGGATGCCCAGCAGCAGGTGAAGATCCTGGAAAACGGCGTGCTGAAGAACTTCGGCGCCGCCGAGCAGTAACCCCCGTCATCGTGACCGCCCCTGATTTCCAGGCCTGGGCCGCAGCCGGGCAAGAACGCATCGAGGCTTTCCTGCAGCGTGTGCTGCCGCAGCCGGACATCGCGCCGCAGCGCCTGCACGCGGCGATGCGCTATGCCGCGCTCGGCGCCGGCAAGCGCGTGCGGCCGCTGCTCGCCTACGCCGCCGGCGAAGTGTCGGGCGCCGACGTCGAGCGCGCGACCGTGGCGGGAGCGGCGGTCGAACTGATCCACGCCTATTCGCTGGTGCACGACGACATGCCGTGCAT
>JAHCLD010000245.1 GCA_026125585.1 Burkholderiales bacterium
GGGCGGCAGCCTCGTCGACGAGCAGTGGCTGCTCGATCTCGAGCGCCGGCACTTCATGGAACTGATCGCCACCGAAAAAACGCAGGCCCGCATCGAGCACATGCTCAAGACGGGCAAGCCTCTCAGGAACTGACCATGGCCCGACAAATCCAGGACGCCTACATCGTCGCCGCCACGCGCACCGCCGTCGGCAAGGCACCACGCGGCATGCTGAAGAACACCCGCCCCGACGACCTGCTCGCGCACGTGCTGAAGGCGGCGCTGGCGCAGTGCCCGGGGCTGGATCCGCGCGAGATCGGCGACGTCATCGCCGGCTGCGCGATGCCCGAGGGCGAGCAGGGCATGAACGTGGCCCGCATCGGGCTGCTGCTCGCGGGGTTCCCGGACATCGTGCCGGGCCTGACGCTGAACCGCTTCTGCTCCTCCGGCCTGCAGGCCGTGGCCGACGCCGCGGCGCGTATCCGCCTCGGCGAGGCCGATGTGATGATCGCCGCCGGCACCGAGAGCATGAGCATGGTGCCGATGGGCGGCAACAAGCCGAGTTTCAGCCCGGTGATTTTCGAGCGCGACGAAAACTACGGCATCGCCTACGGCATGGGCATCACCGCCGAGCGCGTCGCTGCGCAGTGGAAGGTGAGCCGCGAAGACCAGGACCTGTTCGCCGCGGAAAGCCACCGCCGCGCGGTGCAGGCGACCGACGCCGGCGAATTCCGCGACGAAATCACGCCGTACGACATCGTCGAGCGCCTGCCGGACCTCGCCGCGCGGGAGATCGCGGTGCGCACGAGGACCGCGATCCAGGACGAGGGGCCGCGCCGCGACACCTCCGTCGAGGCGCTGGCGAAGCTGAAACCCGCTTTTGCCGCGAAAGGCAGCGTCACCGCCGGCAACAGCTCGCAGATGTCGGACGGCGCCGGCGCCGTGGTGCTGATGAGCGAGGCCGCGGTGAAGCGTTACAACCTGAAGCCGCTGGCGCGTTTCGCCGGCTATGCCGTGGCCGGCGTGCCGCCGGACATCATGGGCATCGGCCCGGTGAAGGCCATTCCGAAGGCGCTGGAGCAGACGGGGCTGCGGGCTGGACAGCTCGACTGGATCGAGCTCAACGAGGCCTTCGCCGCGCAGTCGCTGGCGGTGATCCGCGAACTGGGACTCGATCCGGCGAAGGTCAATCCGCTGGGCGGTGCGATCGCGCTGGGCCATCCGCTGGGCGCGACCGGCGCGATCCGCACCGCGACGCTGGTGCACGGCCTGCGCCGCCGCCGGCAGAAATACGGCATGGTCACCATGTGCATCGGTACCGGCATGGGGGCTGCAGGGGTTTTTGAGGCGGTATAAAAATTAAATAAAAACAAATACTTATTGTGAACTCCTGGCAGGCACCGGTTCCGGTGATTCCGGAATGTATGCGCCGGCCGGGAAATCCCTCGGCACCGGACAAGGCCGCGGGTCAGCGGAGATTGTCGATCGGCCCGGGGCGCGTGATGCCGAAGCCCTGGGCGTAGTCGATGCCCAGTTCACGCAGTTTCTCCAGCGTGCGGTCGTCCTCGACGAACTCGGCGATGGTGCGCAGGCCGAGTTTCTGGCAGACACCGACGATGGCGCGCAGCTTCATCAAGTCTGCCGGCGTTTTGAACATGTTCTGGATGATCACGCCATCGATCTTGACGAAATCCAGCGCCAAGCCGCTGAGGTGCGAGAACGAGAGCTTGACACTGCCGAAGGCGTCGGCGGTGAAGCGGCAGCCGGCGGGCTTCAGCGCCGCGATCAAGCGCGCGACATTGTCGTGGCTGCTGATCGTTTCCAACTCGCCGATTTCGAAACACAGACGGCCGGCTGCAAACTTGCTGCGGTGCAGTTCTCCGCGGACGAAACGTGCGAACTCCGGGTTGCTGATCGCCGCATTCGAGAGGTTGACGCAGAACAGCGGCACAGTCCATCCGGGATCGGCCTTCAGCTGCTGCATCGACCAAGAGATCACCTTGCGCACCACCCAGCGGTCGATGTGCTCGGTCAGACCGAACTGTTCCGCCACCGGGATGAATCCGCCGGGCGGCAGCAGGTTGTCTTCCTCCTCGCGCAGCCGCAGCAGGATTTCATGGCAGTCCTGCCCGAAGGGAGAATTGCGCAGCGGCAGGATTTTCTGCGCGAAGAGCAGGAACTCGTCCTCCTTTTCCAGCGCGCGCAGCAGCTTGCCGCGCGGATCCTCGGAGCCGGCCAGCCGGTCGGTCAGCGAGCGCAGGTACAGGGTTTCCACGGAATCCGCAATGACCGCGGCATGCGGCGCCGGCGGAAGGGCCGGTTCGGCGTGCGGAATCTCGACGGCAGGTACCGCCGCCGTCGTGCCGTTCGCCTGTTCCGGCAGCATCAGGATGTAGAAACCCGATGCCTGCGGACTGCCGGCGGGCCAGGGCACCTGCTTGACC
>JAHCLD010000246.1 GCA_026125585.1 Burkholderiales bacterium
GCAAAACCTCATAGAGATCTCGGAAGAAAAATCGCCGCCATGCCCCATAACCTGACCGAACATGAGCAATCCAAGATGGCCGGCAAAGACGGCAAACCCCGTCAATATGCCATGCAGCAACTGGTGGCTGTCGGTAATTTTTTCGACGCCACCGACCTGGTCGAGGTATCGCAAGTTCATCTGATGGCAGACACCGAAGCGCTGGGTGAGGCCGGCATTGAATTCCTGGAAGAACTCGCGAGCAGCCCCAGGGCCGAACGCATGGTACGGGTTCCGACAATCACCGATCCGCGCGGCGCAGACTTTTCCGCATACGAACGCATCAAGCAGGATGGCTCTTACGTAAATCTTGAACGCCGCGCCATCAATGCCTTCAGGGCGCTCGGCGTGCTAATGACGGACACCTGCATCAATTACCAGACCATCGCGCCGCCGGTAAAAGGTGAGCACCTCGCCTTCGGCGACACCGGTTCCAGCATCTATGCCAATTCGGTGCTTGGCGCCCGCACCAACTTCGAAGGCGGCCCGTCGGCACTGGCCGCGGCGTTGACGGGGCGCGTCCCGCGCTACGGCTTCCACCTCGACCGCCATCGCCGCGGCCACACTCGCTTCGTTGTCGAACACCAACCGCGGGACCTGTCGGATTGGGGTGCACTGGGCGGCCTGATCGGCCAGCGCATGCAGTCCTACTTCGAGGTGCCGGTGATTGAAGGTGTCGGGCGCGCACCCACATCCGACGAAATCAAACATTTCGGCGCAGCGCTGGCAAGCTTCGGCTCGACCGCATTATTCCACATGGTCGGGGTGACTCCAGAAGCGCCGGATTTGCATTCGGTGTTCGATGGCAACCCGCCGCAACCCGCGGTCATTGCGAAGCCGGATTACGAAAGATTCTTCGGCACCTTTGGTGTTGGCGACGACAGACTCGATGTAGTGGTGTTTGCCGCACCGCAGCTTTCCTTGATCGAACTCGACCAGCTCGGGCGCCTGCTTGAAGGTCGGCGCGTACATCCCGATGTCACGCTCATCGCCGCCACCAGCCCGGAACTAAAAAACGGCGCCGACCGTCTCGGCATCACCGCCATGATCGAGAACGCCGGCGGCCTTCTGCTCGAAGGCGTGTGCTTTTACCAGATGCACGCGCGCGAGATCGGCGAAGCCAATGGCTGGAAGCGGCTGATGTCGAACTCGGCCAAACTGGTCAACATTCTGGGCGGCTACGGCTACGAGACTGTGCTCGACCGCATGGAGGCCTGCGTAGCCAGCGCGGTGGCCGGAAAGATCGTCAAATGAGCACGATCACTCTCAGGGCACACCGCGGCATCGGTCGCGATGTCGAAGGTATCGCACTAGTGGCGAACGACAACTTCTCGGCACGCTACGACCTTGATCGCATCAACGGCGTATTTTCACGCCCCGCGCACAAACTTTTCGGGCAGAACTACAACGGCAGAATTCTGGTGCTGAATGCCGCCAAAGGCGGCGTCGCCACTGCATGGATGCTCCGCGAAATGGTCGCCCGCGGTGTAACCCCCCGCGCGCTACTGCTCAATTTCGCCAACCCAATCATGGCGCAGGGCGCGGCGTTTGGCGACTTGCCGCTGATGGACCGTTTCAAAGGTGACGTCACATCACTCATTCGCAACGGTGAGCGCATTCAAGTGATGCCGTCACAGGGCATGGTCATCGTCGAGCGGGATTAACAAACAACACGAAGAGGAAAGCCGCATGCCGTTCATTAACGCGCAAATCCAGAGCTTCATGCTAAGCCTGCTGCTAGGCAGCCTGTCACTCCTATCGACAGATCTTGCTGCCGACAGCACCTACCCCACTCGCCCCATACGCCTGATTGTGCAGTTCTCTCCGGGCGGCAATGTTGACACGACAGCACGCACCATCGCACGCCAGTTGTCGGAACAGTTGGGGCAGCAGGTTGTCATTGATAACCGGCCCGGCGCAAATGGCGCAATTGGACTTGAATTGCTTGCCGGAGCATCACCTGATGGATATACGCTGGGCATCGGTTTTATCGGCAATTTCGCCATCAACCCCCATTTGCTGGCCAAAACACGATTTGACCCGCTAAAGGATTTCACCGCGATCAGCCGCGCGGCAGATGCACCAAACATACTGGCCGTTCATCCATCAGTTCCCGTGAAGTCGGTCGCCGATCTGGTGGCACACGCCGGAAAGAATCCCGGAAGCCTGGCATATGGTTCCGGCGGCGTCGGCACCGTCAATCATCTGGCGGCGGAACTGTTTTCGCGCCGCGCTGGCATATCGCTGCTACATGTACCCTACAAGGGATCAGGCCAGGCCATCACCGATCTGATCGGCGGCAACATCCAGCTCATGTTCGGTGGCCCTCCAAGCATTGCGCCACATGCCCGCGCCGGCAGACTACGTTC
>JAHCLD010000247.1 GCA_026125585.1 Burkholderiales bacterium
CCCAATATGCCCAATGCCTTGCCGTCAATTGGATGGTCAATTCTGCTAACGGATGGTCAATTCTGCTAACGTGGCGCCTCGCCATGTTCCCGCCCGCCGAACTCCTGCTGTTCACCCTCTTCCTTGCCCTCACCTGGCTGTGGTGGGACAGCATGCAGGCACGCGAAGCCGCCGTCGCAGCCGCCCGCACCGCCTGCGAGGCCGAGGACCTGCAGTTCCTCGACGACACCGTGGGCATCGCCAGCCTGCGGCCGGCGCGCAACGCGGACGGCCGGCTGCTGCTGCAGCGCGCCTACGACTTCGAGTTCAGCGACACCGGCGACAACCGCATGAAAGGCAGCGTGGTCATGCTCGGCCGGCGGGTTCTGGTGCTCAACCTCGGTCTGCGGCCGCCGGCAAGCGTGACGCGGATCCACTGAAGGACGCACATTCCCGGTGCGGACGCACCGCCGTCGCGCAACTGCGGAGACTGGAACGACTCGTGCTTGATCTGCAGCGGTTCCCACGATCAGGAGATCCGCCATGCTGGACCGCACAGTCACGAAGTTCTCCCACGTAAAGCCCGGCGACACCGCATTCCGCAGCGAGGGCCTGCGCGATTTTTTCGTCTACCGCGACCTCGGCGTCGCCGAGGCCACCGCCGGCAAGGTCGTCGCCCAGCTGGTGCGCGCCAACAGCGCCCCGGAAAAAGGCACCGGCTGGCACCGCCACGAGGCCGACTTCCACATCGTCATCATGCTCAAGGGCTGGGCGAAGTTCATGTACGAGGACAAGGAAACGCTGGTCGCCGCTGGCGACTGCGTGCATCAGCGTCCGGGCATCGTACATTACCTGTTCGATTACTCGCCGGACATGGAATACCTGGAAATCGTCGGCCCGGCGGATTTCAGGACCATCGACATGCCCGCGCCCGCCGAGGTGCCGGCGCCGGCGCCCTGGACCTGACGCCTCAGAACTCCATGTCGAGTTCTTCGATGTCGTCGCGTTCGAGCCGCGCGGCGCCGATCCACTCCGCCATCTCCGGCATCGCCATGATGCGCTCGCCGTAGCCCTCGCACGGCGCGTCGACCGCGACATGGTAGGTGCGCAGCCGCGTCACCACCGGCGCGTACATCGCGTCGGCCATGCCGCGCTTTTTGCCGAACAGGAACGGGCCGCCGTACTGTTCGAGGCATCCGCGCCAGATCGCGGTGATGCGTTCGATGTCCCCGCGCGCCTTCGACCAGACCTTGTAGCCGGGGAAATCGCCCTTCAGGTTCATCGGCAGCGCCGAGCGCAGGCTGCTGAAGCCGGAATGCATCTCGCCGCAGACCGCCCGGCAATGCGCGCGCGCCGCGCGGGTCGCCGGCAGCAGGCCGCTCTTCGGCCTGATTTCGTTCAGGTATTCGGCAATCGCCAGCGTATCCCAGACTCTGATCCCGGCGTGATCGAGGCAGGGCACCAGGATCGACGGCGAGATCAGCAGCAGTTCGCGCCGAGCGTCGGCATCGTCGGGCGACACCCGCACTTCGCTGAATTCGAGCCCGGCGAAACGCGCCAGCAGCCAGCCGCGCAGCGACCAGGACGAATAATTCTTGCTGCTGATGCTCAGGGTGGCCCGCGCCATGATGCCCAACCTCCATGCAGTGGAGCGCCGGCATGCACCCTTGCGGTGCCCGCCGGCGCGAACATGACGATCTTTAGCAGAAGTCATGCCATCCGCCGGAGCCGGCTGGCGCGTTTATTGCGTCATTGTCGGTCAATCACCCGGTCAACCGCCCGGCAAATCGGGCAGCGCCGGGAACCGGGAGCATCGATGACGATTTACCACGCCTATCAGACGCAGGAATACGTGCTCAACCCGGTGCGGGAGGCGGCCATGCTCGCCGCCCCGGGTCTGCACGATTTCGACCTCTGGGGCTGGCAGCCGCTGCGCCGCTTCGCCGCCGCCTGCGAGGTGCTGGCGCTGGCGCGGCTGACCCACCAGCGCCCCGCGTTCGGCATCGAGTCGGTGCCGGCCGGCAAGCGCGAGCTGGCGGTGACCGAGGAAGTCGTCCACGCCACGCCGTTCGCGACCCTGCTGCGCTTCCGCAAGCACAGTAACGCCGCGCAACCGCGGGTGCTGATCGTGGCGCCGATGTCCGGACACTTCGCGACGCTGCTGCGCGAAACCGCGCGCACGATGCTGCGCGACCACGACGTCTACATCACCGACTGGCACAACGCGCGCGACGTGCCCATGGAAGCCGGCCGCTTCGGCATCGACGAGTACGTCGACCACATCATCGAATTCCTGAACGTGATGGGGCCGGGCGCCCACCTCGTGGCAATCTGCCAACCCTGCGTCGAGGCGCTGGCGGCGGTGGCGGTCATGGCGGAAGACAAGCATCCGGCGACGCCGGCGAGCCTGACGCTGATGGCCG
>JAHCLD010000248.1 GCA_026125585.1 Burkholderiales bacterium
CACCCCGGCACCGGCGCCGGCCGCAGCCCCTGCCCCTGCCCCTGCAGCAGCGCAAGGCCCGGTGGACGAAGCCGGGTTTGCGAGTGCTCACGCCAGTCCGTCGGTCCGGCGTTTCGCCCGGGAACTGGGAGTGGACCTGGGCCGGATCACCGGCTCCGGTCCCAAGAACCGCGTCCTCAAGGAAGACATCCAGGCCTTCGTCAAATCCGCCGTCAGCGGCGGCGGTGCCGCCGCCCCGGCAGCCGGAGGACCGGGGGTGGGCATGGGCCTGCCGGCCTGGCCGGTGGTGGATTTCGCCAAGTTCGGACCGGTGGAAACCCAGGCCCTGTCGCGCATCCAGAAGCTGTCCGGCCCCTTCCTGCACCGCAACTGGCTGCACATCCCCCACATCACCCAGCAGGACGAAGCTGATATCACCGAGCTGGAAGCCTTCCGCAAACAACTGTCGGACGAGCACAAGGCCTCGGGCGTGCGGGTGACCCTGCTGGCCTTCCTGCTCAAGGCGGTGGTGCCGGCCCTCAAGGCCTATCCGGCGTTCAACAGCTCCCTGGCGCCGGGCGGCGATGCGGTGATCCTGAAGAAGTACTACCACGTGGGGGTGGCGGTGGACACGCCCGGCGGGCTGGTGGTGCCGGTGATCCGCGATGTCGACAAGAAAGGCCTGCTCGAAATTGCGAAGGAACTGGGCGAGATCAGCGAACGCATGCGCGCCGGCAAGATCGCGCCGACGGACCTGCAGGGCGGCTGTTTTTCGATCTCCAGCCTCGGCGGCATCGGCGGCACCTTCTTCACCCCGATCATCAACGCGCCGGAAGTCGCCATTCTCGGCGTCGGCAAGGCGGTGATGAAACCGGTGTGGAACGGCAGGGAATTCGCGCCGCGGCTGATGCTGCCGCTGTCGCTGTCCTACGACCACCGCGTGATCGACGGCGCGCTGGGCGCGCGTTTCAGTTCCTTCCTGTCCACGGTGCTGTCCGACATCAGGAGACTGGCTCTTTAAATGCAGAATGCACAGCGCATAGTGCAAAGTGAGTTTCGGAGAGACTTGAGGGGATTCGCTGTCGTTCTGCACTCTGCACTCTGCACTCTGCGCTGCTGACGATGTCTCCCATCGGCATCCTCGGCGGCACCTTCGATCCCATCCATTTCGGCCATCTGCGCCTGGCGCAGGAAGTGGCCGACCAGTTGCGGCTTGCCGAAGTGCGTTTCATCCCGGGCGGCACACCGCCGCACCGGGCGATGCCCGCCACGCCGGCGACCGACCGCTTGGCGATGGTCCGGCTGGCGGTCGCCGGCAACGCGCTGTTCACCGTCGATCCGCGCGAAACGGCCTCCGCCGCGCCCGCTTATACCGTCGATACGCTGACGGCGCTGCGCGCCGAGGCCGGCGCCGCGCAGTCGCTGGTGCTGATACTCGGCGCCGACGCCTTCCTCGATCTCGCGACCTGGAGCCGCTGGCACCAGTTGTTCGGGCTTGCGCACATCGCCGTGGCCTATCGCCCCGGATTCCCGGTGGATACCTGGCAGTCGCGGATGCCGCAGCCGCTGGCCGCGGAGTACGACGCGCGGCTGATGCACCAGCCGTTCTCGGTGCACGTGGCGCCGGCGGGCGGCATCGTGGTGGTGCCGATTGCCGAGCTGAACATCTCGGCGACGATGATCCGCGAATCGCTGCGCCGCGGACGCAATCCGCGCTACCTGCTGCCGGAAAGCATTTATCAATATATTCAAGAACATATGCTATATAGTGAGAACTGATGGGACCTGAAAAACTGGCAAAAATAGCCGTCGCCGCGCTCGAAGACATCAAAGGCCGCGACATCGTTGCATTCAATGTCAAGAAAATGACCGCACTGTTCGACAAAGTCATCATTGCCAGCGGCGATTCCAACCGCCAGGTGCGCGCGCTCGCCGGCAACGTCTGCGAGGAGGTGAAAAAAGCGGGCGGCAAGGTCTACAGCACCGAGGGCGGGCAGACCGGCGAATGGGTGCTGGTCGATCTGGGCGCAGTGGTCGTTCACGTCATGCAGCCGGCGATCCGCCAGTATTACAACCTCGAAGAAATCTGGGGCACGCCGCAGCGGCCCGCCGCGCGCAAGACTCCGGCGCGCAAAACGGCGGCCACCGCAGGCCCGGCACGCCGCGCGGCGCGGTGAAACTCCACATCCTCGCCGTCGGCCATCGCATGCCGGCTTGGGTGAGCGCAGGTTTCCTCGAATATTCGAAGCGCATGCCGCGCGAGATGCCGCTGCTGCTGAAGGAACTGAAGCCGGCACAGCGCAGCGGTGCCGCCGGCGATCTGCCGCGCTGGCTGGATGCCGAGGCCGCGCGCATCGACGCGGCCCTGCCTCCGGGTGCGCAGCG
>JAHCLD010000249.1 GCA_026125585.1 Burkholderiales bacterium
ACGGCGGTCGAACATGCCGCGGCACGTGCCCGCGTGAAGGTGACGCGCATCGGCCGCGTGATCCGCGCACCGCAGGGCGCATGCGGCGTGGCGGTGGTTGGCCGCGATGGCCTGCCGCTGATGCCCGCGCGCAGGGGGTTTGACCACTTTGGCTGAAATTGCAGGTTGACGGTGCGGCAGAAGGAAATGCAGTCAAGCTGATTCGGGACGACACGGCGCAGTGCTCCGGGGGGGAAATGTCATGCCAGCCAGTCCGCTGAAAAGAAAATTGTCGGCAATACTCGCGGCGGATGCCGTCAGTTACAGCCGCAAGATGTCCAGGAACGAAGAAGGCACGATGCGCGTGCTGTCGGCGCACCGCGCGGTCATCGACGGCATCATCGAATTTCACGATGGCCGCATTGCCAATACGGCCGGCGACAGTGTGCTGGCCGAATTTGCCAGTCCGGTGGAGGCGGTGCGCTGCGCGGTCGAGATCCAGGATGCGTTGCGCACCCGCAACGACAGCCTGCCGGAGGAACAGCGCCTGGAATTCCGGGTGGGCGTCAATCTTGGCGACGTCATGGTCAAGGGCGCGGATCTGCTGGGGGACGGCGTGAATGTCGCCGCGCGGCTCGAGAGCATCGCCGAACCGGGCGGCATCTGCATCTCATCGAGCATTTACGACCTCATTCGCGGCAAACTGGATCTCGGGTTCGTCGACATCGGCGAGCAGAGCCTGAAGAACATCGAACATCCGATCCGGGTCTACCGGGTGGACCGGGATGGCATGAGACCGGCAGACAGCGGGGGCGGGCGGAAAGCCCCGCGAATGCGGGTCGTCGGCACCGTAGCTGCAACGGCTGCGGTCGCGTTGCTGGCCGCCGCATGGGGCTGGAATCTTCTGCCGCAGATGCCCTGGGAGGCGGAGCGGCAGAGACAGGCCGCGGCTGAGGCCGAACGGAGAGGCAGGATCGCGGCCGATCTGGAGCGTGCCCGGGCTGCAGTCGAGGCGGCGCAAAGCAAGGCCGAAGCCGAGGCGGCCGCCGCGGCCGACGCCCGGCGTGCGCTGGAGGCGCAGCGCGCCGCGGCGTCAAAAGCCGCTGCTGCCGCGGAACTTGCCCGCGTGCGCGCCGAAGCCGAGGCGGCAAGGCACAAGGCGGAAGCGGATCTCAATGCGGCAAAACAGGCCCTGGAGCGCGCGGAGCGCGAGCGCCTGGCTGCCGCGAAGCTGCAGCAGCCGTCGCCGGCTGCATCCAGGGTGCCCGGCGCGCCGCTGCCGCTTGCACAGGAGGCAACGGCGTCCCCGGATGGCGGCAGGTGGTCGGCATCGCTGCATTGCGATCCATGGCGTGCCGTCGGCGCGGTGAATTTTCCGCTGCGCAGTTCGTTTGGCAGCGCGGGTTTCGAATTGGTGCGCGGTTATCCGGAGGCACCCGGCTACGTGCTGTTGCGCGGCGTTCCCACGCCGGATGGCAGGCTGGTGCTGACCGGCAACGGCAGGGCGGGTAAACAGAGCAAACAGCCGGGCATGCCATACGAGGCGCAATTCACCGGCGTGCTGCAGGCTGGAACCTACGAGGGACGTGGCGCGCTGGGCGAGCGGCCATGCATCATCCGGATGTCGCGCGTCCAATAATCGTTTGCGGCGACGCGGGCGGCCGCGCAAGGCGGACGGAGCGGATGAGACGGCAAAGCGGGCGCTGGGCGGACCGAAATCCGGGCGCGCGCCGCATGCCTGCCGATATCGGCGCAAATATGGGAACATTGGCCCGTTCCGGTTATTGTGTGCCTGCCCTGTCGTATTCACTGTTTACCGCCGGCAATGTGTTCCGAATCCAATCTTGTCCACCGGCACTTTTCTGGTGCGATGAAAACGCCGCGGATGCCCGTGCGGCGGGAGTCCGGTTATCTTGGCTGATCCGGTAGCCCGCCCGACGCTGCGCTTCGTTTTCCGCCATCCGGCGCATTTCATCGCCTTCGGCGGCGGTGCCGGCCTGTCGCCGGCGGCGCCGGGCACCTTCGGCACGCTGCTCGCGCTGCCGCTGTTCCATCTGCTGTCGCCGCTGCTCGATCCCTGGAGCTTCCTGGTGCTGGTCGTCGCGCTGTTCTGGCTCGGCGCATGGGCCTGCGCCGTCACCGGCCATGCGCTGGGCGTGGCCGACCACGGCGGCATGGTGTGGGACGAGACGGTGGCTTTCCTGCTGGTGCTGTTCTTCGTGCCGGCGACCGGTTACTGGCAGGCTTTCGCGTTCCTGCTGTTCCGCCTGTTCGACATCTTCAAGCCGCCGCCCATCCGCTACTATGACCGCGTGCTGAAGAACGGCTTCGGCGTAATGTG